>JAOPZF010000244.1 GCA_025964255.1 Solirubrobacterales bacterium | reverse complement strand
GCGAGGGTCTGATCGGCGGCATCGGCGGCTTCTTCCAGAAGCGCTGCGTCGAGGTCGACGCCCGCCCCGGCGGCCCGCGGATCGATGTCTACGACGAAGAGCCGGCGGTCGAGGAGACCGAAACGGTCCTTCAACTTCCGACTCCCGGCGAACAGCACCCGGTGCGTAACGACGTGGCTACCCGCGAAGGTTTGGCGACGCCGCAGATGCAGCGGCTCGTCGGTGAGTCGAAACCGTTCTCCGACCTGCTCGAGGAGATGGCCGCAGCGCCCTCCGTCGAACCGCGCGCGCCCGAACCAATCGGTGACGGACTGCCCGCCCCGGGCGTGCGCGCCGCGGCGGCGAAGCCCGTGTTCGTCGAGGAATTCGACGCCGAGGCGGAGCCGGTCGAGGAGCCGAAGCGGGTCTCCAACCTCCGCGATGGCATGGTCGCCACCGGCCTCGGCACCGACCAGGCCGCCGACGTCGTCGACTCGGTCGTCCGCAACGTCGCTCCCTTCTCCACCCCGGGCCGGCTCAAGACGCTGGTCCGCAACGAGCTGTCCCTGCGCCTGCCGGTCGCCCCGGCGCCCGGCCCCGGCCGCCGTCGCCTCGCCGTCGTCGGCCCGACCGGCACCGGCAAGACCGCCGCGGTCGCCCGCATCGCCACCGCCCACGCGGCGGTCGGCCAGGACGTCGCCTGCATCAGCGTCGAACCGGCCGACCACGGCGCCGCGCTCCGCGCGCTGCTCGAGGGCTCGGGCGTCCCGGTCCAGGTGATCAGCGGCGACGAGCTCGCCGTCGCCCTGCTCGGCGAGTCGGCCGAGCTGGTCCTGGTCGACACCCCCGGCGCCTCGGCAGGGGCCGCGCACACGGTCGAGTCCCTCGCCGCGACGCTCGCCACTGCGGGCCTCGACGAGGTCCACCTCGCCGTCCGGGCCGGCACCGCCTCGCCCGCCGCGGTCGAGATGCTGGAGACGCTGCGGCCGCTCGGCCCCAACCGGATCCTGATCAGCTCGGCCGCCGACACCACCTACATCGGCGCCGCCGTCGACGTCGCCATCCGCACCACCCTGCCGATCCACTACGTCGCCGAGAACGTCGTCGACATCGCCCCCGCCGACCCGCGTGCGCTGGCGTCGAAGGTAGTCCGGTGAGCACTTACGAAGGCATCGAGGAAGGGCTGGAGACGCCGCCGAGCGAGGTCGTCATCCGCCTCTCCGACCACCCGCGGGCGATGCGGCAGATCGAGCTCGCCCGCGGGGGGGGCGGCGTCGGCGCCTTCGCTCTCGTCGCCCTGCTGGCCTACAACGCCGGGGTGCCGACGGTGAGCCTCGGCATCCGCGCGATACTCGCCGGGGTGATCGGCTACATCGTCTGCTGGGGCGCCGCCGTGATGGTCTGGCGCCACCTCGCGGTCGCCGAGGAGGCCGCCGCGCGGGCCGCCGCCGAACAGCGGCGTTCGGCCCTTCTGGAAGAGATCGAACGGCGGCGCGCGAGCCTCGCCGAAGCGGAGGAGGGCCTCTGATGACTGCGATGAAGACGATCGACTTCACCCGGCCGACCAAGTTCACGCCGGACCACGAGCGGCGGCTGGGACGGGCCCTGGCGGCGTTCTGCCGGACCAGCTCGACCCGCCTCTCGGCCGAGCTGCGGCTGCCGATCGAGCTCGAGTTCGTCGAGGCCTCGCAGCTGACCTGGGCCAACGCCCATGACCGACTCGACCCGACGGCGCTCTGCGGCGTGGTCGAGCTGCGGCCGACCGAGTCGCAGGTCCTGCTCGCGGTCGACTCGGCATTCATGCTGACCGGGATCGACTCGCTGCTCAGCGGCGCGCCGGAGGAACCGGTCGCCGACCGGCGCCTGTCGGAGATCGACCTGGCGCTCGCCCGGCGGCTCTTCGAGGACATGCTCGACCAGCTGGCAGTGGTCTGGCGCGACCTGACCGGGACCGAGCTGGAGCTGCTGGGGATCGACTCGCAGCTGGAGACGGCGGGCGTCGCCCCGGTGTCGGAGCCGACGCTGGAGCTGGCGATGCAGGCGAAGATGCTGGGGCACGACTACGCGATGACGCTGCTCCTCCCCCACCGCGCGATCGCCCCGGTCGAGGGGCGGATCCTCGGCCGGCGCGGCGATGGCGAGGAGGCGCCGGACCCGATCACGGGGCTGCGGCTGCGCGAGGCGATGGCCGGGATCGAGGTGCCGCTGCGGGCCGAGATCGCCGGTCCGGAGACGCCCGCCGCGGCGGTGCTCGGGCTGAAGCCGGGCCAGACGCTGCGGCTCGGCGGCCGGGTCGGCGAAGGGCTCGGGCTCTGCGTCGACGGCGTGCGGGTGTTGCGGGCGAAGCCCGGGCGCAGCGGCAGCCGGCGCGCCGTGCAGGTGCTGGAAGCGGTCGAGCCGACCGCGGCGGAGAGCCTGGCACGTCTCGCCACCACCCACCGCGCGGCGACCCGGCCCGAGGTAGCGCCCGACGCGGCGCTACGCGACTCGCTCGGCCAGGTGCCGGTGCGGGTCTGGGCCGAGCTCGGCCAGGCGCGCCTCTCGCTGACCGACATCGTCGCCCTCGGGGTCGGCGCGGTGGTCGAGCTGGACCGCCGGCTGGAGGACCCGATCGACCTCTACGTCAACGGGCTGCGGCTCGGCCACGGCGAGCTGGAGATCATCGACGACGAGTGGGCCGTGCGGATCGACGCCGTCACCGGCCTCGGCGAGCCGGTCGCCCCACCGGCCTGAGCGATGCCCGCGGTCTCCCTGATCGTCCACCTCGACGGCGGCCCCGAACGGGCGCGCCGTTGCCTCGAGGCGCTGGCCGGGCTGGCCAACGAGCCGAGCTTCGAGGCGGTGATCGTCGACGACGCGAGCCCCGACCTCGGCGAGTTGCTCGGTGGGCTGAGCGGCGACGTGAAGGTGCTGCGGCGGGAGCGTCGCGAGGGCTTCCTGGCCTGCGCGATCGCCGGCGCCGAAGCCGCCGGCAGCGAGGTCCTGGTCCTCCTCCGCGACGCCCCGTTGCTCGACGAGGGCGCGCTCGGCCCGCTGGTCGGGGCGCTGGAAAGCCCTGACATCGCCGCTGCCGCGGGGCACCCGAGTGGCGCGACCGGCGGGGTCGGCGACGCCCTCCCTCATCCGGTCTCAACCCACGCGCTCGCCCTGCGCCGCTCCGACCTCGACTGCCTGCGCGCCCCGCTCGGCGCCCCCGCGGAGCTGGAGCTCGCCGCGGTCTGCATGGAGCTTGGTCAGCGCGGCCGCGTCATCTCGGTCCCCGCCGCGCTTGCCGCCCCGGCCGGCGCCGCCGTCACCGCCCGCCGTGCTCCCGGCGAGCCGGCCGAGCTGACCGTCGTCATCCCCACCCTCGACGCCACCGCCCCGAGGGTGCGCGCCTGCCTCGCCGCGGTCGCCGCCAACACTTCGGCCCCCCATCAGGTGGTCCTGGTCGACAACGGCTCGCCACCGCAGGGCTTTTCGGCCCCGGTCAACGCCGGCCTGCGCGCCGTCGACACTCCCTACGCGGTGGTGATGAACGACGACGTTGAAGTGATGGAGGGCTGGTGGGAGCCGCTCCGCGCCGCGCTCGACGGTGGCGCCGCGGTCGCCTTCCCGCTGACGATCGACGGGGTGATGCGCGAGGACTTCGCCGCCTGGTGCTTCGGCCTGACCGCCGCGACGATCGCCGCGATGTCCCACGCGCCCGCCGAGTTCTTCGACCCCGCGCTGCGGATCTGGTTCCAGGACTCCGACCTCCTGGTGCGCCTGCGCGAGATCGGCCGCCCGCCGCTCCTCGTCCGCGCCTCCCACATCCGCCACGCCCTCTCGGCGACCGTCCGCAGCGAGGACCCGGAGCTGCGCGCCTGGATCGAGGCGACGATCGCCGCCGACCGGGCGGCCTTCGAACGCAAGCACCCGGCGGTGAGCGTCGTATGAGCCCACAGGAGGACGCCTACTTCGAATTCGACCGGCCCGAGGTGCGGGCGCTGGTGCCCGAGGGCGCTCGCCGCGTCCTCGACATCGGTTGCGGCGCCGGCGCGCTCGGGGCGGCCCTGCGCGAGGAGCGCGAGGGAACGGAGGTTTTCGGCCTCGAGCTCTTCCCCGACGCGGCGGCCCGCGCCCGCGAGCGCCTCGACGGCGTGCTCGAGGCGAACCTCGACGAGCTCGACGACCTCCCCCACGAGCGCGGCAGCTTCGACGCGATGGTCTTCGGCGACGTCCTCGAGCACCTCCACGACCCCCACCGCCTGCTCCGCGTCCTCCGCCCCTGGCTGGCCGACGACGGCGCCCTGATCCTCTCGGTCCCCAACGTCGGCCACTGGTCCGTCGTCCTCCCCCTCCTCACCAAAGACCGCTGGCACTACGAAGACGCCGGCCTCCTCGACCGCACCCACGTCCACTTCTTCACCCTCACCGAGGCCGAGCTGATGCTCCGCGACTGCGGCTACAAGCTCGCTAGCGCAGCCTCCACCCGCCTCCCCACCGACCCCCCTCCCGCGGTCGACCACCTCGCCAAGTTCCTCTCGGCCCTAGGCAGCGATGGCGCCCGCCAGCGCCTCACCGCCTACCAGTACCTCCTCCTAGCCCACCCGGCGTAGGGAAGCTGACGCCCGAAGCAGCAAGGGACGCGGTCGTCTCGTCCACGGCCCGGGCAGGCTGTGGCCGTGGACGAGACGGCCGGGGGTGCGGGGAGAGGTCACGAAGACCCATGGAACGTCACGGTTCGTCCCGGACTTCAAGCCGCCTCGATGTTGATGGGCCGAAAACCCCTCTATATCTGGAGTTTTCGGCCCATCAACATCCCGGGCGCACGGAAGGGTGACGAACGTGCCGAACCCGTGGACTTCCCTGCGGAACCCTCACGTCCCGGGCGTCTCGTGGCGGCCACCGCCTGCCCGGGCCGCCACGCGACGCCCGGTATGCAACTCGGACGGGCGCCCCCGGACGAACGTCTGAGCGGGTCGCCATCGAAATTCGCTTAAAGGATCGATTCCCGCGGCCGATCACACGACTGCAAAACCATGGGGTGACACGGAAGTCGCCCCGGGACCATCAACAAACGATCCAAGGAGTGAGATCGAATGTCCCTTCGTATCCAGACCAACATGGAAGCCTTCAACGCGCACCGCAACCTGGTGTCGACGTCCGAAGGCATCGGCAAAGCGATGGAACGCCTGTCCTCGGGCTACCGCATCAACCGTGCCGCGGACGACGCCGCCGGCCTGGCGATCAGCGAACGGCTGAAAGCTCAGGTCAAAGGCATCGGCCAGGCGCAGCGCAACGTCCAGGACGCTGTCTCCGTCGTGCAGACCGCTGAAGGTGCCCTCAACGAGGTCCACTCGATGCTGCAGCGCACCCGGGAACTCGCCGTCCAGTACAAGAACGGCAGCCTCTCGGAATCGGACAAAACGTCGATCCAGTCCGAGGTGAACCAGCTCGCGAGCGAGGTGGCCCAGATCGGTGAAGACACCGAATTCAACGGCATCAAACTCCTGAACGAAGCCACCACGATCACGTTCCAGGTCGGCGCCAACGACGGTGAGACGATCGCCGTCGCGACCGTCAGCCTCGGCGAAGCAGTCAAAGCCGAAGCGTTCGAATTCGGCAGCGAAGAAGATCTGAAACAGATCGACGAAGCGATCGAAACGGTTTCCAGCCAGCGCGCCGAATTCGGTGCGGTGCAGAACCGCCTCGAACACACCCTCAACAACCTGAGCGTGTACCAGGAAAACCTGAGCGCCTCGGAAAGCCGTATCCGCGATGTGGACATGGCCTCCGAAATGGTCGAATTCACCAAGCTGCAGATCCTGCAGCAGGCCGGCACGGCGATGCTGGCCCAGGCCCAGCAGTCCGGGTCGTCGGTGCTTTCGCTGCTCCAGGGCTAAGCGAGACGCGCTGAGGAGGGTGGTCGGCCTGGGTTGGGCCGGCCGCCCTCCTTTTTTGTGAGAATCGGTTACCAGCTTTCGCGGATCTAGGTTTAAACGGTTGGCCCAAATCCGGCGCGACTTTTGGGTAAACATCTCGATTCGCTTACAGGCTCGCTGAGCGTGGCCGAACACAAAGGCGATGAGCCTGGAAACGACGCTTGCCCGAATCGCCTCGATTGAAACGGCGCTCTACCCGAAGCCGGCCGAAACCGGTGGGGTCTCCTCCTCCTCGGCCGCCACCGGCACCTCCCCCGCCGAACGTGGCAGCGCCTCCCCCTCCGCCTACGTCTCCCCTTCCTCCGCCTCCTCCCAGACCTTCTCGCAGCTGCTCGGCCAGGCGACCCTCGGCGGCAGCTCCCCCCTCCTCGGGCTGCCGACGACGACCACCGCAGCCTCCCCCGGCCTCGCCGCGATCGAAGCCGCCCGCACCCAGGTCGGCCAGGCGGAGATGCC
>JAOPZF010000239.1 GCA_025964255.1 Solirubrobacterales bacterium | reverse complement strand
ACCCCGAACCCGGTCACGTCGATGCCCTGTGTCGGGTCGTTCCCGATCCCGGACTCGACGCTGAACACCCACATCTCAACTTCTGGCATGACCTTCCCTCCTGTGGCAACCGCTGGCCGACGGCGTGGCTGCTTGGCCCCTGCGGCCGTCGCCCGGTGTCCGAAGAACTTCCTACCCCGTGGAAGGGAAAACATGCAGCACCATGCCTCGCCGCGACCCGAAGTCGGAGTGGCAGGTTTCTGGCCGGATCGGACTGGCGCAGGTCTCTTGTCGCGAGCGGCGATCGGCCTACCTACGTGGGGGATGTCGAGTCGGCGGCCTGAAACAACGACAGCTTGTGTTCCCCGGGCCACTGCGCGGGCAGCCATGGGCATGTCCGGGTTCCGCGTCGCGATGCTGGCACCACCGTGGATCCAGGTTCCCCCGCCCGGGTACGGCGGTATCGAGGAGGTGGTCGACCTGCTCTGCTCGGCACTGCTCCGTCGCGGCAACGAGGTGACCCTGTTCGCGCCGCCTGGATCGCGCTCACGAGGCACGGTCGTGAACCCGCTCGCCGACGCCCACCCGGATGAGATCCAGCGTTCCCTGCACGAGTCCGACCACGTCGGTCGGGCGTTCGAGTTGGTCGACGCCGGGGAACCGGGCGAAAGGCCCTACACCGTCCTGCACGACCATTGCGGTTTCGTCGCCGTCGCCATGGCGGATCGTCTCGCGACCCCGATCGTGCACACGCTGCACGGGTCCTTCGACGACCCGGGCGTGGTCGACTTCTATGGCCACCACGGGCACAAGGTTCGGGTCGTGGCGCTCAGCGAGGCCCAGGCCGAGCATAGTCCCGCCGGCCTGCAGATCGCTGCGGTGGTCCCGAACCCGATCGATGTCGCCGCCTGGCCGCTCGGCGAACACAAGGAGGACTATCTGCTCTGGATCGGCCGGATGAACGAGGAGAAGGGGCCGCACCGTGCGCTCGAGGCCGCGCGGCTCGCCGGATTGCCGCTGGTCCTGGCCGGGCCGGTGCAGCCGGGCCAAGAGGAGTTCTTCGAGCGGGAGGTCGCGCCCCACCTGGGCCGGACCGGGGTCACCTATGTCGGCGAGGTTGGCGGCAGGCGCAAGGCGGAGCTGTTCGCCAAGGCCCGGGCGCTGCTGATGCCGATCCGCTGGGCGGAGCCGTTCGGGATGGTGATGGTCGAGGCGCTCGCGACCGGGACGCCGGTGATCGCCTTCCCCGAGGGCTCTGCGCCGGAGATCATCGAAGACGGTCGCTGTGGGTTTCTGGTCGAGGACACCGAGGACATGGCCGCGGCGATAGCTCGCTTGGGATCGATCGAGCCGTCCCGCTGCCGCGAAGCCGCCCGTCGCTTCGACGCCGACTCGGTCGCCGCCCGCTATGAAGACGTCTACCGTGCCGCCGCCGAGCGGGCCGCCGGCGGGGCGCTCGCCGCGCCACCAATCTGAGCGCCGATGCCCGACCCGATCGTCAGCGTCTTCGACGGCAGCACGTTCGCCGTCTCCGATATCCGCGGCGACATGATGCGCAGCGACCAGAGCCACGGGTTCTTTGTCGCCGACACGCGCCACATCTCGGTCTGGCGCCTCTACTTCGAAGGGCGGCCTCTCGACAGCCTCTCGCTCGCCGATGTGGATTACTACCTCGCCCAGTTCTTCCTCGTGCCGCCGCGACGTGCCCTGTTCGCCAGCCCGGAGGTGTCGATCATCCGCCGCCGCATCGTCCACCGCAGCTGGCTCGAGGAGATCTCGGTCGTCAACCACCGCAACGACCCGTTGCAGGCGGAGCTGAGACTCGAGATCGACGCCGACTTCGCTGACCTCTTCGAGGTCAAAGCGGGACGGATACGGGAGCGGCCGGTGGTCCGCCGCGCCGAGGGCGACGAGCTTTCGCTGAGGTATCGGAGCGCCGGCTTCCTTCGGGAGACGCGGATCTCGACCGACGCCGACGCGACCGTGAGCGAGGACGGCTTCGAGGTGACGTTGGAACTGAACCCGCGCGAGGAAGAGACGCTCTGCTTTGAGGTCGCGCCGGTGGGCGCGCCGGTCCGCAGCGGCGCGATCGGCAACCCTCCTCCGGACGGTCGCCCGGCGTTCGACCGGACCCGCGTCGCGCTGCACGACGAGCTCGACCGCTGGATGGGATCGGCGCCGCGCCTCGATACCGACTGGGACATCCTCGCGAACGTCTATCGGCGCAGCCTGGCCGATCTCGCGGCGCTGCGCTTCTACCCGCGGATCCGTACCGGCGAGATCCTCCCGGCCGCCGGGTTGCCCTGGTTCATGACCGCCTTCGGCCGCGACAGCCTGATCACCAGCTATCAGGCGCTTCCCTACGTTCCCGAGCTGGCGCGGGGGACCCTGCGCTCGCTGGCCGCCCGCCAGGCGACCGCCGAGGACCCGTTCCGCGACGCCGAGCCGGGGAAGATCCTCCATGAGATCCGCTTCGGCGAGCTGACCGTGAACGGGGAGCTCCCGTATTCCCCCTACTTCGGAAGTGCCGACTCGACCCCGCTCTTCCTCGTCCTGCTCGATGAGTTCGAGCGCTGGACCGGCGACCGCGAGCTGGTCCGCGAGCTGGAGCCGAACGCGCGGGCTGCGCTCGAGTGGATCGACCGCCATGGCGACCGCGACAAGGACGGCTACGTCGAGTACGAGCGGCGCAACCGCGAGAGCGGGCTTCGCAACCAGTGCTGGAAGGACTCCTGGAACTCGATTGCCTTCGCCGACGGCCGGCTCGCCGAGACGCCGATCGCAACCTGCGAGATCCAGGGATACGTCTTCGACGCGAAGCGGCGCTGCGCGCGGCTGGCTGATGAGATCTGGGGAGACGCCGAGCTGGGCAGGCGGCTGAGGACAGAGGCCGAGGAGCTGCGGACGCGTTTCGAGCGCGACTTCTGGCTCGAGGACCGCGGCCACTACGCGCTGGCACTCGACCGCGACAAGCACCCCGTCGACAGCCTCACCTCGAACGTCGGACATTTGCTGTGGAGCGGCATCGCGTCGGTCGACCATGCCGCCGCGACCGCCGCGGCGCTGCTGTCGCCGCCCATGTTCTCCGGTTGGGGGGTGCGGACGATGTCATCCGATGAGACGGCGTACAGCCCGATCGCCTACCACGACGGCACCGTCTGGCCCCATGACAATTCGCTGATCGCCGCGGGCCTCGCTCGTTACGGATTCCGTGACGAGGCCGGACGCATCTGCCTTGCCCTGC
Source organism: Solirubrobacterales bacterium (assembly GCA_025964255.1). Classification (GTDB taxonomy): domain Bacteria; phylum Actinomycetota; class Thermoleophilia; order Solirubrobacterales; family 70-9; genus VAYN01. Next base: position 5,451 of record JAOPZF010000239.1, on the reverse strand, counting down.
TGGAGGCGGCCACGGGATTCGACCACGGCCTGCCGGAGGTCTTCGCCGGCTACGACATCGCCCGGACCCGCCATCCGGTCGAGTTCCCGACCGCCTGCCAGCCGCAGGCCTGGGCCGCCGCCTCGCCGCTGCTCTTCATCACGACGATGCTCGGGATGCGGCCCGAGGGAGAGCGGCTCGAGATCGACGCCTGCCTGCCTTCGCCGATCACCATCCTGCACCTCGAGGGGGTTCGCGGACGGTGGGGACGGACTGCGGCGGGTGCTCCGTCCGACGCGCGGCGACCACCGGCCGTGCCGGGCTCGCCGGGACCGGCCTTCAGGGAGGCGGTCCTGAAGTGCCCCCCGGACGACTTCCGTATGGAACCATGAAGGAGTCCGTCCTGGGTCCTCGGCGAAAGTGGCATCGGCTCAAGGCGCGGAGTCTCGTAGTCGACATTGAGTAATAGATGATGGTCCGAAGCACCGACCCTAGCCATTCACATCCGGCCGGTCACCAAGGTGGCGCAGGGCATCCGCATGCCTGAGGCGGCCCGTACGGAGGCGCGCCTGCGGGAGACCGAGCGCATGGTCGGCGTAGGAAGCTGGGAGCTCGTGCCGGCCTACGGCACGATCACGTACTCCACCGGTTTTGCGCGGCTACTGGGCCTCGCGCCGGACGAGGGGCTGAATCTGGACGCCTTCGCCGAGATGGTCCATCCGGAGGACCGCGGAATACTTTTCGAAGCGATCGCCGGGTGCATCCGGCAGGGCTCGGCCTCGTGCGAGTACCGCGTCACCAGACGCGACGGAAAATTACGCAGCCTTTCCGTGCAGGGCGAGATGGTCCGGGAGGACCCCGAATACCTCCGCGGGGCGGTCCTGGACGTGACCGACGAGCGTGAGGAGCAGCGCGAACGCCTGGCTGCGGTCTCGCTGTTCGAGCAAGGCTTCGACACCGCCCCGATCGGCATGGTTTTCACCGACCCCGAGGAGGGCCGCTACGTCCGGGTCAACGCGGCAATGTGCGAGTTCCTTCAGCGTTCGCGCCAAGAGCTCCTCGGCCTGACCTTCGACGAGGTCACCCATCCCGACGATTGCGGCAAGGACGATGATGGCCGCCGCGCCGTACTGGAGGGCCGAAGCTCCAGCTTCCAGGCCGAGAAGCGCTACCTGCGCCCCGACGGCAGCGCTGTCTGGGGATCGCTCCACGTCACCCCCGTTCGCGGGCCGGACGGATCGGTGCAGACGTTCTTCTCTCAGATCGTCGACATCTCCGAGCGCAAAGAACGGGAAGCTCGACTCGAGGAAGACGTTCAGGACGCAATATGGCTCGCCCGGATCCGCAGCGCCCTGGATGAGGCACGCCTACTTCTCTACAGCCAGCCGATCGTCGACTTGACGAGTGGCGAGACGGTTCAGAATGAGCTCCTGCTGCGGATGCGCGACGAGGACGGCTCGATCATCGAGCCCAAGGAGTTCCTTCCCGTCGCCGAGCGCTACGGCCTGATCTCCGAGATCGACCGCTGGGTCATCCGTCAGGCGGTCGCCATCGCGGCGGGGGGCTCGCCGACCGAGTTCAATCTCTCCGGCCGCTCCATCGGTGACCCCGACATCCTCCGCGAGCTCGAGGCTGCGATTGCGCAGTCCGGAGCGGACCCGTCCTTGCTGGTCGTCGAGGTGACCGAGACCGCGATCGTCGATCAGCTTGAGGCGGGACGCGACTTCGCCGAGGGAGTGGAGGCGCTCGGTTGCCGCCTGGCGCTTGATGACTTCGGCACCGGCTACGCCAGTCTGAGTTACCTCAAGCACATTCCGGCGCATTACCTGAAGATCGATATCGAATTCGTGCGCGAACTCGCCTGCAACGACACGGACTGTCGGCTCGTCGAAGGGATCGTCGCGTTTGCGAAGGCGTTCGATCAGACGACGGTCGCCGAGGGCGTGGAGGATCAGGCCACGCTGACGCGGCTGCGGGAGCTGGGTGTGGACCACGGCCAGGGATACCTCTTCGCGCGCCCGGCACCGTGCAACCGCACCGGCCACGCCGAGGCGCCGGCCCTACCATCCCCGTCCGGTTCTGATCCGGTTGGCGCCGTCCGCGTGGCCTTCGATGGGTCCCCGAATCGCGATCTTCCCAGCCTGCTGGAGTTGTGCGATCGTGGCGTGCTGCTGCGGGGCCCGGGTACCTCTGAGCAAGCTAAGGAGAGGCGCGACCTGTCGCGGGCACGACGGCCTCCGCGAGTATTTCCGCGACCTGGAGGCGGTCTGGGATAGAGCGGACGGGCCCAGTTCCAGATCCGTCCGCCCAACCACGAATCGCACCCCGGCGTCCCCGCCTGATATTCCGGCCCCGTCGACTGGTCCGAGGGCCGGCTGAGTACCAACTCCCGGTGGCTACGGCCGGGACAGCCGATTTTTCAGAGGCTCTCGCCTGACCGAAAATATCGGATGATATTTAGTATGTTGCCCGAAGGGAGGTCGGGAAACCTCAACTTGCGCGCTGGAGCCTGGACAGGATCCGCTCGCCCGGCAGGAGGAGATAGCTTGATGAGATTCGGCGTAGGTCGTGTCCTGGTCGGTCTGCTGATCGCGACGTCATTTTTCGTCATCACCGGATGCGGAGGGAGCGGCTCCTCGTCTTCATCCTCCTCGTCGACCTCGACCGCCGAATCGGGCAGCCCGACGGAACCGGCCGAATCGTCGACCGCGGCGATGGAAGCCGAATCACCGTCGACGTCCTGGCCCTCGGTGGGCAATGACATCGGCGGCACCCGCTACTCGACCACGTCCCAGGTGACCACCGAAAATGTCGGCGAACTTAAACCCGCCTACCTGGAAATGCTCGAACCGGCGGGGTCGACCGGCTCCGGCAGCGAGAACAACCCGCTCGAGTCCGAAGGCGTCGTCTACGCCTCCTCGAGCTCCGAAGACCCGGTCCTCGGCGCATACGACGCCGGCACCGGCAAGATGCTCTGGCAGATCAGCGCCAAAGAACTCGGCATCCCCAAGGAAGAGCCGAACATCGGCACCCGCGGCGTCGCGATCGGTGACGGGCTGGTCTACGTCGAGGAGCCGGGCGGGATCCTCGTCGCGGTCGATCAGAAGACCGGGAAAGAAGCCTGGAAATCGGTCGTCAACACCCAACACGTCTACGCCTACTCCCAGCCGACGCCGGTCTATTGGAATGGCCTCGTCTACATCGGTCAGTCCGGCAGCGACATCATCGGCGGCCTGCGCGGTTTCGTGAAGGCCTACGACGCGAAGACCGGCAAGCTCGCATGGATCTTCCACACGCTGCCGCGACCCGGGACCGCGGGAGCGAAGACCTGGGACTCGAACTCCGAACTTAAAGACGGCGGCGGTGGTGTCTGGACCAACCCGGTAATCGACCCGAAGCTCGGGCTCGTCTATTTCCCGACCGGCAACCCCTGGCCCGACATCGGCGGCCGTGGACCCGGCGACGAGGACTATCTCGACGGCGTCATCGCGCTCGACCTGAAAAGCGGCAAGCTCAAATGGTTCTACCAGACCACCCACCACGATGAGTGGGACTACGACTGCGCCCAGCCGCCGCTCCTGTGGGAACACGAAATCAACGGCGAAGAAGTCAAGGGACTCAGCATCGGCTGCAAGAACGGCTACGTCTATGAGCTGAACCGCGAAACCGGCAAGCCGGTCACGCCGGTGAAAGAGGAACCGCTCTCGAACTCCAAGTCTGATCCCAAGGCGAAGGCGCTCGACGAAAAGATGGGCTGGACGAAGTCGAACGGCGAACCGCTGACCGAGCCGATCCCGGTCAGCAACGGGGAAGTGACGCCCCACTGCGCGAGCAAGAACCTGCTGGAACCGGAGGCTCCTGACGGCAAGGGCTTCTCCTACGCCTGCGCATACATGTACTACGGCACGGACCATTACACGGCGGGCTGGAACAGCGCCTCGTTGGACTGGCAGCCCTCGAGTTACAACCCGGAAACGGGCGACACCTACTACTGCTCGAACGTCGGCGTCCACGGCGTCAAACTGAAAAACTTCTCCGCCAAGGAGACCGAAAACGCGAAAGTGTTCCCCGAGCTGGAAGAAAACGGGGAAACGGCGGGGGAGCCACGCGCCGGCTGGCTCACGGCGCTCGACCTGGAAGACAACGGCGTCGCCTGGCAGAAGAAATTCCCGACCGGGACCGAATGCGACGCGGGGTCCTCGACCACGGCAGGCGGGCTCCTCTTCATGTCGGACTCGACCGGCAAATTGCGCGCCTTCGACGCCAAATCGGGCAAGGAAGTGTGGTCCTACCAGCACAAGGGGCTCGAACTGCGGGCCCCGTCGATCGCCTACGAAGACGGCGGCACCGAGTACGTCACCGTCGTCGGGACGCTGGAAGGCAAAGCGGTGCTGCTCGGCTTCGCGCTCGGCGCGAAGGAACCGTCCGCGCTGGCACCGAAAGCCGAAGGCGTCGCGATCGACGCCCAGCAGGTCTTCACCACCAGTTGCGGCACCTGCCACACGTTGAAGGCGGCGGGAACGAATGGCACCGTCGGCCCGAACCTCGACGAACTGAAACCGACCGCCTCGACCGTCGAACGCCAGGTGATCAACGGCGGCGGCAAAATGCCCGCCTTCAAAGGCCAGCTGTCCGCGGGCGAAATCAAGGCGGTCTCCGGATACGTCGCGCAGTCCGCGGGCGAAACGACCGGCAACCAGAAAAAGTAGATGACTCGCGGCCGGCCAACCCGGTCTGTTCACCCTCTGTCGAGGGGCCGGACTATGACCAGAACTCATCCCAAGCGTAGAGGTCCTCAAAGTGCTCCCGACCGTCAGTGATCCGGCCGTCCTTGAGTTCGAAGACGATGCAGTTGCCAACCTCCAGGTGCTTTCCGGCTCGATCCCCGGTGCTGGTCTGTATGCCGACCACGAGGCCATCGTCGTCTTCGGCCAAGTGCCGCAACGTGGCCCGGAAGGTCCCTCCGGTCTCCTCCCCGAGCCGGCCGAAGAAGGCAAGGGTCGCGTCGCGGTTGTCGCGGTCGCCGGAAAAAGAGCCGCGCCCCGGCGTATGCCATGAGGCGCTCTCGTCGAAAGTCTCGATCAGCGTGTCCATGTCGGCCGTGTTGAAGCCCTCGTAGGCGCGGCGGACGACCGCTGCATTTTCTTCCGTGGCCATGCTCGGTCCTCTCGTTGCTATCAGTACAAGCGACCATACACCTGCCCGTTTCCACGCTTGCGTGGCTAGCTCGATTCCTGAATGCCCGGCATGGGGAACCCGAGGTGAGACGGGAGCCGGCCGGCCCTGAACCGCTGTCGATTCCTACCCGGGCGCTCGTCGTCGCGTCCTCGACACCACGATGGGCCGGCAGACTCCTGCGCGGACGACCGCTCTCGATTGTCGCGCCGCCCGGAGGGCAGCGCTATCGGTTCTTCAATCGTGGAGGGCCGGGTCCGGTCGGCTCAAATCATCGGCCGGCCGCCGACCGGCACG
>JAOPZF010000267.1 GCA_025964255.1 Solirubrobacterales bacterium | reverse complement strand
ATCTGCCGGGGCCGGGGGAGCCGTAGTGGGCCAGTTGGCCTGAGACTTGGGTGTAGGAGAGAAGGTTGGCGCCGTGGAGGGCGTAGCTGACGGCTCCTGAGCAGTCGTAGCCCTTCGCCTCGAAGCTCGCGTGGCCGCCGCCCCATATGTAAGGGGTGGTGTCGATTTCGTTGGCGGCGGCGATCACGCGCTTGACCACGGGCGGCGCGTTGGGGGGTGGGACTGCTTCGCCTTCGACCAAGGTCGCTCCGCAGTTGGCCGCGGTGCGGGTCGCGACGCTCTGGGATGGTTCGCAGCCGGCGCCCCATGGGACTTCGGGGGCCCAGCCGGGGTAGTCGGCGGCGGTCGCGGCGCCGGGGATGGCCAGCGCCGCGGAGAGCACCGCGGCGGCGACGAACGAAGTCCTCGGACGGGGCACGATGGGCAAAGGGTACGGCAGGGACTCAGCTCGGGGCGATGCCCTTCGGCCGCCGCCAGTTCCTCCGCCCCGGTATCTCTTCGAAGCCGGCCTCCTCGAGGACGTTCGCCGCGGATTCGCTGGCGGGGAGGCCGTCCCATACCTCTGCTCCGATCAGCTCGCAGCCTGTTCGGCTCGCATCGATCAGGCGCCTTGTGATCAGGGCGCTCTGGCAGCCGCGGCCGCGGAACTCGGGCAGGGTCGCGTCGAGGCCGAACATCGCCACCTTTCCCGAGGCCAGCATCGACCCGCAGGCGACTTCCCGCCCCTCGAGATGGGCGGCGTAACAGCTCCAGCCCTCCCAGCGGGGCAGTCCGATCATCAGGACCGTCGAGAGGTTGGGGAGGCCGAGGGCGTCGGCGAAGATGTGGCTCATACCTTCGGTGTCGATCGCCTCGAGCTTGCGGATCTGGACGAGGCTGGGCGCGGGCTCGCAGGACCCTGCCGACGTGTGGACGTAGCGGCGAACCGTCGCCCCGGGCTCGTAGCCGCGCGCCGCCAGCCACTCTTCCGCCCGCTTGACGCCGGGACGGTCGCCCGCCACCGATACGCGGTAGTCGACCTCCCACTTGCGCAGCCATTCGACCGCGTCGGCGAGGTGGCCGCCGTCGACCGCGGTCGGCTCCGCCGCACCCTGGACGACGTTGAGGACGCTGGTCTCGGGGAGCTCGCCGAAGACGGTCGCCAGCAGCGGACCGAAACGGGCGTACTCGACCCCCGCCTCCTCTACCGCGTCACTGGGCGCGGTGCGCCAGAGGTCTTCGCGGAAGCGAAGCTCGGCCATCGCGATCGCCGATCCGTCGTACATCCAGCGCCTCCCGACGCATCTTGTGGTTGCCCCCGCAGGTACGACTATATGGAAGGGACCTCCTTACTTTCCACGCCAGAGCGGAGTTTTACAAGGGTCTTGGGGCGAAGACAGGCAACCGTTCTAGGCAAAAGAAAGGGCGACCCGGAGGCCGCCCTTTCCCACTGCGCTCTCGTCAGGAGAGCTCTGCCTTGAGGCTCTACCCCTTCGGGGTGCAAGCGCGGACGATTTCCGTTTCCGCCTTGGTCCCGTCTTCGAATTTGCCGAGGACGTGGACTTTCAACTTCCCGTCTTCGCACTTCGAGCTGATCGGGTTGTAGGTCTTGCCCTTCACCTTGACGCTCTTGAAGATTTCAAGGTTGAATTTGGTGATCGACCCATTGCCACCCGTGATCTGCGGGATTTTCGCAACAGCCAGGGTGCCGAAGCGGCCGTGCTTGTGCTTCGTGATGGTCACCGTGGTGACGATCGCGCCGCTGACCGGCTGGCTGAAGTAGGCGTGGATGAACATCGTCGTCTTGCCGCCCGATTCCCCGCCGTTGAAGACGAGGATCTTCGAGTTCACGTCGATCGGCTTCTGTTCGGCGAACGCGACTTCGGCAGTCGCCTGGCCTTCACCGATCAGCGCCGACTTGCACGCCGTCAGCGCCGCGGACGTTTCGGTCGCCTGCAGCTTGCCCGATTTGCACGTCGGGATGCCCTTCGTATGAACTTCGCCGGCCTTGTCGGCTTCGAGGATCACTTCGCGGACCGCGGGCGGATGACTCCCGTCTTTCTCCTTCACTTCACCGGACGCTTTCAGCGAAATCGGCGTCTGCTTGGTCTTTGAAAGTGCCTTCGGGCTGAAACCCCCGTTGGTGGTCAATTCGAGATTTCCGACCGAGACCGTGACCGGAGTTTCTCCACCCGCCGCGGTGGCGATCCCGACAGCCGAAACGGCAATCAGCGCCCCCAAGGCGAGAATCATCAGCACGTGTTTGCGCATATCCCTATATCTCTCCTTTGCAGCCGACCCATCGTGAGCCATTGGCCGTTTAAACCTTTGCGTGAAACCGTGGAACGGTTTGTGCGCGGGTCAACCTATACCACCCGCTCCCACTCTATAAACCCGCTGATTGGCGGAAAGAAGCGGTTCAGTTAAGGGGAGCTAGTCGAGCAGGACGACTTGGTCCCGCGAGGGGCCGACGCCGACGATCTTGATCGGGACGCCGACAAACTCGGAGATGAAGGCGAGATAGTCGCGGGCCGCGGCCGGCAGGTCCCGGGCGCTGCGGCAGGAGGTGATGTCGTCGTCGAAGCCGGGCAGCTCCTCGTACTCGGCGGTCGCCGAGTGGAGGATCGACTGGTGGTACGGGAACTCCTCGAGGATCGCCCCCTCCTTCGACCGGTACCGGACCGCGGCCCGCAGCGGGCCGACGCCGCTCAAGACGTCGAGCTTGGTGATCGCCAGCGAGTCCATCCGGTTCAGCCGCACCGCGTAGCGCAGCCCGACCAGGTCCATCCAGCCAGCCCGCCGTTTGCGCCCGGTCGTCGTTCCGTACTCGTGGCCCTGCTCGATGATCTGCTCGCCGACGTCGTCGTGCAGCTCGGTCGGGAACGGGCCCGCGCCCACCCGCGTCGTGTAGGCCTTGGCGATCCCCCAGACCTCGTTGATGTCGGTCGGACCGACCCCGGCGCCCACGGTCGCCGCGCCGGCGATCGGATTCGAAGACGTGACGAACGGATACGTGCCGTGGTCGAGATCGAGCAGGGTCGCCTGGGCGCCCTCGAAGATCACCGTCTCGCCGCTGTCGAGCGCATCCCAGCACAGCTTCGCGGTGTCGGCGATGTGCGGCTCGAGCCGGTGGCCGTAGCTGATGTGCTCCTCGACCATCGCGTGCAGGTCGGGGCGCGGGTCGATGCCACCCATCGTGTCCGCGGTCGCCGGCTTCGTTTCCTCGCCCGCCGCCTTGCGCTCTTTGCGCCGCTGGACCGAGAGCTCCCGCAGCGCCTGCTGCTTCGGCTCCAGGGCGGCGCGGATCTTCACCCGCAGTATCTTCTCGTCGAGCAGGTCCTGGACGCGGATTCCGAGGCGCAGCGCCTTGTCGGCGTAGGCGGGGCCGATCCCGCGGCGCGTCGTCCCGATCGAATTCTTCCCCAGTTTCGTCTCACCGGCGGTGTCGAGCAGCACGTGGTAAGGCATGATCAGGTGAGCGTTCGCCGAGATCCGCAGGTTGGCGATGCTGATCCCGGCCCGTTTCAGCCCGTCGATCTCGCTCAGCAGCACGCGCGGATCGATGACGACGCCGTTGCCGATCACGCAGGCCTTGTCGGAGTGGAGGATCCCCGACGGGATCAGGTGGAACTTGAACTCCTCACCGTCGCGGACGATCGTGTGGCCGGCGTTGTTGCCGCCCTGGTAGCGGACGATCGTGGTAGCACGCTCGGCGAGCAGATCCGTGATCTTGCCCTTGCCCTCGTCGCCCCACTGGGCACCGACTATGACCACGCCCGGCACTGGCCGGATTCTGACGGGTACGGCGGCCGGGTGCGGCGCGGGATGCCCGGCGGGCGCGCCAGCCCTCGCTCAGGCGACGCGCGAGATCGACCCGTAGCGGCGATCGTCGCCGAAGACGGGCACTTCGTCGCAGATCTCGGTCAGCCGTGAGACGGTCCGCGAACCGATCTGCTCCTCGAGTTCCTCGTGGCTCAGGTTGGTCGTGATCACCACCGAGCGTTCGGTCTCGTAGCGCTCGTTGATCAGCGCGTAGAGCTGCTCGAGCACCCAGTCGGAGCGTTTCTCGGCGCCGAGGTCGTCGATGTGGAGGAGGTCGACCGAGGTCAGCTTGTCGAAGAAGGAGAGGTAGTTGTCGCTTCCCGGTTCGGAGTCGTAGGTGCGGCGGATCCGCGCCAGCAGTTTCGGCAGCGAGTAGATCGCGACGCTCTTGCCCGACTCGAGCGCCGCCTTCGAGATCAGCATCGCCAGCGTCGTCTTCCCGGTCCCGGTGTCACCGAAGATCCACAGTCCGCGGCCCTCGGCGAGGCGCCGGTCGAGATCGTCGACGAAGCCGCGCACCGCCGACACCGCCGCTTTCGTCTGCAGGTCGCGCACCATGTCGGAGACCGGCGGGCGGTCGAAGGAGACGCCGCGGTAGCGCGCCGGGATCACCGAGGAGATGCCACGGCTGTGACCGCGGTGGAGGCGTTGTTCGCGGCACTCGCAGGGGCGGGCGACGTCTTCCGGACCGAGAATCCAGCCGGAGCCGTCGCAGATCCCCAGCGTGCAGACCTGGTCGCGGAACGGTTCGGAGCGGGCGATCGCGGGCATCTAGTGGGCCTCCATCAGAACTCGGGACCGGTCGAGACGGCATCTTCGTACGGCGGCGGCTGTTCTCCCACCGGCTGGTCGACGGGATCTTCGCGGCCGCTGTAGTCGGCGAACTTCGGGTAGCGGTCGAGGAAGACCAGCTCTTTGGTCGCGATCGGGCCGTTCCTATGCTTGGCGATGATCAGCTGGGCGAGGCCGTCGGGCTCCTCGTCGGGATCGCGGTAGTAGTCGGCGCGGTAGAGGAAGGCGACCAGGTCGGCGTCCTGCTCGATCTGGCCCGACTCGCGCAGGTCCGACAGCTGCGGCTTCGGCGGCGAGCGCTGCTCGGGCGCTCGCGAGAGCTGCGAGATCGCCATCACCGGGACCTCGAGCTCACGGGCGAGGATCTTCAGGCCACGGCTGATCTGGCCGACCTGCTCGACCCGGTTGGCCCGCGAGTCGTCGGAGCGCATCAGCTGCATGTAGTCGAGGATGATCAGGCCGAGCCCGCCGCGGTCCTGTTCCTGGGCGTGGAGTCGACGCGCCTTCGCCCGCAGGTCGAGGATGCTGAGGTCGGAGGAGTCGTCGAACCAGAGCGGAGCGTTCTCGAGTTCGTTGGCGGCGCGCAGCACCTTCGGCCAGTCGCGCGGAGACACCTGGCCTTTGCGCAGCTTGTCGCCGGGGATCCGCGCGCGGCAGGCGATGAAGCGCTGGGCGAGCTCGACCTCCGACATCTCGAGCGAGAAGAAGGCGACCGGCTTGTCGCGCTTGACCGCGACGTTTTCGGCGATGTTGGCGACCAGGGCGCTCTTGCCCATCGCCGGACGGGCGGCGACGATGATCAGGTTGCCGGGCTGGAAGCCGCCGGTCACCGCGTCGATGTCGCGGAAGCCCGACGGAGTGCCGGTCATCTCGGTCTCGCCGGTGGAGAGCTTCTCCAGCCGGTCGATCTCGTCGTGGAGGATGTCGCCGATGATGCGGAAGTCGGAGGCCTGCTCTTTGTGGGCGACTTCGAAGAGCAGCTTCTCGGCCCGCTCGGAGAGCTCGCGCGGTTCGCCGTCGCGCTCGTTGACCCAGCCCTGGATTTCCTGGCCGGCCCCGAGCAGTCGCCGCAGCAGCGAGTTCTGCTGGACGATCTCGGCGTAGTGCTTGGCGTTGCCGGCGGCGGGGACTTTCGCGGCGAGCTCCGAGACGTAGTGTTTCCCACCCGCTTCGTCGATCTTGTTGGTCTGCGTCAGCGCCTCGGCGACGGAGAGCTCGTCGACCGGCTTCGAGGCCGCGTAGAGGTTGTGGGCCGCTTCGAAGATCGCCCGGTGGCGGTCGAGGTAGAAGTCGGCCGAGTTGAGCTTGACCTCGTCGATGACCCGGGTCAGGGCCGGCTCGGCGACCAGCATCGCGCCGAGAACCGATTCCTCGGCCTCGATGTTCTGCGGGGGTACGTGGGTGGCCGGGGACGGAGGCATCGACTTAGGGATAGACGGTCCAGCGGCGGCAAGGGTGGGACGCCCACTGACCCTCACCGATCAAACCAAAGCCGGGCCCTCGGCCGGGCAATCGACGATGCAAAGCGCGTGAAAAGAAATTGGCGCGCCGCTCCCGCGGCGCCCGGGACTATTTCTCCTCGGAGATGATCGTCTTGACCGCGGCGACGTTACCGTCGCCGAGATCGATCTCGACCATGAAGGTGCCGATTTGGCGCAGCGGCTGCTCGAGCATGACTTTGCGTTTGTCGATCCGCAGGTCGCGGGCGTCACGCAGGGCGTCGACGATCTGCTGCGGGCCGACCGAGCCGAACAGGTGCCCGTCCTCGCCGGCGCGCTCGTGGATCGTGAGCACGGTTTTGGACAGCAGGCCGGCGGCTTCGGCTTCGCGGGCGGCGCGGGCCTGGGCGGCGCGCTCGGCGGCCTCCATGCGGCGCTGTGCTTCCTCGAGAGCGCCCGGGGTCGCCAGCTGGGCCAGCTTGCGGGGGATGAGGAAGTTGCGGAGGTAGCCGGGGGAGACGTCGACGGCGGTGCCTCGCTGGCCGAGCTCGGCGACGTCCTGGAGCAGGATCGCCTGCGCCATCAACGCTCTCCGACGTACGGCAGCAGCGCGATCTCACGCGCCCGTTTCACGGCGACCGAGAGCTGACGCTGGTGGGCACGCGAAAGGCCGGTGACGCGACGGCCGCGGGTCTTCCCCTTGTCGGAGAGGAAGCGGCGCAGAAGATTAAGGTCCTTGTAGTCGACGACTTCGGCATTGACCCGCGTGTATTTGCGGGGCCGGGCGCGCTCGGCGCCACGACGGCCGCCGCGGCGGGCGCTGTTACCGGTCGATGAGGTCTCACGAGTTCTAGGCATAGGCGACCGGGGAGGTTACAGGTCGGCGCGAAGCGGCGCGTTGGCGCCGACCGACCTGGTTGCTAACGAAGTCTGGCGAGGCACCGAGGGTGCCAGGCAAGGACGCAGGCTGGGCCGGAATAGCGGCGCTATCCGGCCCACCCGAGGACGCCGCATGGCGCCCTCGGGGGCCGCCAGACTCAAAAGGGGATGTCGTCTTCCTGACCCCCGCCACCGGTCGAGACCGGGCCGAAGTCCGATTCGTCCGCCGGGACATCGCCGGCCGGGGCGCCGTAACCCTGGTTGTTGCCCTGGTTCGCCTGGTTGCCGTAGCCCTGGTTGCCCTGACCTTGACCCTGACCCTGGCCACCGCCACCACCGCCGTTGGGCGCGCCACCACCGTCGCGTGAGCCGAGGAACTGGACGCTGTTGGCGATGATCTGCACCGCTTGGCGTTTGCCGCCCCCTTCTTTCGCCTCCCACTCGCGCCAGTCGAGTCGACCTTCGACCGCCACCGGGCGGCCGCGCGAGAGGTAGTTGGCGCAGTTCTCGCCCTGGGCGCCGAAGACGACCACGTCGAAGAAGTTGGGCTTGTCAACCCACTGGCCGCTCTGGTCTTTGCGCCGGCTGTTGACCGCGACCCGCATCTCGCAAACGGAGGTGCCGCCGCCGGTGCTGCGCAGTTCAGGATCCTTCGTGAGGTTCCCGGTGATGACCACCACGTTCACGTTCGAAGCTGCCAAGAGAGTTCACTCCTCTGAATTCGTTGTCTGACTACCAGTCTAGGCCGGGGACCGGCTCGACTCGCCCCCCCAAGGGAGAGCGAAACGCGGAAAGAGCGAGGCGGAAAGCGCGCGGAGCGAAGGTACCCGAGGAGAGGCGGAGGAACTACTCGCCCGCCGGCTCAGCGGCGGGCTCGCGGTCGAAGCGCTCTTCGCGATCGCCACGGTCACCGCGATCCCCGCGGTCACCACGATCGGTGCGCTCGCGCGGGCCGGGAGCGGCGACGGCGGGCGGGACGAGCGTCGGCGTGTTCTCTTCCACTTTGAAGACCCGGAAGCGCAGGACGCCGTCGGCGATCTTCAGGTTGTGGTCAAGAGTCTCGAGCAGCTCGTTCGGCGCCTCGAAGCGGTACCAGCGGTAGTCCGCCTCGGTCCGCTTGTTGATTTCGTAGGCCATCTTGCGAAGGCCCCAGGTGTTCTCCTGTTTGAGGGCGCCACCTGCCTCGATCTGACCGCGAGCGGTCTCCGCCAGGGCATCCCGGGCGGGGGCGTCAAGCTGGGGATCCAGCATCAGTACGAGCTCATATTCACGTGGAGAGGCCAAGGCGACGGCGCACTATAGCGGTGTCAGCGCGGCGCGAACTCCTGGCTACCGTCGCCAGGCGTGGATGGGGGTTCCGGAAGCGGCTCGGGAGCGGCCTGTGGAGCCGGAGGTGGGACATATTCCGGGGTCGCTGGAGGGGTCGGTCCGGGGGGTGGCGACGGCTTCGGTTTTGACTTCGGTTTGGGTGGTCGCGGTTTTGGACGGTGTCGAATTCGGGTCCCGATCCTTGCCGTCGCGGCGGGGGCGTCAGGGGCCGATTTCCGAGGGTGAGGTTTCGGCCGAGAGCGAGGGCGAAGCTTCGGCTTACCCGGCTCGTTTCTCTGCACCGCGCGCACCGGCTTCGCCTTCGGCAGCCCGACGTCGGCGCCGAGCGGCGGCGGCTCGGGCGCTCGCAGCAGTCCCGGCAGCACCCGCAGGGCAAGCATGGCGACGAGGACGATCGCCGCGACCCGCGCGACCCCGCGCCACCTGATCCTCACGCCTCTCATCCCCGGATCAAGGAATTGGCGATCGTGGTTTATCCCCCCGCCGGCGGAACGAGTCGCGCAAAGCGCGGGAACTGGGTGGGCGCTCAGCCCCGCTCGGCGCGGACTTTTTCGATGTCGGCCAGCTGATCGTCGACCCAGTCGCCCGGGTTGCGGCCGAAGACGATGTTCTTCAGGCCGCTCGACCACTCGGCCTTCTGCTCAGGGTCCATCGTCAGGGCGCGGTAGATCGCGTCGGCCTGCTCCTGGATGTCGAACGGGTTGACCGAGAGCACGAAGTCGTAGAGCTCCTCGTGCGAGCCGGTGTTCTCGGAGAGCATCAGCACCCCGTCCCGGGTATTCACCGCGGGCGCCTCCTTGGCGACCAGGTTCATCCCGTCGAAGATCGCGTTGACCATCAGCAGGTCGTAGTTCTTGTAGCGCGCCACCGCGTCGCTGAAGTTCTCGTAGATCCGCAGGTCGATCGGCATCCAGTCGGTCGTCCCGTGGCGGTGGTTGACGACGGCGACCAGGGCTTCGATCCGCTCGCGGTACTCGGCGTACTCGGGCACGTCCTGTCGCGAGGGCTGCAGGTGGGCGATGAAGGTGACCTGTTCACGGAACTCGGGGTGTTGCGTGAGGAAGGTGTCGAAAGACGTGAAGCCGCGGAGCACGTTCTTCGACAGGTCGGCCCGGTCGACGCGGATGATCAGGTAGCGCCGCCGCCGCTCGAGCACCTCGCGCTCGGCCTCGGCCACCTCGGCCGACTCCGCCGCCCGTCGCAGCCGCTCCGCGTCGATCCCCAGCGGGTAGGCCCGGGCCCGCGTCGTGTGGCCTTTGTAGGTGACTTCCGCCTCGAGGTAATCGACCTCGGCGCCGTCCAGCAGTTCGTCGCAGCAGCGCAGGAAGTTGATGCAGTAGGAGTGCGTGTGGAAGCCGATGATGTCGTTGGCCAGCATCCCCTCGTAGATCGCTTCGCGGATCCGCCGCGGCAGCACCCGCCAGCTGTCCGGCTGGGACCAGGGGATGTGGACGAAGAAGTGGAGGAAGGCGTCGGGGCGCTTCTCGCGGATGAACCCGGGGGCCGTGTAGAGGTGGTAGTCGTGCAGCATCACCAGCGGCGACTCCTGCCCCTCGATCTGCCCGACGACCGCTTCGGCGATGTCGCGATTCACCTGCTGGTAACCGTAGTCCCAGGCGTCGAGCTCCTCCTGGCGGATGTCCGGCGCGTTGGAGAGGTCCCAGAGGTAGTGCTGGATGAACCAGAGGATCGGGTTGGCGATCACGTTGTAGAAGCGGTCGTAGGCGCGCAGGTCGGAGCCGACCAGCAGCACGCGGTAGTCGATCCCGTCGATCTCCAGTGAGACCGGGCCGCCCTCTTCTTCGGAGGCGAGGATGTCCTCCTCGCTCATCGCCGACGCGATCCAGAGGGCGTCGCGGTGGGAGACCAGCCCGGAGAGCGCGGTGACCAGCCCGCCGCCGCCGCGACGCATCGTGCGGTTGCCGTCCTCGTCGCGGACGAACTGCGCCGGACCCCGGTTGGAGACGATGATCAGCGGCGCGTCGGGCACGTCGCGAAGGTTACGTCAGGTGTCGAGGCGGTTCAGCAGGTCGAGCCAGTCGCGCAAGAGGCGTGGCGAGAGGAACTCGCGGCGCGCGTGTTCCTTGCCTTCGCGACCGAGCGTCTTGCCGAGCCCCGGATCCTGGAGGATCTGGAGGCTGCGCTCGGCGCACTCCTCCGGCGAGTTGACGAGGAAGCCGGAGACTCCGTCCTCGATCTGCAGGGGGATGCCGCCGACGTTGCCACCGATCGTCGGCCGCCCCTTCCAGAGCGCCTCGGTGACCGTCAGCCCGAAGCCCTCGCGGATCGACTTCTGCAGGCAGACGTCGGACTGCGACTGGAAGGCGTTGACCTCGATCGCGCCGACGTTGTTGAGGTTCGAGAGGATCTTGATGTCGGGATCGTTGTCGGCGTATTCATACGTTTTCTGGAAGAACTCGCGGCCCTCGGGATCGTCGGTCGCCATCGAGCCGACCATCGCCAGCTGGGCGTCGGGGATCTGCTCGGTGACCTGGCGGTAGGCGTCGATCACGCCGATCGGGTCCTTCCACGGGTCGAAACGGCTGACCTGGGTGAGCAGCGGCCGCACCGGGTCGATCCCGAATTGCTGGCAGATGTAGGCGGCGTCCTCGCGGGAGAAGGCCATGTTCTTCGGCGAGAGCGGGTCGATCGCCGGGGGGATGATGTTGACCGCGTCGCGGTGCGCGCCCATGCTTTTGGGCACGTACTGGTCCATGTGCCAGACCGACGCGTCGTACTCTTCGATCAGCGGCAGCAGGCGGGCGATCGGCGCCGGGTTCGGCGTCGACAGGTCGATGTGGCAGCGCCAGATCCACTTGCCGCCCTTCGCCGCCGCGCCGCGGCGCAGGCCGATCGGCTGCGGGTCGTGGACGATCACCGCGTCCCACTGGCCTTCCAGCCCGTCGGCGTTGATCTCGTTGATCTCGTCGAAGACCGCCCACTGCTCGTCGGAGAGCGTCTCGGGCGCCCCCTGCAGCGAGTTGTGGAGAAGCTTGGTCGCTTCGAAGAAGTCCTCCTTGCCGAAGATCACGTGCCAGTGCGCGTCGATGCCGACGTCGCGCATCAGCGGCACGATCGTGTAGAGGATCTCCGACACGCCGCCGCCGAACGCGGTCGCCGAGACGTGCAGGACCCGTTTGCCCTTCAGCGGCGCGGCAAGCTCGAGGATGCGCTCGGTCGTCTCGCGACCGACGATGCTCGCGTAGTCGGCGAGTGACTTCTGCCCGATGGCGACTTCCTGAAGCAAGGGGCGAGTTCTACACCTCCCGGCGGAAGCTGTGGTCTATTCGACCTTGTCGGGACGCTTGCCGAGCGTCACCGTGACCTGCACGCGCTTGTTGTCGCGCAGGACCGTCAGGTCGATCTTTTCGCCCGGCAGCTTTTCCGCCACCAGCCGCGCCAGATCGTCGGGCTGGACGACCTTCTGGCCGTCGACTTCGATGATCACATCCCCGCCGGTTTCGTATTCGGCCGCCTGGAAGCGGATTTCCCCGGTCGCGCCCTGCAGGCCCGCCTTCGCCGCCGGCCCGCCAGGCACGACGTTGGCGATCAGCGCGCCGAATTCGGTGTCGATGCCCAGCTTCTGCGCAAGCTGCGGGTAGACCGGCTGGCTGGAGACGCCGATGTAGGCGTATTCGGCGTGGCCACTTTCCCGTAGCTGCTGCACCGAATGCTCGATCGCCGTCATCGGCACCGCGAAACCGACGCCGTCATTGGCGCCCGAGTTGGTCTCGATCTGCTGGTTGATCCCGATCACCTTCGCTTCTTCTTCGAGCAGCGGGCCGCCGGAGTTGCCGGGGTTGATCGAGGCGTCGGTCTGGATCGCGCCCTCGATTTCGAACTGGGTCAGCGATTTCACCGGCCGGTCGGTGGCCGAGACGACCCCGACCGAGAGCGAGCGCTGCTCGCCGAACGGGCTGCCGATCGCCGCCACCGGTTCGCCGACTTCGACTTCGGCGTCGTTGCCGAGTTCGAGCGGGTGGAGGGCGAAGCCTGCCGGTTCGACCTTCAGCAGGGCGACGTCGGCGAACGGGTCGAAGCCGACGATTTCGGCTTCCAGCACGTTGCGGTTCTCGAATTCAACGAAGACTTCGGTGGCGGGCACCCGTTCGCCGCCCGATCCCTCGCCGCCCGATTCGGTGGTGACGACGTGCGCGTTGGTGACGATTTCGCCGTTGGCCGCGAGGACGAAGCCGGAGCCCTCGGCACCGCCCGCGGCCCCACCGAAGACCGAGCGGATCGTGACCACGCCGGGGCCCGCTTCGCGGTAGATCTGGGCCGCGTTGAAGCCCGGCGACGAAGCCTCGACCGCCAATTCGGAGGGGACCTGCGGCGGCACTTCGCCTTCGGCTTCCGCTTCGACTTCGGCCGTCGTCGCGCCGCCTTGCGAGCTCCCGGATTCGGCTTCGCCGGGTTCGGTCGTCTTGTCCTTGAAGATCACGGTCGAGGTCCCGGCGCCGCAACCCGCGAGCAGGGCGACGACGAGGATCGCCGCCAGGGCCAGGAGCGCCGCGGAGGGGAGTCGGCGCGACCTCAAGGCGTGACCTTGGCGAGCGGCCGTCCCGGCGTCGGGTCGGCGGCGCGGCCGGGGGGCAGCTCGAGGGTGAAGGCGGTGAAGCGACGGCTCGAGCTGATCGCGATGCTGCCTTCCATCCGCTGGGCGAGCTCGGTCGCGATCGCCAGCCCGAGGCCCGATCCGCCCGAGGAATCGCCGGTGTAGAAGCGCTCGAAGATGCGGCCCTGTACCCGCTGCGGGATGCCCTCACCCTGATCGGAGACGATCAGCTCGGCGCGGCGGCTGGGGGATCGGTTGACGGTCACGGCTACCTCGGTGCCCTCGGGAGTGTGCGTGAGGGCATTGTCAAGGAGGATACGAATGATCTGCCGCACCCGTTCACGGTCGGCCGTCGCGATCACCGGCCGGTCGGCGGTGCGCAGCAGCAGTGGCGAGCCGTGGGCCTCGGCCCGGGGGCCGAACTCGCGCGCCGCCTCGCGTGCCAGCTCGCCCAGGTCGACGCCGTCGGGCGTCATCACCATCGCCCCCGCATCGAGCTGGGAGAGGTCGAGCAGATCGACGGTCAGCTTCGTCAGCCGTTCGATCTGCCCGCGCATCGTGCGCACGAACTCTTGGCGCTCGGCCGGGCTGAGGTCGTCCTCTTCCTCGAGCAGTTCGACGAAGCCGCCGAGGCTGAAGATCGGCGTGCGCAGCTCGTGCGAGGCGTTGGCGATGAACTGTTTGCGGGCCGAGTCGAGCTCGGCGAGGCGCCGCTGCATCTCGTTGAAGGTGCGCGCCAGCGGCGCGAGCTGGCCGACCGAGGCGACCGGGATCGTCGTCTCGAAGTTGCCGTCGGCGACCTTGCGTGCCGCCGCCTGCAGTCGCCGCACGTTGCCCGCCGCGAGGCTCGCGTAGTAGATGCCGATCAGCAGCGCCAGCCCGGCGGCGATCAGCCCGCCGACGATGATCTCCCGCTTGACCGCCGCGTTGCCCGCCCCCGCCCCGCTGATCCAGACCACATATACGTAGACGACGGCGACGGTGCCGAGGCAGATCCCGACCGTGGTGAGCGCGATGCGCCCGCCGAACCGGGTCGGTCGCAGGCGCCGGCGCATCTACTCGACGAAGCGGTAGCCGACGCCGCGCACGGTGAAGAGGAACTCGGGCTCCTTCGGGTCGCGCTCGATCTTCTCGCGCAGGTGGCGGATGTGGACGTCGACCGTGCGCGGGTCGCGGTACTCGGAGTCGCCCCAGACGTGCTCGAGCAGCGTCTCGCGGGTGAGCACGCGCCCGGGCGAACGGGCCAGCGCGCCGAGGATCTCGAACTCGACGTAGGTGACGCGGATCTCGTCGCGGGCCAGGGTCACCTGGCGGCGGTCGAAGTCGATCGTCAGTTCGCCCTGGACGATCGGGCCCTCTTCTCCTTGGTCGACGAGCGGCGTCACCATCCGCGAGCGCCGCAGCGCCGCTTTGACCCGGCTGCGGAACTCGCGCATCGAGAAGGGCTTGGTGATGTAGTCGTCGGCGCCGACCTCGAGCCCGGCGACCTTGTCGGACTCCGAGCCTTTCGCGGTCAGCATGATGATCGGCACCTGGCTGCGCTGGCGCAGCTCGCGGCAGACTTCGACGCCGTCGCGGCGGGGCAGCATCAGGTCGAGGACGACCAGATCGAAGCGCCCTTCGTCGAAGCGCTGCAGGGCTTCGGTGCCGTCCAACGCGGACGTCACGTGGTAGCCCTCCTTGCGCAGGGGGTAACTGAGCAGCGTCTGAATCGACTGCTCGTCGTCAACGAGAAGAATGCGGGCAGACCCATTTGCCACGGAAGAAGGGTAATGACTCCGCTACCGCGAACGTACCGGGAGTCGCCTTGAGCCAAACGGACGCACGTCCAGATCAAACCTTGGACACATATGCGACTACCCGAAACTAAGGATAAGATTGGGCAAGCCGATAATGAACTCGATGAAGGCAACGGAACTTAAGAACCTCGTCGAATCCGGTAGCTACAAGCCGGATCCGTCACGCGTCGCGAACGCGATGCTGAGGCGCCGGGGCGTGCGCGAGCTGCTCACCGGGGCTTACGCGGGCGCAGCTGATCGAAGCCACGGCTCGGCAGGGCTTCGCCACCGCGCCGCCTGAGCTCGGCGCGCGGTCCCGCGATCCCCGCGGACTCGACCTGGCCGATGACGGTGAGCGGCATGCCCAGCGCGACGAGAGCCCGTTGGGCGGCGACGACGGCGTCCGGCGGTAGCGCGGCGAAAAGCTCGTAGTCCTCGCCGCCCGAGGCGGCGAGCTCGAGCGGATCGCGGTCGGCGGCAGCGGCGATCGCGGCGACGCCTGGAGCGATCGGCAGGGCGTCGGCGTCGATCGTGAGCAGCGCGTCGCTGGCGACGGCGACGTGGTTCGCGTCCCCGGCGAGCCCGTCGGAGACGTCGATCATTGCGGTGGCGCCGGCCTCGGCGAGCGCGTGCCCGGCGGCGAGGAGTGGGGTGGGGTCAAGTTGACGGCGGCGCAGGGCGTCGGCGCTCACCAGGTCGAGGTCTCGTGGCCGCGCCTGCTTGCCGCGGTCGAAGGTCGCGAGGTCGGTCGCGTCGGCGCCGAACGCGGCGGCCGCGAGCCCCGGCTCTTCGATCAGCACCAGTCCCGCTGCCGCGCCTCCCAACTCTCCGGTCACGACCAAGGCATTGCCGGGTCGGGCGCCGCCGCGGGTGACGAAGTCCTCCGCGCGGGCGGCGTAGCCGGTCACCGTCACGGCCAGGGTAAGCACCGGCGCGCGGGTGAGGTCGCCGCCGGCGATCGCCGTCCCGGTCTCTCCCGCGACCGCCGCCATCCCCTCGCCCAGCTCGAGCAGCTCCGCCTCGCTCATCCCCTCGGGCGCGCCGAGCACGATGTAGGCCTCACCGGCCTCCGCGCCCATCGCCGCCAGGTCCGACAGTGCGGTGGAGAGCGCCTTGCGGCCGATCTGGCGCAACGAGGCGGTCTCGCGGCGGAAGTGGACGCCCTCGACCAGCGCGTCGACCGAGGTCGCGACCGCGCCGCCCGGCACGGTGATCGCGGCGTCGTCGCCGCTGCCGAGGACGAGGCGTGGCCCCGCGGTCGGCAACCGCTCGCGAAGCGCCGCCAGCAGCTCGAACTCGCCCATGAGCCGACTATCCCAGAACGTGGGGCGAGCGCCTGGCTCTGGACCGATCTCTATCGTGCCGGGGAGTGGAGCGAAAGCAACCACTCCTCCACCGGATCGGTGACGCAGGGGCGAAATTCGGGACCAAGCCGCCCCGCAGCAAGGGCGTGCGGCTGGCCTTGCAGGTCGGCCTCGCCGTCGTCATCTTCGGCTTCCTCGTCCTCACGGTCATCAGCGACTGGTCGGAGATCAAGAGCGAAGGGGTCCATTTCCAGGTCCTTTGGCTGATCCCGGCGCTGATCATCCTGCCGCTCTACTTCGTCCTCTCGGCCTTCGGCTGGGACCTGACGCTGCGCAGCCTCGGCTACCGGATCGGCTTCGGCCGCGCCCAGGTCGCCTGGGGCCAGCCGCTGTTGGCGCGCTACGTGCCGGGGAGCATCCTCTACGTGCTCGGGCGGGTGCTGCTGAGCGAGCGGGCGGGGGTGCCGCGCCGCATCTCGGTCGCCTCGATCGTCTATGAACAGGCGATCTCGGCCACTTCGGCGATCGTCGTCGCCGCCTACTTCATCATCAAGCACCCCGATCTCCAGGGCGACCCGATCCGCTGGGCGGTGCTGCTGCTGATCCCGGCCGCGATCCTGATCCTCAGCCCGCAGGTCTTCCGGCCGCTGTCGGATCGGGCGCTACGGGCCTTCGGCCGCGATCCGCTGCCGGTGGTGATCCCGCTGCGCCACGTGATCGCGCTGATCATCTACTACTCGCTGGTCTGGTTCGTGGTCGCGTTCGGCATCTACAGCGTCGCCCGCTCGGTCACCTACATCCCCTACTCGGACATCCTTCTGGTCGGCTCCGCGCAGGCGATCGGCTATTTCGCCGCGTTGGTGACGTTGGTCGCCCCGGCCGGCCTCGGCGTCCGCGACGCGGCCTTCGCCTGGGCGGTCAAGGCGGCGCTGCCGAGCCGCAGCTTCGCCGTCGGCTCGCTGATCTCGATCGCCGTCCGCGGCGTGATGACGGTCGGCGAATTGATCTACGTCGGCGGCGTCACCGTCCTCGGCCGGCGCAAGGGCTGGACGATCCACACCGGCATCCTCCACGCCTCTCCCGAGGAGGAAGCGGCGGGCGACGAGAACGCCACCACCATCCACACCCCCGAAATTCTCTAGAGGGGGATGCGGGCGCCTAGCTGGTAGGCGGTGAGGGCGAGGAGGAGGACGGCGAGGCGGCGGTCGCGGGCGACGGCGACGAGCGGCAGCGGCCAGACGAGGTACCAGGGCAAGAGCCACGAGGTCGCAAGCAGCAGGCCGAAGCCCGCCCAGGCAGCGGCACGGATCCAATCGAAGCCCTGCCAGGTCTTCCACAGAAGCCAGACGACGGCGACGCCGAAGAGGACGAGCGCCGCGACCCGCACCGCGCCCTCGTCGATTCCCGTCAGCCGGGCGAACGTCACCGGGATCGAAAGGTGACTGGTCCGTCCCTGGTTTTCGCCGGCGAGCCCGAAGGCGTGAAGCCAGTGCCACCCGAACGCCACGTAGCCCGCGACCGCGAAGACGACGGCTGCCCCCACCGCGCCGAGGACGAACCGATTGATGGGCCGAAAACCCGCCATATGGTCCGGTTTTCGGCCCATCAACATCGAGTCGCGCAGGGTGTGGACGAAGGCGAATGGGGCGACGAAGAGGGACGAGGACTTGATCGCGACGCTGGCGACCAGCGCCGCGCCGGAAGCGGCCTCGCGGCGGGCGACCAAGGCCGCGACGCCGAGCATCGCCAGCAGCATCGCGAGGCCGTCGTTGTGGGCGCCGCCGACGACGTGGACCAGGACCAGGGGGTTGAGGGCGACGAAGGCGGCGGCTCGGGACTCGTCGACTCCGCGGCAGGCGGCGAGCCGGGAGACGACCCAGGCGAGGCCGAGGACCGAGATCGCGGCGACCGCCTTCAGCACCGCGATCGCCGCCCACACCGGCAGCCATGCCAGCGGGTAGGTCGCGATCGTGAAGAGCGGGCCGTAGGCGCTCGGGGTTTCCGTCCAGGTGACTTGGGCGAAGGCGGGGTCGGTCGGCGCGGCTTCCGGCGCGTTGACGTAAGGATCGAGTCCGTGCTTCACCCCGAGGCGGGCGTAGTCGACGTAGCTGAAGGCGTCGTGCGAGAGCAGGACCGGGGCGCAGGCGAAGGCCACCACCGCGACGCCGATCAGCCCGCCGACGAACCGCACGCCGAGCCGCGGAGCGGCGACGAGCACGCCGAGGTAGGCGAGGAACCCCGCCCACATCAACCCATAGGCCAGCCCCGCGTCGATGCTCGGTTACCTACCGGCTGCCTGGCCGCCGGCGACGCCCGCTTCCGGGCCGCCGTACTTCGGTGGCAACCGGGGCGGGAGGGGGGCCGGTTCTTGGCCGGCGCCGGGGGCGTAGGCGTTCGGGTCGTAGCCGCCGACCGTCCCTTGTCCGGGCAGTTCTTCGCCCGCTTCGCCGTTGCCTTTGCTGCCTTTGGCCTTTTTCGCCGCCTCGGTCCCCGGCGCCGCGGCGACGTACTCGCCGTATCCCGGCGCCCATTCGATCTGGTCTTCCGGTTCGTGGAATTCCTCGCATGAGACCCCGGCATTCGCGTAGAGGGAGTGCCAGATTTCGGCCGGGAAGGTGCCGCCGAAGACGGTGATCCCGTGGACGTCGGTCATCGAGATCGCGTTCGACTGCGGGTAGCCGACCCAGACCGCGGTCGCCAGGTCCGGCTGGTAGCCGGAGAACCAGGCGTCGGTCTCGTTGTCGGTCGTCCCCGTCTTGCCCGCCTGCCCGACGCAGCCGGTGTAGGCCGCCGTCCCGGTCCCTTCGGTGATGTTGTCGCGCAGGAGACGGGTCACCTGCCAGGCGACCGCCGGGCTCAGGATCCGCTTCGGTTCCGGCCCCTGCGGGTGTTCGACCTCCCCGCCCGGCCGCACGACCTTGGCGATCGCGACGGGTCGATGGCGGATCCCGCCCGACGCCAGCGTCGCGTAGGCGTCGCTCAGTTCCAGCGGGCTGACCCCGTACTTGAGCCCGCCGATCCCTTCCGCTGGCAGCCCCTGCAGGTGCGTCGTGATCCCCATCGACTTCGCCGTCGCGGCGACGTTCTGTGGCCCGACGTCGAGGTCGAGCTGCGCGAACACGGTGTTGTCGGAGGTGACCGTCGCCTGCTTCAGGTTGATCGTCCCCTGGTAGCCCTCGTCGGCGGTGTGGACTTCCCAGTGTCCGTATTCGGGCAGGTTCAGGTCGAGCGGCTTCGATTCGTAGTAGGTCGAGTAGGGGTCGACGCCCTGCTTGATTGCGGTCGTCAGCACGAACGCCTTGAAGGTCGAACCGGGCTGCCGGTGTCCCTGGGCGGCGAGGTTGAACTGGTCCTCGGCGTAGTCGGTGCTGTTGACCATCGCCCGGATGTCGCCGTTGCGGGGGTCGATCGAGACCAGCGCCGAGGCCGGGTCGGTCGGTTCGTAGAGGGCTTCGGAGATCGCCGCGCGGCCGACCCGCTGCAGCTCCGGGCTCAGCGTCGTGTGCACCTGGAGCCCGCCGCGGCGCACCTCGCGCGCCCCGTAGTGGGCGATCAGCAGGTGTTCGACGTAGTCGAAGAAGTAGGGCTCCTGGTGGGCGAAGTAATCATGGGAAGGACTGAGCTCCAGACCATGTTTTTCCAGCCCCCGCGCCCGCCTCGGCGCCAGGTAGCCGAGCTTCGCCATCTTCCGCAGCACCTCGTTGCGCCGCGCCACCGCCGCCTTCGGATAGAGGAGCGGGTTGTACTCCGAGGGCGCCTGCGGGAGCCCGGCGAGCAGCGCCAGCTGCACCGTCCCCAGCTTCCACACCGGCCGCGAGAAGTAGATCTTCGACGCCGCCCCGACCCCCACCGCGGTCGTCCCTTCGAGCGTCCCGTAGGTCACCGTGTTCAGATACTGGCCGAGGATCTGCCGCTTCGAATGGTGTTCGGAGTACTCCAGCGCCAGCTTCGCTTCGACGATCTTCCGTTCGATGTTCTTTTCCGGGTGCTCGATGCATAGGTTCCGCACCAGCTGCTGGGTGATCGTCGAACCGCCCTGCGTCGCTTCACCCGCTTCGAGGTCGGTGACCGCGGCGCGGAGGATGCCGAGCGTGTCGAGCCCGCCGTGCTGGAAGAAGCGCTGGTCCTCGATCGCCACCGTCGCCAACTCGAGCTGCCGCGGCAGTTTGGTGACCGGCACCGGCGCGCTCGCTTCTGGCGAGGAGATCGCCCCGAGCCGCTCCCCGTTCGCCGCGTAGACGACCGAGTTGCCGTGCCGCTCGGCCTGCTTGCAGCTCGCCAGCGAGGGCGCGTCGGCGGCAATGTTCAGGACCCAGGAGGTGACCGCGATCACGGCGATCGCAATCAGCGCAAGCACCGCCCCGGCGACGATCGCCAACTTGCCTGCCACGCTGCCACGGCGCCGCTCCCGACGCCGTCCCCGCTGCGTCATGCCCGCAGACTAAAGGGCCTATCCGAAAACCCCCGCGCACGTCTGGCGGCACCGCACACACTTCGCGGGGCATCGTCCTCGGTCGTCCAAATGGCGATGCCATTCGGCCGCCCTGCGTCCTACCCCCGCTTGGTGCGGCACTCGCCAGCCGCACACGCGGGTTCTCGGATAGGCCCTAAGCCTTGCTGTCGGCTCCGGAGTGGTTGTGGACGATGCCCTGGACGAGCAGCTGGTTGGGGACGACGACCTGACTGCCGTCGCCGGGGTCGATGAAGGTGTAGCTGAGCGTGATGTCGGTGACCCGGCCTTCGCGGTCTTCGAAGCTGATCCGGTCGCCGATCCGGATCGGCTGGGTGATCGCGATCAGCACTCCGGCGATCAGGTTGGAGATCGTGTTCTGGGCGGCGAAGCCGATGATCAGCCCGATCACCGCGGTGGAGGCGAAGATCCCCGCGGCGAGCCGGCCCAGCGAGGTGAACTGGGCGAGCACGATCGCCGCGACGACGAGGAAGGCGGCCAGCAGCAGGAGGCGCCGCAGGATCGTCAGCCGGGTCCGCGTCGAGCGGGAGACCTGTGAGACTGCACGCGCCATGGAGGCCAACCTAGTCGGCGGCGAAGTCGCCAAAGATAAGCGCGAATTCCCCTACGCGAACTGGGGACCGTGGCCGGCGGTCTTCGCCGTCCTGATCGCGCTGTGCGTCGGCCTCTTCCTCTCGGTCCCGGCGCTGATCGTCGGCAGCCAGAACGGCAAGATCGAAGCGCTCTTCCCGCCCGACTACTCGAGCGGCGCGAGCTTCGACAGCGGCAACAGCTCGGCGCTCGCGGTCGACTCCAAGGCGCACCGCCTCTTCGCCGACCACGAAGACGAAGTGCGCGTCTTCGGCGCCCTCGGCCAGGAAATCGGCGCGCAGCGGGTCGGTGGGCTCGAAGATTCGCAAGGCGTGGCGTTCGACTCGCGGCGCGGCACGCTCTGGATCTCGGAGAAGAGCCAGGGCCGGATCCTCAAGTACCAAGCGGCGGGGAAGGGGCCGGCGAAGCAGCTGGCGACGGTCGAAGGGCGAGAACTGTCGACGCCCGTGCCGATCGAACCGGAAGCGATCGCCGTCGCGCCCGCCACCGGCGGGGTCTACGCGATCGACGCCGCCAACGACGAGGTCGTCAGGCTGAACGCCAAGGGCGAATACGTCGGCGTGCTCGAAGCGGTCGATTCCCCCGCCGGCTCCTTCGACTTCGGCAAGAACGACAACGACATCGCGGTCAACGAAGAACGAGGGGCCGGCTTCGGCGACGTCTACGTCTTGTCGAGCAAGGACGATGGCACCGTCTTCGCGTTCGCGCCGACCGGCAAGTTCCTCTGGGAACTGAAGCCCGAATCGGGCGACGAATTCGCCTCGCTGACGCTCGGCGCCAAAGGCCTCATTCTGATCGCCGAACCGAACGGTGACATCTACCCCTACGTCACCGGCAACTACGCCTTCGGACCGGGTCCGGAACGGCTCGAAGGTAAGCCGATCGAAGCCGGCAACGAAGTCGGTTCGATCGCCTCCGCCGGCTCCGGTCACCTCTTCGTCGCCCGTGAGCTAGACGGCACCCTGACCACGCTCGGCAGCGTCATCTCCCAGATCGCGACCGAGCTGGGCTTCCTGCTGGTGCCGATGGCGCTCGCCTCGATGAAAGGCGCCAAAGGGCTGCGGACGATCCTCGAACGTCTCGGCTTCCGCGCCTTCAAGCCGTCGGCCTTCGGCTGGATGGCGCTCGCCTTCGTGATCTACCTGGCCTTCACGATCTTCTACTCGGTGGTGATCACCGAACCGAAGCAGAAGGACATCGCCGAAAGCTTCGGCCCGACCTTCCTGCAGATCCTCCTGATCGTGATCGCGGCGCCGATCGCCGAGGAGACCTGCTTCCGCGGCATGCTCTTCGGCGGCCTGCGGGAGAAGCTGCCGCGGCTGGCGGCGGCGCTGATCTGCGGCCTCATCTTCGGCGCCCTCCACGCGCTGACCGGGATCACCGCGGTGCCGCCGCTGATCGTCTTCGGCTTCCTGCTGGCGCTGCTCTACGAGCGGACCGGCTCGATCATCCCCGGGATCCTCCTCCACATGCTCAACAACACGATCGCGTTACTCGGGCAGTGAGCGCGTCCCCGTTCGGGTAGGGATTTAGCTGCCCGTCAGGCGTTTGCCAGTAGGATTTCCGCCGTGATCCGCCGCCTCGCCCTCGCCGTCGGAGCCGCCGCGCTCCTGGCGGTGCCCGCCACCGCGGCTGCCGCGCCGAAGCCGTCGCCCGCGCCGCCCAAGGCGGAAGTGCCGAACGCGACGGTCAAGGTCGAACCGACCGGCCTCTCGGGCGGCAAGGCGACGATCCTCGACACGGTCACGGCCAAGGGCACCGTCTCGCCCTACGTCCCCGGCCAGTTCGTCGAAGTCACCTTCTACTTGAACGGCCAGAAGGTCACCAGCCACCACCGGGTCGCGGTGGAGCAGGGCCCGAACGAAACCGGCACCTTCGAATCCGACGTCATCGTCAGGGCCGCCGGGAAGTACGCGGTCAGCGCCAAGCACGTGGCGACCGCGGCGCTCGGCGGCGACTCGACCGTGCGCAAGAGCTGGACCGTGACCTTCCCGAATCTGAATCCCGGCGAATGCACCGACGTCGTCGGGGCTTTCAAGACCGACCTGGCGAAGATGGGTTACGTCTCCGGCAACGGCGACTGCTTCACTGCGCGGCTCGGCCGCGAGGTCCTCGCCTACCGCAAGGTCAACGACATGGACCGCACCAAAAAGGCCGGCGCGGGGCTGGTCGGGGCGGTCTTCGCCGGCAAGGGCGGGTACCACGTGAAGTATCCGGACGCGGGTGAACACGCGGAGGTGCCGCTCGACAAGCAGGTCCTGGTGCTGGTGAAGAACGGCAAGCCGTTCGCGATCTACCCGGTATCGACCGGCAAGCCCTCGACCCCGACGATCACCGGCCACTATGAATTTTACCGCCAGGAACCGGGGACCAACTCGGAGGGAATGGTCGATTCCTTCTACTGGCACAACGGCTACGCGGTCCATGGCTACGCCGAAGTCCCGAACTACGCCGCCAGCCACGGTTGCGTGCGGACCTTCATCGCCGACCAGCCGCGGATCTACGAATCGTTTCATTTCGGTGAGTCGATTTATGTGTGGTAGCGCCCAGTCGCGTGGCTGACCTCACTGCCGCCAAGCAGACGCTGCTCGACGAACTGCGCGAGCACTCGCTGGTGATCGGCGAAGTGACGCTGGCGAGCGGGGCGATCGCCCAGTACTACGTCGACGCGCGCCGCACGCTGATGCGACCGGGCGGTTTCCGGGCCGCCGGTGAGCTGATCGCGGCGGCGGCGCACGAGCTCGGTGCGACCGCGGTCGGCGGACCGGCGACGGCGGCGATCCCGCCCGCCTGCGCGGCACTCGCCGGGCCCGCGGGCGACGACCTCGTCGCCTTCTTCGTCCGCGGCGAGAAGAAGCAGCACGGCCTGCAGCGCTGGGTCGAGGGCCCGGTCGAGGCGGGCGTCAAGGCGCTGATCGTCGAGGACACCGTGACCACCGGCGGATCGACCGCGAAGGCGATCGGACGCTGCCGCGAGGAGGGCCTCGAGATCGCCGGCGTCATCGCGGTCGTCGACCGCCTGGCGGGCGGGGCGGAGAAGATCGAAGCAGCCGCCGAGGCGCCCTACCGCGCCCTGGTCACGATCGACGAGCTCTACCCCGAGCGCCCCGACCGGGGCTGAGGCCACGGTGCCCGCCGAGGCCGATGCCGTCGAGATCCGCGTCGTCGGCTGCCTCGTCGAGAAGCAGCGGACGACGCCCGACGTCTACCCGCTCTCGCTGAACGCGCTGCGTCTGGCCTGCAACCAGTCGACGAACCGCGACCCGGTCGTCGACTACGACGAGCAGACGGTGTCCGACGCCCTGCGGCGGACCGCGCTGCGCGGCTGGACGCGGCTCACCAGCGGCGCCGGCTCGCGGGCCCGCAAATACCGGCACCTGCTGCCGGAGGCCCTGTCGATCGACGACGCCGAGGTGAACATCCTCGCGGTGCTGATGCTGCGCGGCGCCCAGACGCCGGGCGAGCTCAAACAGCGCACCGAGCGCTACTCGGGCGGCTTCGCCGACCTCGCCGCGGTGAACGAGGTGCTCGAGCGCCTGATCGGCCGAGGTTTCGTGATCCGCCACCCGCGCCGCCCCGGCCAGAAGGAGGAGCGCTACGAGCAGGTCCTCGGTGGCGACGATGCCGTCGACCTTGTGCCCGACGTCCCGGCGCGGTCGTCCCTAGCCCCGGCCGACGGGCCACACGACGACCGCCCCGCCGCGCCGGCTCAGCCCTCGGTGGCCGACGAGACCGCGCGACTCGACCGCCTCGAAGCCGACCTCCTCGACCTCAAAGGCGAGATCACGAAACTGCGCGAGGCTCTCGGCGAGTAGAGGGCTGATGGGGTCGCCCGAGGCGTCTGTGGTTCGTCACGAAGAGCCGGGGAAGATCACAGTTCGGTCCGTCTTCTTCAGACGCTGCGATCACGCGGTCGACCTTTGGTCCCCCATAGGGGCCCTAAAGTCGACCACGCGTTCTCGGTCGCAGATTCAGAGTCTCGAACGCATGAGGACCTGTGACATTCCCGGCGTCTCTCGGGCGGACCCGTCAGGAACGTGCCGAACCCGTGCCCTTCCCGCCGAAACCCTCGCGTCCAGGACGTAGAACCCCAGCCGCAATCCCCGCGAACGGACTAGCGCCGCGGGGCGGGTGCCAGGAGCGGCAGGCCGGCGCTTCGCTGGCCGCCCGGGATCGCCGCCACCAGCAGGCCCGGCAGCTTGCCGCGTTCCTGCAGCAGCCGGCGACCGCCGGCCGTCAGCGGCAGCACGAAGTGGTGCCAGCTCGCGCCGTTCAGGTGGAAGCTGCGCTGGCCGATCGAGCGGGTCACCGAGTGGATCCGTGGCGCTTTGTGGCGGCGCGGCGTTGCCACTTTGTAGGTCGTGCGCAGGCCTAGGTGGCCGGGGCATTCGGTGCCGGCGGGGAAGTCGCAGGTGACGTTGACGGAGACGCCGCGGCGGGTCAGGCGCAGGCCGGAGAGGGTGACCGCGACCGGGATCGTCGTCGTCCGGCAGCCGAGCAGGCGGTTGCCGCCGAGCGCCGTGTTGACGGCGTAGACGCAGACCGGCTCCGGCCCCGACTTGGTCGTGACGATCTGGTTTTCGAAGCCGTGGAAAGGCCCGGCCAGCACGTGCGCGGCGGCGACATCGGTGCGTTCGAGGTTGGCGACCTGACCCAGTTCGTAGGTTTCGACGCCCTTGTCGCCTTCGCGGCCGCCGACCACCACGTTGATGGACAGCGCTTCCGTCGGCGAGTCGGGATCGAGGGCCCAGCCCCTGACCCGCAGCTGCCCGTGGGCGGGCGAGCCGGTCACTTCGAGCTTGCCGATCGGGTCCGATTCACCGACCGGCGGCGTGCCGACCCCGACCGTGGCGCCGTCGACGAAATCGGAGTCGACGTTGATCGTCGTCCCGCCGTAGGTGTCGTCGTGGCCGCCGCGGAACTGGTGGATGCGCTGGTGGTTGGCCCAGGCGGTCGACGGCAGGACCGAGTCGAGCGTGTTTTCCTGGTTGTTCCAGTTGGCGGCCCAGATGTCGTCGGGGAGGGGATAGCCGGTGGTGAGCTGGCCGGCGAGGTCGGCTATCCCGGAGCCGCTGGAGGAGTAGACGCCCGACTGGAAGCCGAGTTCGTGCAGCTTCGAGGTCCACGCTTCGAGGAAGGTAAGGACGGTTTTCGTCGCGCTCGTCGACGGCGTGTAGGCCTCCATGTCGAAGTAGATCGGGCTGCCGGTGCCGATCCCGATCGCGGTCGCCTCGGTAACCGCGTCTTCGGCCGCCGCCGTTCCCTGCGTGGCTGCCGCGAGGGTGGTCATCTTGGCGCAGCTCGAGCAGCTCGACGTGGTCGCCTGGAGGCCGACGTAGGTTGGGATCAGGTGCCAGCCCGCGGTGGTCTGGGCGCTGACCCAGCTGGCGCTGAGGTTGGGCTGCGAGCAGGCGCTGTTTTCCCCGCCGATGTAGATGCCGACGCCGCGGAAGGGCGATTCGGCCCAGGCCGCCATCGCCTTCGAGGACGGTGCGCTGCAGGTGTCGAAGCCGAGCCCGGTGAAGACCGAGCCGCCGACCGAGGCGGTGGCGGCAGGGTTCGACGCCCCCCCGGTGGTGGCGCGGGGGGTGACGGAGCTCGCGTGCGCGGCTCCCGGGCGGACGCGGGACGACGGCGCGGCGCGGTGCTCGCGGTGCGGGGCGACGACGATCGCGCGGCGCTTGCCGACGATCGCCCCGGCCGGGCAGCTCTGTTCCTTCGACGGCGCGCCCAGGTAGACGACCCGGCGGTCGAGCCGCACGCAGGTCTTCGAGCCCGGCACGACCCGCACGACGCCGAAGCCGGCGGGAACGTCGACGGTGCGCCCGGCGAAGTGGACGGTGCGCCCCGCGGCCTCGGCACGCGTCGCTCCCGCCGCCGCCAGGAAGGCGAGGACGAGCAGCAGGGCGCCCAGCAGGAAGCGGGCATGGAGAAGTTGGCCGGGTCGGGCGATCACGGTCTTAGATGATTAAACGGGTCCGAGGCGCCGAAGTTGCTCCCTGCCGACAAAGAGCAAGACGGCTTGCCGATCGACGGGGATCGCAAAGAATATTTGCGGCACTCAGCAGAAAGCCCTTGAACCAATCCGCCTCGTTGAATATGGTGGCGATCGTCCAATATCTCGTTGGACTTGGGTGGATATAGACCGCGCCCTGGGAAAGGGCGCAGGAGGGTTTTCCATGGGAAGCAAGCGGTTTCGCGGATCCATTCTCCTTTGCCTGCTGGTCGGGCTGATCGCCGCGCTGGTGATCGCCGGCTGTGGCGGCGGGAGCAGCAGTTCTTCGTCTTCGACGACGGAAACGACCGAAGAAGCGAAAGAACCAGCCGAAACGGAAGCGGAACCCGAAACCGCGGAAAACGAAGGCATCGCCGCGGCGCCGGAATTCACGTCCGAAGAACTGTACGAACCGGCCGGCGCCAACTGGGTCACCAACGGAGGCGGCACGACCAATGACCGCTTCTCGACCCTCAGCGAAATCAACACCGAAAACGTCAAAGAACTCAAAGGCGACTGGATGACCAAAATCGGCTCCAACGCCACCTCGGCGAAGTTCTCCGCCGAGGGCCAGGCGCTCGAGTACAACGGCACGATCTATATCTCCGACGGCGCCGACGACGCATTCGCGATGAACGCGTCCAACGGCGAAGTCCTCTGGACTTACGAACCCCACCTGCCGCCCGACCCACTCGGCGAAATCGTCTGCTGCGGCTGGGACAACCGCGGCCTCGCGATCGGCGACGGGATGGTCTTCGTCTCGCAGCTGAATGGTGACGAGGTCGCGCTCGACCAGGAAACCGGCAAGGTCAAATGGAACACCGAAGTCGTCAAACCGGGATCCGGCTTCTCGATCACCAGCGCGCCGCTCTATTACAACGGCAAGGTCTACGTCGGCGGCTCCGGCGGCGAGTACGGCGTCCGCGGGAGGCTCACCGCGCTCGATGCCACGACCGGCAAATTCCTCTGGCACTTCTGGACCACCCCGTCGCCGAAGGAAACCGGTGGCGACACCTGGCCCAACAACGGCTCCTACAAGCACGGCGGCGCCTCGATCTGGAACACGCCGACCGTGAACCCGAAGACGGGCATGCTGTTCTTCTCGACCTCGAACGCGGCGCCGTGGGTCGGCGCGAAGCGGGAAGGGGAAAACCTCTTCACCGCCTCGATCGTCGGCCTTGATGCCGAAACCGGCAAATATCACTGCCACTTCCAGGAGGTGCACCACGACCTCTGGGACTACGACGCGCCGAGCCCGACCGTCCTGATGAAAGGGATGATGAACGGGAAAGAAGTTGAAGCAGTCGGCGAGCCGGAGAAGACCGGCTGGGCCTACGTCGTCGATCAGGAAAACTGCAAACCGGTCTACCCGATCCCCGAGGTGAAGGTGCCGCAGGACCCGTCGCAGAAGACGTGGCCGACGCAGCCCGAGCCGACGATGGAACCGTTCAGCCCGGTCACCAAGACCGACCCGGCAGCGGTGAAGAAAGCGGCCGAAGGGGTCGTGGGGCAGAAGCCCGAACCGAAGGTCGTCGGGGTTCCTGACTTCACCCCGATGAGCAGCGACCCGAACGTGATGAACGTGGTCGCCAACGCCGCGGTCGGTGGCGACAACTGGCCGCCGTCGAGTTACGACCCGGAAGAAAACATGTACTTCGTCTGCTCGCAGGCCGGCGTTCTCGGCCTGATCGTGCCGCCGAACGAACAGAAGTACAAGGAAGGCGAAACGTACATCGGCTCTGACGAGATCACGGCCTCCGGGTCCAACACGCCGGGCTTCCTGACCGCCTACGACATGAGCACCGGCAAAATCGCCTGGCAGGACCACTTCAAAGAATCCTGTTACTCGGGCGCGGTGACGACCGCCGGCGGCCTCGTCTTCGTCGGCCAGGACAACGGCGAATTGCAGGCGTTCAACGTCGAAAACGGTGAAGAACTCTGGCACTGGCAGACCGGCGCGGGAGCGAACACCACGGTGACCCCGTTCGAAGACGAAGGCGAAGAGAAAATCGCCATCTACGCCGGTGGCAACTCGCTGGCGGCGACGCCGCACGGTGAAGCCTTCTGGGTCTTCTCTCTGAAAGGCACGATGGAAGAAGCGAAAGGCCTCGAAGAGAAAGCCGAAGGCACCAAACACGCCGGCGAGAAAGAATCCGAACAGAAAGGCGCCGAAGAAGAAGCCGCGCCGCCGGCAAAGGCAGGCGAAGGTGGCGAAAGCGGTGAAGAAGCCGAAGCCGGAGGTGGTGGCGGTGCCACGGCTGACGCGGCGGCGGGCAAAGAAGTCTTCTCCGAAAACTGCTCCGTCTGCCACGGCGCCACCGGTCACGGCGGTAACGGCGGTCCCGACCTGAGGACGATGCCGAAAGCCAAAGAACAGGCCGGCGCCGAAGAACAGGTGACCGACGGCGGCGGCGGGATGCCCGCCTTCAAAGGCCAGTTGAGCAGCGAAGAAATCAGCAACGTCGCCGCCTACGTGGTCGAAGAAATCGTCGGGAAGTAGGTCCCCCGACGACAGGCTCGCCGCCCCCTCCCACCCTTGGGGGCGGCGGGTCCGTATCTCCCGGCGCCCTCGGCCGGCCGGTGGAGTCGAACCGTTAGGATCGCGCCCATGTCGACTACTCCCGCAGATTTCAACACCCAGGTCATCGAGGAATTCCGCGCCAACGGCGGTAAGGCCGGCGGGATGTTCGAGGGCATGCCGCTGGTGCTCGTGCACAACGTCGGCGCCAAATCGGGCAAGGAGTACGTCACCCCGCTCGTCTACTTGGCCGACGGCGACGATGTCGTCATCTTCGCCTCCAAAGGCGGCGCCCCGGAAAACCCCGGCTGGTACCACAACCTGAAGGCCGAGCCGAACGTCTCGATCGAGGTCGGCGACCAGAAGCACGACGTCCTGGCCACCGAGGCGACCGGCGACGAGCGCGATCGCCTCTACTCGGCCCAGGAAGTCGCGCAGCCGCAGTTCGCCGAGTACGCGACGAAAACCGACCGGAAGATCCCGGTCATAGTCCTCTCGCCGAAGTAGCTCCCACGCCGGCCTGACGTCGCCGGTCTCTAGAGGAGGAAGCGGAAGACCGGCCCGTCCGGGTCGATCGGCTCGATCCGCAGCGGCGACTGGTTCAGCCGCGAGAGCAGGCCGGGGAGCCCCGACCGGTCGCCGATCTCGATTCCCACAAGGGCCGGCCCGGTCTCCCGGTTGCTGCGCTTGACGTACTCGAAGAGCGTCACGTCATCGTCGGGGCCGAGCACCTCGTCGAGGAACCGCCGCAGCACCCCGGGCTCCTGCGGGAATTCGATCAGGAAGTAGTGCTTGAGCCCTTCCCAGACCAGCGCCCGCTCGAGGATCTCGGCGTAGCGGCTGACGTCGTTGTTGCCGCCCGAGACGACGCAGACGGTGACGGCTCCCGGCGGGGGGGTCACCGCGGTGCCGAGCGCACCGGTCGCCAGCGCTCCGGCGGGCTCGGCGATGATCCCGTCGGTCTGGTAGAGCGAGATCATCTCGGCGCAGATCGCGCCCGGCTCGAGCGACACGAGCCCTACCCCGGAGTCGCGGACCAGCGGGAAGGTGACCTCGCCGACCCGGCGCACGGCGGCACCGTCGACGAAGGAATCGAGCTTGGCGAGGTCGACCGGCTCACCGGCGTCGAGCGCCGCCTGCATGCCCGCGGCACCGACCGGCTCGACCCCGGTGACCTCGACTGCGGGGTGCTCCTCGCCGAGCCAGCCGGCGACGCCGGCGAGCAGGCCACCGCCGCCGACGGGGATGACCAGCAGGTCCGGCTCACGGCCGAGCTGGTCGAGGATCTCGACCGCGACGGTCCCCTGGCCGGCGATCGTCTGCAGGTCGTCGAAGGCGGGGACGATCCGGGCGCCGAGCTCCCGGGCCGATGCCGCGGCGATCGCGACGGCATCGTCGTAGGTGTCGCCGTCGATCACGATGTCGATCCAGGGACCGCCGATCGCCGCGATCCGCTCGCGCTTCTGCCGCGGCGTCGTCCGCGGCAGGAAGATCCGCCCCTTGATCTCCAATGCGGCGCAGGCGTAGGCGACCCCTTGGGCGTGGTTACCGGCGCTGGCGCAGACGACGCCGTTGGCGGCGTCGTCGAGCTGGGCCATCAGGTTGTAGGCGCCGCGCAGCTTGTATGAGCGAACGGGCTGCAGGTCCTCGCGCTTCAGCCAGACCTCACCGCCGACCAAGGCGGACAGTCGCTCGTTGCGTTCGAGCGGCGTTAGTGTGGCGACGCCGGCGAGCCGCTCGACGGCCTCCTCGACCAACGAGGCCACCTGGTCGACTTGGCGATTCGAATTTCTCTCCATCACGTACGACATTCAAGCCGAACGCCTCGGTGGGCACGCTACTGACGATGCCGCGCCCCGAGTGGTTTCCTTGACCGAGATGCCGAACGACGACCCGATCCCCGAGCCACTTCACCTTCCGGGCCGCGGGCGACAAGCTCGCCCGAATGACCATCCGCGAATAGGGCCCGAGCGCCGAGCGCCCGTCCTGAACAAGTGCCCGGAGGTGGATTCGAACCACCGGCCCGAGCGGCGCCGCCAGCATTTGGGTTCCACCTCAAGCGATGACTCCGGGGCTGCTGGATCGGGGCCGGGAGGTGAATCGGACGGGGGTCCCGATGACGCTCTCGGTCGGAGGGAGAAAGTACCTTCCGCCCGTTGCGGCAAGTAGACACGAATGCTCCGGCGAGCTCGCCCACGGGATCCCTACGCCCCTAGTTCGAAGGCGACCATCGCTTCGTTTTGTTGTTCGCCAGGGTTCCCTAGGAACTCGATCGACATCGAGCTCGCGGCCGGCACCGGCACTTCTGCCGCCGACGTGCAGGTCGAGGTGCCGGGGGCCACGACACAGTTGAGATCGCTGATCTGTCCGTTGAGCCGCAGGGAGATCTCCTCCGCCTCGTCGGAGGCCAGGGCCGAACTCAGATGGACCGCGAGGTGCGAGGCGGTGAGGTTGCGGTCCGGGGTGATCATCGTGACCGCTTCCTCTTCGGGGGTGGCGAACTGAAGACCGGTGACGATCCCGTAGAGCGTTCCCGGCCGAAGCGCGTAGCTCCGTGACAGCAAAATTCCCGATCCAGCCGGACCCCGCGGCCCCACTTCGCCCGGCGTCCCCGGCCGGCCCGCCGGCCCTTCGGCCCCCTGTGGCCCGACCGGGCCGGACGGCCCGACGGCTCCCTGCGCCCCGACGGCACCGCGCGGGCCGACCGCTCCCTGAGGCCCGCTGGGCAGCTGCCCTTCCTTGAAGTCCTGGGCGAGCAGCGAGTGGTCCTTGACCCGGCTCGAGACGACCGCGTCGGGCTTCAGCTGCTTCGTTCCGACGCTGTTGGCGCCGAGTTGGGTCGCCGCGTAGGCGCTGCCGCCGGCGAGGGCGAACCAAAGCGCGAGGTAGGCGATCGCGTTGCGACGCATATGAGAGAGGGCTCGTCCAAGCACTCCCCGGACCTCGGTGCCTTCGCGCAGCCGCCGCATTACGACCTCCCCATCTTCGTCTTGTGAAACTCGAGGTTCGCCCGGCCCGCCGCCGTGCCGGCGGTGCCGCCGCTGGGGTGGAAGGTCAGTTTGAACCTGGCCACGACCCGGCCGCGTTTGCGCAGCAGCGCCCGCCAGACACCCGTCGGACGCAGGAGCAGGGTCTCCGTCCCGGGCACCCGGACCTCACGGTCGATGCCTTTCAGCTGGCGGCTTCGCAGCGTGAGCTTCCCGGCCGCGGTGACGGTCACGGGCAGGCGCGCGGTCCCGGTGCGGCGGTCGATGGTGACGGTGCCGAGATGGATCAGGTTGGAAGGCGCGAGACCGTTCGAACTCGGCAACTTCCCTGGCGTGGGCCCGGCGGGCGCGGGCCCGGCGGCCGCGGGAGAAGCCGGCGCGGCGGAAGTCGCAGGGACCGTTCCCCAGGCTGCTTCCTGCTGACCGGCGAGCGCTTCGACTTCGGCCTGTCGGTAGGCCTGGACGTAGGCGAATCGGACGGTCGTCGAGCCGCCGGCCGGGACGGCGACGGTCTGGTGGAAGTGAAAGCCGCTGTATTCGGAGTTGACTTCGTCGAAGGTCGCGGGCGAGGCGGGACTGTCGAAGACGATCGCTCCGCGGCCGGTCGTGTGGTCGCCGTCGGAAGAGCCTTCGACGCGAACGTAGATCGTTCCCGCCTGCGAGTCGGCGAAGGGAACGACCTGTCCGTCGGGGTGGACGGAGTAGGTGGCTTCGCCGGGGAAGCGATACCCGATCGCTTCGCCGTTTTCGCTCGAGAAGGAGCTGAAGCTCTGAAAGTTCTGCGGCTCCAGATCGACGTTGTGGGCCTGGCTGTCGGTGCTTGCGAAACGGTCGGAGATCACGACCAGATGGCCGTCGTCGCCCTGTTCGATGGTCCGCACGTCGCGGACCCCGGTCGAAACCAGCGGCTGGCACCCCGACGAGGGCGGGTATTCGCCACTCTGACAGGTGACCAGCGGCTCGGAGTCGGTGATCGTGACGTCGCCGTTGAGGGGGTTCTCGGTCGACGAGAAAGTCAGATCGGGGAAGTGTTCGACGGAGCCGAACATTTCATCGATCCCGTGGCTGTTGTAGGCGTTGCTGCCATCGACCTGCATCTGCGAGCGGGTCGACGCACCAGGATTGTCGAAGTCGTCATAGCGGAAGAACGCGTCGTCGCAAGCGAAGGTCGTCGCCGTCCGTTCCAGGCTTTCGTCGAGCAGGTAGGCGCCCGACAGCCCGCAGCGGCCGAGCGCGCTGTAGTCGGCGGCCGCGGTCGCCCCTTGGGCGTGGAGGAAGAAGCCGTAGGGACTGCCGACGGCCGGGCCTCGCGTGTAGCTTTCGAGCCGACGGAACCCGACCGCCACCAGCGGTCCGGCGAACGCGCCGAGTTCGGCCGGTACGGCCCCGGTCGGGACCGCCCGCAGGCGGCAGGCGTTGTAGGCGATGTTCTGGAGTTCGCCGGCCGCGAGCGAGAAGCTGCCGTCGGCGGCGAGCGGCACCCCCAGTGCCAGCGCCGGATGTTCGGTGCCGTGGAAGCAGTCGATGTCGACCTTGTCGAGCGCCGGGTTCGTGCTGTCCGTCGTCCCGGTCACCGCGATCGTGTTCGGGTTGTTTTCGTCATAGGCGGTGAAGGTCGGGCCGGCCGGCGAGGTGATCTGGGTCGCGGTGACCGTGGCTGAGGCCGATTCCACGAAGCCGAGGCCGAGGACGGCGGCGAGGGTGAGCGCCAGGCCGAGCAGGACCGGCATCGTCACTGGGGGGATCGGAGGGTGGATCGGGTCTGACATGAGGTCTCCTTGGTCGCGAGTCGGTTGGTCGAAGCGTTTGGTCATCTGGTCGGTGCCGGTTCCGGCGCGGGGGGCGACGGCGCAATTGCCAGGGGTTGGTGAAGCAAGAGCGCGCCGGCGAGCAGGACGAGGGCGCCGGCGGCACCAAGGGCGCCACCGAGGCCGAGCAGCGAGACCAGGGGGCCGCCGAGCAGCGAGCCGACGACAATGCCGCTCAGCGCGGCCGGGAGCATCAGGCCGTAGGCGCGGGCAAGGATCTCGTCGTCGAGCAGGGCCGGCAACGCGGTCTCCGAAAGGACCTCGGCGACCACCATCCCCGCTCCCATCAGGAGCGAGAGGGCGATCGCGAGGCCGATCCCACGAGCCGCTCCAAGCAGCGCCAGCGTCACCCCGACGGTGCCGAGGGACAGGGCAAGCGTTCGGCGCCAGTGCCGGCGATCGGCGAAGCGCCCGACGACGGTCGCTCCGGCGATCCCGCCGGCGCCCGAGGCACCGAGCAGAAGCCCATAGCCCCCGTCGCCGACCCCGACGCGGCCGGCGACGAGCACCAGGGTCACCGTCAACAGACCGTAGACAGCACTGCAGATGACCTCGGCGGCGATCAGGCGGACCGCGGCCGGCGCCCGGCGCAACGCACGCGCTCCCGCGGCAACGTCGGCGAAGACGCTCGGGGGGTCGGCGGCATGCTCCCGCGCCGGCGCGAAGGCAGGCCCGGCGG
>JAOPZF010000190.1 GCA_025964255.1 Solirubrobacterales bacterium | reverse complement strand
GCGCTCGTCCGGGTAGAGGTTGCCGATCGTGCCGCCGAGGAAGGCGATCAGCCGCGGGCCATGCTCGGTCGTCGTCGGCGTCCGCTCCAGATCGGCCTCAAAGTCGCAGACCAGCCCGTGGACGTCGAGCCCGGGGTACTCCTCGACCAGCGCCGCCGCCGTTTCGCGGGTGATCTCCTCGGAGATGTCGACCGGGACGTAGGTCTGCAGGGTGCCCGCGTCGCGCATCGCGTCGAGCAGGTGACGGGTCTTCGAGGCCGAGCCGGAGCCGAGCTCGATCAGCGTCGCCGGGTTGCCCGCGGCGGCGACGATCTCGGCCGAGCGCTCGACCAGGATCTCGCGCTCGCGACGGGTCGGGTAGTACTCCTCCAGCTCGGTGATCTCCTCGAAAAGCTGCGACCCGCGCTCGTCGTAGAAGTACTTCGGCGAGAGCTCCTTCTGCTCCCGCGTCAGGCCCTCGCGCACGTCGGCTTCCATCGCCGCGGCCTGGTCGGTCGACAGGTGGACGTCGATCGCGATCGTCATCAGGGGTTCCCTTCGAGGTCGGAGGCGAGACGGATCCCGGCGAAGATCTGGCGCCGCTGGGGCAGGTCCCAGTTGCGGAAGCTCGGGCGGGCGACGTGCGGGTGGGTGGTCCAGGAAGCGCCGCGGAGCACCTTGTAGGTGTCGCCGAAGAACTCCTCCGAGTACTCCTTGTAGGGGAAGGCAGCGAAGCCGGGGTAGCCGACGAAGTCCGACGACGTCCACTCCCAGGCGCCGCCGACGCCGTCGAGCCGAGGCCGCGCCGCCTCCCACTCGAACTCGGTCGGGAGGCGCTTGCCCGCCCAGCGGGCGAAGGCATCGGCCTCGTCCCAGGAGACGTGGACAACCGGACGCGCCCGGTCGACCGGCAGGCGCAGGCCCATCGCCGTGCGCATCCAAGCGTCACCGTCGCGCTCCCAGTACAGCGGTGGCTCGGCACCGGTCTCCCCCATGTAGTCGAGATACGCGCCGTTGGTGACCGGGGTTCGATCGATCTCGAAGGAGGGGAGCTCGACCGTGTGGCGCGGGCGCTCGTTGTCGTAGGCGAAGCCGCGGTCGGGAGCGCCGATCTCGTAGGCACCGGCCTCGACGCGGATCATCCCGGCGTCGCGCTCGACCGGTGCGGGCGCGAACGCGTCGGGGTTCGCCTCGGCCGGACGGTACGGCGCGTCGAGCATCTGGATCAGCTGCATCATCGTCTCCTGGTGCTGCAGCTCGTGGGCGACCAACATCTCGTAGACGAAGCCTTCGCGCAGCAGCGGGTCCTCGGCGTCGGCTGAGATGTCGACTTCGTCGAGCACCGCCAGCGTCCGCTCGCGAACCTCGGACATATAGGCGCGCAGTTCGGCGTCGTGGAGGATCGGCAGCTCGCCGCGCTCGCGACGCGGGTTCTCGATCGCGTCGTAGTACTGGCCGAGTTCCCCGTGCAGCGGCTTGCGGCCGCCGACGGTCTGCACCAGCCAGAGCTCCTCGAAGTTGGCGATGTGCCCGAGGTCCCAGGCGAGCGGACTCAGTAGCTCCGAATAGACCCGGTTCAGCAGCTCGTCGCCTACCGGGTGGATCAGCGCGATCGTGCGAGCTCGAGCCTCGGCAAGAAGCTCCGCGATCGACTGCCGGGTGGGTCGAGGAGACACTTCGGTGGCGATCGCAGAACCCTAACGAGCGGGCCCCGCCGGCCCGCGGACTCGTTACGCGGCGCGGATCACGTCCGCTTCGGGAATCTCGAATTCCACCGGCTCGTCGTCGTCTTCCATCGGGACGGCAACCCGAAGCAGACGCCTTCCTTTGTAACCGAGATTTCCGCGATCCTCGACCACTTGCGCCTCCAGCGGGTCCCCGCCGAACGCCAAGAGCACCCACTCCCCTACCTCGATCTTGGATTTCTGATTCGAATCGGCCACGAGTCGAACGTATCACCAGGGTTCAGAACAGCCGAGGACCCGACAGTGCGTCGCCATCACCGCGTCGATCGAAATCGCAAGCCCCTCGAGAGCCCGGCGCCAGTCCCGGCAGGTATCGAAGTCGAGCTCTCGAGGGACCAGTTTCCCTGCCGCCTGCCGGTGGGAGATGTCGCCATGGGCGATGGCGTTGCGCCATTCACATAGCTGCGTGAGCTTCTCCTTCCGCCTCCGATTTCGCCCGTCATCCGCTTCGACGTTGGGCCAGAGCTTGAACCGGAACCGCATGAAGTCCTGATCGAGGTTGCTCGGCGTGGGATTGCCTCTGTCCAAAAAGCGGCGCTCGACCATGACTCCCCCGAGGACCCTGGCCAGCGCTGCTGGCCCTGGCATCACCGCGACGAGGGCATCTACCGCCTCCGTGTGGACTGCGCGACAGTAGCGCTGGAAATGGGCGAGCGTCAGTGCCGCGTATGCGTAGTTGATCTGGCGAGTCAGTGCAGGCGCGGTCTCCGACGTTTCCTCGACCAGTCGATGCAAGGACTCGATTTCGTCGAGAGCCCTCGCCGAGGCACCTCGCCACTCTTCCAACGCCACCGACATCACCCCGTCCCTGAGGCCTCGGGGTCGCGCCAGACTTCCTTCAGCCACGGCGGGGTGACGGTGAAGGTCGCGTGGGAGTCGGCGGCGATCGGCTCGAGCGGGATCAGGTGGACGCGGCGTCCGGGGGTGAAGCGGCTGCCGCGGGGCTCGCCGGTGGCGTTGCCGGCGTGGCTGCCGCCGGAGACGAGGAGCAGATGCGTCTCGGGGCCCCAGCCGTTGGGATGGCGGACGTCGAGGTCTTCGGCAAGGTCGCTGAGGAAGCCGATGCCGGCGTCGGAGCCCCAGTCGAGGTCCCCCAGCGAGTAGTCGTAGCCATCGTGGGCGGAGGCGCGCTCGTCGGTCGAGCCGTCGGGGTTGAAGCGGACCTGAACCGATTCCCAGTCGTCCTTGTGTTCGCCCGCGTCGCCGACGATCGGCACGCCGCGGAGCGTCGCCGAGTTCGCGTAGAAGAGCCAGTACTGGAGGTAGAGGCGACCGGCCCGCTCGCCCGAGCAGTCGTCTCCCGCGGCTTCGCTTTCCGCCCGCGCAGCCGCCCGGCAGTCGACGACGTGGACGAAAGAGGTGACCGGCAGGCGCTGGTCGGTGCGGTGGACGAGCCCGTCGTCGGGCGCGTCGCCGCATTCGGTTTCGCGGCAGCGGCGGTAGTCGACCGGGACCGCCCGCGAGCCATCCTCGAAGCCGATCGTCGGCATGTGCTCCCGCACCAGCCGGCCGATTTCGTCCCCGTAGGTGGCGATCAGCAGCGGCTCGTCGCCGCACCCGTCGGCCAGCTCGACCGCGCAGAGGATCCTCGTCGCCACCGACCGCGCCAGGTCGACCCCCGAAACCGCGACCCCCGTCGCCAGCACCCCGACCAAAAGCAGACAGACGACGCAGACCACCCCGACCCACTCGACCGTCCCCTGTCCTCGCTCGCCGTGCACGGAGGTCTAAGTCCTGGCGGGACGACATACTCCCCCCGGTGAATCGCCGAGTTCGGGACTTTGCGCGGGGAACCTCGGTCGCGGTGGCCGTTGCGGCGATGACCGCGGGGTCGCTCGGCGCCGCCCCCGGCGCGAGCGCCGCGAAGAAGAAGGCGACGGCGACCGTGCCGGCGCCCTTCTGCTCGAACCGGGGGACGAATTACCTGGCGCCGGTGCAGAAGCTGCAGACGATCCCGGCGCTGCCGG
The DNA here is from genome assembly GCA_025964255.1 of Solirubrobacterales bacterium. Classification (GTDB taxonomy): domain Bacteria; phylum Actinomycetota; class Thermoleophilia; order Solirubrobacterales; family 70-9; genus VAYN01. The sequence goes on along the minus strand of JAOPZF010000190.1, from coordinate 753 downwards.
AAGCCGGGGTGCTGAGGTTCGCGCCAGAAGGGACGACGCTCGGGGTGACCGGGCCGCAGGGACTGCTCATCGGCGGATCCAGCGTCGGCTTCCGGCTGACCAACTCAGCGCCCGAAGGGACTCCGACGAAAGCGCTCAAGTGGGTCGTCCTCGAGCGGCTGATCCGGCTCACCGACAGCGGGCAGAAGCTCCACCCGTCGGGGCTGAAGCGGATCGACCTCAAGCAGCTTCCCGCCGGCAAGCACCGCGGGCTCACCTTCCCCCTCCCCACGTCGCCCGCCGTCTACTCGGTCGAAATGACGATCCAGAACCACCGCGGCCGGCTGCTCGGCCGCTACGGCGAGTACGTGCGCGTGGTCGAACGGAAAGTCGAAACTGGGCTCAGCCTGCCGACCTACGACAACGTCCCTCCGGGCTCGACGCTCGAAGCCTGCTTCGAAAACAAGGGCACCGCGACGATGACGCCGGGCGCGACCACGCTCGAACACCTCGACGGAACGACGTGGAAGCCGGTCAACACGCCGACCACCTACTCGCTCGCCACCCGCACCCTCGGTCCGGGCGAAAGCGAAAAGCTCGGCATCGCGATCCCATCCCGCGCCCTGCCAGGTCTCTACAAGCTGACCGTGACCGGCGTCACCGACCTCGGCGAACCAATCACCGTCGCCGCCGAATTCGGCGTGCTCTGACCCCCGCCGTCCGAGTTGCGTCCCGGGCGTGGGGGGGGGGGGCGGGCGGGGGGGGGGCGGCCCC
>JAOPZF010000263.1 GCA_025964255.1 Solirubrobacterales bacterium | reverse complement strand
CCGGCCCATTCGACCAGGTCGTCGGGGACTTCGTTCCACTCCTTGCAGGCGACCTCGCAGGCCTTGCAGCCGATGCAGACCGAGGTGTCGGTGAAGAACCCCATCCGCGGCGGGTGCTCGCCGTAGCCCGAGTCGCCGGCCGGGTCGCCGCCACCCAACAGGACGTTCAGCGGCTCGCCGGTCAACTCGCGCCCGTCGCCGCGGTGATCCCGGCCCGCCGCCGGTACTCCTCGACCAGCTCGGTCCGCGCCGGGCCGCGCGGCCGCCGGCCGGGCTGGACGTCGACGCTCAGCGCCTTGACCTCCTGGATGTGGGAGCTCGGGTCGAGCGCCATCGAGGAGAGCTCGTTCATCGAGTCACCTCGGGCGAGCCCGTTCGGTCCCCAGTGGTAAGGCATGCCGATCTGGTGGAGCGTGCGGCCGTCGACCTTGAGTGGCGTCATCCGGTCGGTGACCATCACCCGCGCCTCGACCACCCCACGGGCGCTGACGATCGTCGCCCAGCCGGCGTGCTCGAGCCCCCGGTCGGCGGCGAGCTCGGGTGAGACCTCGACGAAGAACTCCGGCTGCAGCTCCGCCAGGTAGGGCGTCCAGCGCGACATCCCGCCCGCGGTGAAGTGCTCGGTGAGGCGATAGGTGGTCGCGGCAAAGGGGAAGACGTCGGCGCCCGGCTCATCGGGATCGGGGTGGTAGCGATTCCACTCGTGCTCGTAGAGTTGGCGGGCCGGATCGCGCTGGTGCTCGTGGAGGCGGTTGCGGACCGGCGAGTCCTGCGGCTCGTAGTGGGTCGGCAGCGGCCCGTCGGCGACACCCGCCGGGGCGAAGAGCCAGCCGCGGCCGTCGGCCTGCATGATGAACGGGTCATCGCCCGCGATCGCGTCGGGGCCGGTCGCATCCTCCGCCGGCACGTAGTCGGGCCGCTTGGTCAGCTCGAAGTCGGGCGTGTCGTGGCCGACCCATTCCTCCTTCTCCTCGTCCCACCAGACCAGCGCCTTGCGCTCCGACCAGGGTCTGCCCTGAGGGTCGGCGGAAGCGCGGTTGTAGAGGATGCGGCGGTTGGCGGGCCAGGCCCAGGCCCATTCCCCACCGGTCCAGTTCTGCTCGCTCGCCGGTTTGCGGCGCGCCGTCTGGTTGACCCCTTCGGCGTAGCAGCCGCAGTAGATCCAGCAGCCGCAGGAAGTCGAGCCATCGGACTTCAGTTCGGTGTAGGCGGAGAGCATCTCGCCGTCGGCGTTCCAGCCGTTGATCTCGGCCAGCACGGCATCCGCGAGCGGCTCGTCGTGTTCGCCCTCGGTCGGGTAGTCCCAGGTGAGGTCGAGGATCGGCCGGTCCATCTCCTCCTCAGAGCCCGCCAGCCGTTCGCGGATCTTCCGTCCCAGGTGGTAGGTGAACCAGAGGTCGGAGCGCTGGTCGTCGACCGGCTCGACCGCCTTGTGGTGCCACTGCAGCATGCGCTGGGTGTTGGTGAAGGTGCCCTCCTTCTCGGTGTGGGCCGCGGCGGGCAGGAAGAAGACCTCGGTGTCGATGTCCTCGGTCCGCATCTCCCCCGACTCGATCTCCGGACCGTCCTTCCACCAGGTCGCCGACTCGATCAGCGAGAAGTCGCGCACCACCAGCCAGTCGAGCTTCGACATCCCGAGCCGCTGCATCCGCACGTTGGCGGAGCCGACCGCCGGGTTCTGGCCGAAGAGGAAGAAGCCCTTCACCTTGCCTTCGATCATCGCCATCGTCGTGTCGTAGGTCGAGTGGCTGCCGGTAAGGCGTGGCAGGTATTCGAAGCAAAAGTCGTTGTCGGCGGTCGCCGCCTCGCCCCAGTAGGCCTTCAGCAGGCTGACCACGTAGTCGCGCATGTTGCCCCAGAAGCCGCGGGCCGGCGAGTCGGCCTCGATGAAGTCGTCGAGGCCGCCGTGGCCGTGGGCGCTCGGCATCGGGATGTAGCCAGGAAGGGTGTCGAAGAGGGTCGGGATGTCGCTCGAGCCCTGGATCGAGGCATGGCCGCGCATCGCCATCACGCCTCCCCCGGGCCGCCCCATGTTGCCGAGCAGCAGCTGCAGGATCGAGGCGGCCCGGATGTACTGCGAGCCGATCGTGTGCTGGGTCCAGCCGACCCCGTGGACGAAGGCGGTGGTTCGCTCGCGGCCCGAGTTCTCGACGAAGAGCCGGCAGACCGTGGCGAACACGTCCTGGGGCACGCCGCAGATCTGCTCGACCTTCTCCGGCGTGTAGGCGGCGTAGTGCCGCTTGAGGATCTGCCAGACGCAGCGCGGGTGTTGCAAGGTCTTGTCGTACTTGATCTCGCCGCGGCCGCCCGGCCCGCCGAGCTTGCTTTTCTGCAGGCGGTCGACGTTGCCCTCCTGGTCGCGCTGACCCGCGGCGGCGCCGACGAACGCCCCGTCGTACTGCCAGCTCTCCGGGTCGTAGCTCATCGTCGCCTCGTCGTAGCCGGAGAAGAGACCCTCGGCGCCCGCGTCCTCGAAGTCCTCGCCGACGATCGTCGAGGCGTTGGTGTAGGCGAGGACGTACTCGCGGAAGTCCGATTCCGTGGTGAGGACGTGGTTGATGATGCCGCCGAGGAAGGCGATGTCGGTGCCCGCCCGGAGCGGGACGAAGTGGTCGGCCATCGCGCTGGTCCGGCTGAAGTGTGGGTCGACGTGAACGACCGTCGCGCCCCGCGCCTTCGCCTCCACGACCCACTGGTAGGCGACCGGGTGGGCCTCGGCCATGTTCGAGCCCTCGAGCACGATCAGGTCGGCGTTCTGCAGGTCACCGGGGAGCGTCGACGACGCGCCGCGGCCGAAGCTGGTGCCGAGCCCGACCACGGTCGAGCTGTGGCAGACCCGCGCCTGGTTCTCGATCTGGATGATCCCGAGCCCGGTCAAGAGCTTCTTGATCAGGTAGTTCTCCTCGTTGTCGAGGGTGGCGCCGCCGAGCGCGGCGATGCTCATGCAGCGGCGCAGGGCGTCGCCGTCCTCCTCGTCCTCCCAGCCCGCTCGGCGATCGCGGACGACCCGGTCGGCGATCATGTCCATCGCCGTCTCCAGGTCGAGGCGCTCCCAGTCGGCGCCGCCCGGGCGGCGGTAGAGGACGTGGCGTTCGCGCGAGGAGCCGGTCGTCAACTGCTTGGTCGCCGAGCCCTTCGGGCAGAGCCGGCCGCGGCTGTGCGGGGCATCGGGATCGCCCTCGATCTGGACGATCTCCCCGTCCTTGACGAAGATGTTCTGGGCGCAGCCGACCGCGCAGTAGGGGCAGACGGACTTGACCACCCGATCGGCGGTCGCCGTGCGGGCGCGGAGCCCCTCGGAGCGGTGGGATTTGACCGCCGCGCCGCGACCGAGCTTGTCGTCCCCCCGCAGCTGTCGCAGCAGCGGCAACTCGCCCGGCGAGGGGATCCGCGGGCTCATCGCGTGCCCCACAGCTCGCGCTTCGCCCGCACCTTCACCCAGGCGTCGACGGTCTCGTTGCGGGTCGGATTGTAGGCGGGCGGCTCGAAGAGATCCTGCGCCGGAGCTTCATCGTCGTCGGCCGGTCGGCCGGTGGCAATCATGTAGGCGAGCCCGGGCCGGATGCCGAGAACCCGGGCCGCGCTCTCGTAGTCGTGCCCGTCGGCCAACAGGTCCATTACTTGCGCGCGGGTCGCCACGACCGAGACATACCCCGAAAAGGTGCCCGGAAACGGTCTCACCGCTGACGCCACAGCGGCACCGCGGTCGAGGCGCGGTACGGGTGGAGCTAGCCGGCCTGGAGGCAGACGACGGTGGCATCGTCGGCGAGGTTGCCGCCGGTCGCCTCGAGCACCGCGGCGTGGACCGCCCGGACCGTCGCCGAGGCCGAATCGTGGTCGCCGCCGAGCGCCGCCCGGACGAGGTCGTCCTCACCGAGCCCCGCCTGCCCCGGCCCATCGTGGACGACCCCGTCGGAGATGAGGACGAGCCGGTCGCCTGAACGGAGCTTCGTCCGACGAATGCCGGGCGTCGGCGTCGAGCGCCCGCCGAGGCCCGCCGAGACGCCGCAGTCGAGCCGCTCGTGCTCGCCCGACGCCCGGACCAACAGCGGGGCGACGTGGCCGCAGGAGTAGAGCCGCAGCGATTCGGCCGCCGGTTCCCAATGGGCGACAAGCGCGGTCATCTCGCTGCGCGGGCCCGGCATTTCGCGCAGCGCCTGGTGCATGACCAGCAGCACCTCGCCGACCGAGGCGCCGGAACGCCGCGCCGCCCGCAGCGCGCCGAGCGCGATCGCGCTCGAGGCGGCGGCGCGAGTGCTCTCGCCGAGACCGTCGGCGATCGCGCACCAGACGCCGTCGGGATTTTCGGCGACGTCGAACCAGTCGCCCGCCACCTCGTAGCTCGGCAGCACGTTGCCGGCGACTTCCCCGCCGCCCAGCCGGGAGATCCGCGGCGGCAGCAGACTCTGCTGGATCTCCGCCGCCGCCCGCGGCTGCTTGCGCCGCTGCACGCGGGCGAAGATGTCGGTGTAGCGGTCGGCGAGGGTGACCGCGGCGGCGGTCTGGCGGGCGAGCTCGGTGAGCGGCTCCTCGGGCCTGCCGAAAACGAGGAAGACGCCGACCGACCGACCGCGGAGCCAGAGAGCGAAGACCTCGACCTCGCCGGGTCGTTCGACCCGCTCGCGGAGCAGCGCGATGCCGTCGGCATCGATCTCGGGACCGACCGCGAGCGGCGCCTGCAGTGAGTCGCCGAGGCGGACGTCGCCGGCGATGTGGAGTAGCCGGCTGCCGTCGATGTCGAGCAGGTAGAGGGCGACGGGAACCGCGGCGATCCGTTCCGCCTCGGCGACCAGCTGGCCGGGCAGGAGCGCCGGCGGCACGGCGTCGAAGACGTGGATCGCGTCGAGCGCGAGCGGCCGGCTGCGGCCGAGCCGGCCGGCCGGCAGCAGTTCGCCGGGCTGCTGGACGGCACCGTCCTCGGGGCGCTCGTCGAGCTTGGCGATCAACGCGTCGCGGTCCGGGAAGTGCCGGTAGAAGGTCGAGCGCGAGACGCTCGCCGCGGCGGCGATGTCGGAGAGGGTGGCGCTTGGCGCGTGCTCGAGGAGGCGTTTCGCGGCGGTGAGGATCCGCTCCTCGCTGCGCCGCGAGTCGGCCCGGCGCCGCGGCCGCTCGAAGTCATCGGCCTGCTCGACCATCGGTTCCTTGATCGGCGTCCGGGGCTTGCCCATGACCCCCCAATTCCCGTTTCGGGGCGAACTGGAACACGCCATGCCGCTCACGTGCCCCACTTGGCGCGCTGACGAGAAGCGCGGGTTTCGCCCGCTGTGCGTTGGGGACAGGCCGGTCGAAGCACCCGATCCATTCGCGACTCGAGGAGCCCCGATGAGCACCGACCCCCAGTCCCGATCGATCTCGGAACTGACCAGAGAACTGACCGAACAGACCAGCCGCCTCGCCCAGAAGGAGATCGAGCTGGCGAAGGTTGAGCTGTCGGCGAAGGGCAAGCAGGCCGGCATCGGCATCGGCGCCTTCGGCGGCGCCGGGGTGGTCGCCGTCCTCGGCCTCGGCGCCTTGGTCGCGACCGTGATCATCCTGCTGGCGACGGCGATGACCGCCTGGCTGGCGGCCCTGATCGTCACCGCCGTCCTTTTCGCGATCGCCGGCGTCCTCGCCCTGCTCGGCAAGTCGAGAGTCGAAAAGGCCGCGCCGCCGGTCCCCGAGCAGACGATCGAAACCGTCAAGGCAGACGTCACCGAAGCCAAGACCCGCGCCCAGGAAGGAAGAGCATGAGCCCCGAGGACAAACCGTTGAACGCAGCCCCCGCCCCCGCCGAGAACACCGAGGAGGCGAAGACCCCCGCCGAGATCCGCGCCGAAATCGACCAGACCCGGGAGGAGCTCGGCGACACGGTCGAGGCGCTGGCCGAGAAGACCGACGTCAAAGCGCAGGCGAAAGCCAAGGTCGAGGACGTCAAAGCGCAGGCGAAAGCAAAAGTCGAGGAGGTCAAAGCCAAAGCCGCCGAGGCCGCGCCCGAATCGCCGCAAGAGGGAGTCCAGCAGGCCCAGACGCTGGTCAAGCAGAACCCGAAACCGGCCGCGATCGCCGGTGTCGTTCTCGCTCTCTTCGTCCTCTGGCGGCTGCTGAGACGATGATCGACCGGCCCGACCCGACCGACTCGAACGTCGAGTTCCGCGACCGCCAGGAGGGCCCGCGCGCCGACTACGCGCCCCAGGGCACCGACACCGGGACCGGCTGGTGGCCGACGATCAAGCGCACCGCGAAGGAGTTCCAGGAGGACAACCTGACCGACTGGGCGGCGGCGCTGACCTACTACGGCCTGCTCTCGCTGTTTCCGGCGCTGATCGCGATGGTCTCGCTGATCGGGATCTTCGGTGATCCCAAATCGACGACCGAAAGCCTGACCGAAATCATCAGCGAAATCGGTCCGGCATCGGCGGCGGAAACGTTCGAAGGGCCGATCAAGTCGATCACCGAAAGCAGCGGCACCGCCGGGATCGCGCTGATCCTCGGCCTGCTCGCCTCGCTCTGGTCGGCCTCCGGCTACACCGGCGCCTTCATGCGGGCTTCGAACATCATCTACGAGACCCCCGAGGGACGGCCGTTCTGGAAGCTGCGCCCGCTGCAGCTGCTGGTCACGCTGGCGATGATCATCCTGGTCACCCTGCTCGCCGTCTCGCTGGTCCTCACCGGGCCGGTGGTCGAAGCTGTGGCCGGGCCGCTCGGCATCGGCTCGACCGCGGTCGACGTCTGGAACATCGCCAAGTGGCCGGTGATGGCGCTCGTCTTCCTGTTCATGATCGCCGTCCTCTACTACGCCTCGCCGAACGTGAAGCTGCGCGGCTTCCGCTGGGTGACGGCCGGGAGCCTGGTGGCGATCGTCGTCTGGATCGTCGCCTCCGCCCTGTTCGCCTTCTACGTCTCCAACTTCGGCTCCTACAACAAGACGTACGGCACGCTCGGCGGCCTGATCGCCCTGCTCGTCTGGTTCTGGATCTCGAACCTGGCGATCCTCTTCGGCCACCAGCTGAACGCCGAGCGCGAGCGCAGCCTCGAGCTTGCCGAAGGGCGCCCGCGCGCCGCCCGCGAGATCCAGCTCGAACCGCGCGACGAACCGAAGCCCCAAGAGACCACCTGATCCCCAAGGAGGAACCATGTCCCCCAGCTCCACCGACATCCCGAGCAAGCTGAAGCCGCTGGCCGAAGAGCTGCTCGAAAACAGCTACGCCCGCGACAACCTGCAGGAAGGCGCCGAGAAGCTGCGCGATGCCTACGAGCGCTCGCGCAAGCGCCGCGTCAAGCCGTCGAAGGACCGCAAGCTGCGCAAGCAATTGGAGGCGGCGGTCGCCGCATTCGACGAGGGCACGGCGGCACTCGCCGGCGGCCGCAAGAAGCCGAAGCGGACGGGACGCAAGCTCACCCTCGTCCTGATCGGCGTCGCCGCCGGCGGGGCCGCCGCGGTGCTGGCGACGAACGAGGACCTCCGCAACCAGGTCCTCGGCTCGGCGAAGGCGCTCGGCGAGGAGATCAGCGGCGCCGACGGCAACGTGGAGGACGTCTCGTGAAGATCGTCTTCACCCCGATCAGCCTCGCGCTCGGCCTCGCCGCCGGGTTCGTCGGCCAGAAGATCTTCGAGAAAATCTGGGGACTGGTCGACGACGAAGAGGCGCCGAGCCCAGAACATCGCCGCTTCTCCTGGCCGAAGCTGATCGCGGCGCTGCTGGTCGAGGGCGCGATCTTCCGCCTCGTCAAAGGGCTGACCGACCACGGCGCCCGCCGTGCATTCGCCGGCGCGACCGGCACATGGCCCGGCGACGAGGCGCCCGAGCGCGAGTAGCGGCCTTCGGGATCGCGGTTCGCCGACGAGCGGATCGAAGGGAAGTGGATCATCGACGAGGCAGCCGAAGGCCGCCGCCGGATTCCCTGCTCCCCTTGCACGTGCCAGTCTCATCCCCCTCTGCGACAATCGCATCATGACTACCGGCCTCGTCAGCCCGGCGATGGTAGGGCGTCTGGTGGAGCTCGAGCTTCTCGAAGCCGGGCTTGAGAATGTTTTCGGAGGAGGGCGTGAGGCGGTCCTCGTCGCCGGCGAGGCGGGCGTCGGCAAGTCCCGCCTGGTCGACGAGCTGTGCGGGCGCGCCGAGGCCGGCGGGGCGCGAGCGCTGCGAGGCACCTGCATCCAGTTGGAGGGCGGGGGGATACCCCTGGCGCCGCTGGTCGAAATGCTGCGGATGCTCGCCGGACGGGAGTCGACCGATGAACTGGCCTCGGTGCTCGGGCCGGCGCGGGCGGAGATCGGTCGGTTGGTGCCCGAGTTGGCCGGCGAGGCAGGAGCGGGGACCGGGGCGGGATCTCCGGACGCCGGCCAGATCCTCGAGCTGATCCGCGGCGCGATCGTCCGCCTGGCCGTGCGCCGACCGCTGCTGCTGGTCTTCGAGGATGTCCAGTGGGCGGACTCCTCGACCCTCGACATGATCGCGCTGCTGGTCGGCGGCGCCGGGGTGAAGGGACTGATGGTCGTCCTTACCTTCCGTTCCGACGAACTTCACCGCGCCAATCCGCTGCGTCGGCTGGCGGCCGGCTGGGAGGCACAGCGCGCGGTGACGCGGATATCGCTCGAGCGCCTCGAGCTGCGTGAGATCGCCGCCCAGATCGAGGCGATCCTCGGCGAGCGCCCGGACGGGGATCTGGTCGAGTTCGTCGCCGAGCGATCCGAGGGCATCCCGCTGTTCATCGAGGAGCTGCTTGGCGCGGTGCGGGAACGCGGGATCGAGCGCGACTACCTGCCACCCTCGCTGCGCGATCTCCTGCTGGCTCGCGCCGAGCGGCTCTCGCCTCCCGCCAAGCAGGTCGTCCGCGTGGTTTCCGCGGCGGCGCGGCCGGCGCCGGAAGCCCTGCTCGCGACGGTCTCCAAGCTGTCGGAGGCGGAACTGGGGGACGCCCTACGGGAGGCGGTCGACCAGCAGATGCTGGTCATCGACCCGGTCGGCAACGGCTTCGGATTCCGACACGCCCTTGCTCGCGTCGCGATCCATGACGATCTCCTCCCCGGCGAGCGCGTGCGCCTGCATCGCGCCTATGCCGAGGCGCTCGAAGCCAACTCGCGGCTGCTCGCCTCCGAGGTCGACGTCGCCTCCGTGCTCGCCCATCACTGGCTCGCGGCCCACGACCTGCCGCGAGCGATGGCCGCCTCGATCGAGGCCGGCAATGCCGCCGCCGCCGCGGCCGGCCCGGCCGCGGCCCAACGCCACCTGGAGCTGGCGCTGGAGCTGTGGGACCAGGTCGCCGATGCCGGTGCCGAGACCGGGATCGACCACGTCGAGCTGCTCGCGCAGGCAGCCGCGGCGGCGTTTCGAGCCGGCGCCGGGCCGCGGGCGCTGGGACTGATCGACGAGGCGCTGGAGGAGGTCGGCGTAAGCTCGCCGCCGGAGCGCCGGGCGCTGCTACAGGCCCACCGGGCCGAGATCCTCGGTGCGCTCGGTCACGAGGGGGAACGGGAGAGCGTCACCGTCCTCGAAAGGGCGGCGGAGCTGATCCCGACCGATCCTCCCAGCGCCGCCCGCGCTCACATCCTGGCCCTGCTGGCACGGGGGCTCGTCCGGCTGGATGAGCACGATCGCGTCGCCGAGCTCGCCCGGGAGGCGCTGGCCGCCGCCGAGGCGGTGGGCGCCGACGAGGACCGGCTCGATGCTCAGATCACCCTCTCTCACCCACTCGTCTTCGACGGCGATCTCGATGCCGGGCTGGCGCTCGGTCTCGAAGCCGCCGAAGCGGCGCGGCGCGAGGGCTTCCGCTGGATCGCGACGCGGGCATACGTCCTTCACTCGGACGTCCTGCTGATGCTCGGCCGGTATGAGGAGGCGATCGCCGCCGCCGACACGGGCATCGAGGTCGCGGCCGAGGGTGGTCTGTCCCGGACCAGCGGCGCCTTCTTGCGCGGCAATAAAGCGGAGGCGCTGCTGCGCCTCGGGCGTTGGGGCGAGGCGCTGGAGGTGGCCGCTCCCGAGGCCGAGGCCCCGGGGATGTTCGCGGCGACGCTGATGATCCCCCGCGCCGAACTCCTGCTGCTCGCCGGTCGCCTCGAGGAGGCCGAGCGCGAGCTCGCCGAGGCGCGCCGCCAGCTCGGCCGGAAGAGCGGTCCGCAATGGGAGCTCCCGCTGGCCGGGATCGAAGCCGAGCTGGCCCGTGCCGGCGGCGAGTTCGCACGCGCCCGCGAGATCCTCGCCCCGGCGCTCGGCGCGGGCGCGGGGTTGGAAGAGCGTCGTTATCGCTCGCCGCTCCTGTGGTTGGGGGCGCGGATCGAGGCCGAAGCGGCGCTGGCGGCGCGCGACCGTGGAACTACGCCGCCGGTCGAGGGGCCACCCCTGGCCGAACGGCTCGCGGAGCTGGCCAGGACGGACGGGCCCGACGACGTCCCCGGTCGCGGGCACCGGGCGCTGATGCGGGGGGAGGCGGCGCGTCTGGCGGGCTCCGGCGAGACTGCGGCCTGGGGCGAGGCGGTGGCGGTCTGCCGCGCCGCCGAGGACAGCTATCCCCTCGTCTACGCGCTCATCCGTGAGGCAGAGGCGCTGGCCGGCGCGGGCGAGGTCGAGGCCGCCGCGGCGCGCGTGCGGGAGGCAGACGAGCGGGCACGAGACCTCGGTGCCGAGCCCTTGGCCGAGGAAGCCCGGGCCGTCGCCAGGAGCGCCCGTCTGCCGCTCGTGGCCGCGCCGGATGACGGCGGCGTCGTCGCGCCGCCGGCGTCGATGGCCGAGGCGGTCGAGGACGAGTGGGCCCTCACCCCGCGGGAGCGCGAGGTACTGGTCCTGGTCGCCGACGGTCGTTCGAACGGTGAGATCGCCACCGAGCTCTTCATCTCCCGTAAGACCGCAAGCGTCCACGTCTCCAACATCCTCGGGAAGCTCGACGTCCCGACCCGGGGTCAGGCGGCCGCGCTGGCCCATCGACGTGGTCTGGCGGGTCCGCCAGGTGCCTCTGAGGTAGGGGCTCAGCCGATCTGAGGTAGGCGCCGGGGCAAAGATGGGGCGGCAGACCGATGTGCGAGGCCG
>JAOPZF010000135.1 GCA_025964255.1 Solirubrobacterales bacterium | reverse complement strand
GCGAGTCCATCGCCAGCAGCAGGAAGTCGGCGAACATGATCTCGAAGATCGGCCGCAGCCCGGTGACGGCGGCGCCGAAGGCACCGGCCGACATCGCGAGCTCGGAGATCGGGGTGTCGATGACGCGCTCGCCGAAGCGCTCGTGGAGGCCCGGCGTCACCGCGAACACGCCGCCCGCGATCGCCACGTCCTCGCCGAAGAAGACGACGCGCTCGTCTGCCTCCATCTCGGCGGCGATCGCCTCGCGGATCGCGACGCGGTACTCCAGGGTGCCGTTGCTCTCTGCCATCACTTGAACTCCCCCCCGCCTTCGGCGGGATCCGGGAACGGGGCGGCGAGGCCCCGCTCGACGATCTGCTGCATCTCCTCGGCGACCTCCGCGTCGATCTGGTCGAGCCGCTCGGACTCGATCCCGTAGCGCTCCTCGAGCGCCCGCCGCCCGAGGATCAGCGGGTCGCGCTGCCTCCATTCGTCGAGCTCGCCCGGCTTGCGGTACTTGCCCGGATCCGAGCGCGAGTGGCCGACGAAGCGGTAGGTCATCGTCTCGAGGAAGGCAGGGCCGGCGCCCGAGCGGGCATGCTCGATCGCCTCGGCCGCCGCCTCGCGCACCGCGAAGACATCGTTGCCGTCAACCTGCTGGTAGTGGATGCCCATCGCCTGCGGACGCGAGCCGATCGCGCCGGCGGTGACGTTCTCGATCGGCGTGAACTCCATATAGAGGTTGTTCTCGCAGACGAAGACGACCGGCAGCTTCTCGATCTGGGCCCAGTTCAGCGACTCGTGGACGTAGGCCTGGTTGGAGGTTCCGTCGCCGAAGAAGGCGACCGCGACGTTCCCCGTCTTCAACAGCTTCTCCGACAGCGCGGCGCCGGTCGCGGCGCCGATCGAGCCGCCGACGATGCCGAAGCAGCCGATCAGACCGCTCTCGACGTCGACCACGTTCATCGAGCCGGCGCGGCCGCCGCAGGCGCCGGTGGTGCGGCCGAACATCTCGTCCATCAGCTTCTGCGGGGAGACGCCGAGCGCGATCGAGTGGCCGTGGCCGCGGTAGGTGCCGGCGACCTTGTCGCCCTCGGTCAGCATCGAGCAGACCCCCACCCCACTCGCCTCCTGGCCGGAGTAGAGGTGGGTGGTTCCGTGGACGTTGCCTTTCTGGAACTGCTGCTGGACGGTGTCCTCGAAGGTGCGGATCAACCGCATCCGCCGGTAGAGGTCACGCGCCCCCTGGGCGTCGATCTCGGCCCCTCGGGCCTTCGACTGAGTCTTCTCTGCCATATCTCTCGCGCTCCTCCGTGGGTGAGCCGTTGATTCTCAGTTTCAGTTCTTTGCGTCGCCGCTCGTGCCGGCGGCGATCCGCCGCAGCGCGTCGGCCACCCGCACCAGGTCCTCGTCGCCGCCCTCGAGCCCGGCCGCGACGGTCATCGCGTCGGCCGCGGCGCCGGCGCCGAACAGCGGCAGCCCGGCCGCCTCGCCCTGCTCGAGGGCGAGCTTCAGGTCCTTGCGCATCAGGTCGAGCGCGAAGGCGGGCGGCGTGCCGTCGGGGTCGAGGAAGGCGGCCCTCTTGTATTCGACGAAGGGTGAGGCAAGGGCGCCGGCGGCGATCACGTCGTAGGCGTCGGCGCGCTCGATCCCGGCCGCTTCGGCCAGGTTCAGCGCCTCGGAGATCGCCACCGTCTGCGAGGCGATCATCACGTTGACGCCGAGCTTCATCGCCGCGCCGGCCCCGGTTTCGCCGAGGTGGAACTGGGCTTTGGTCATCGCCTCGAGCACCGGGCAGGCGCGCTCCAAGGCGTCGCTCGGGCCGCCGACCATCGCGACGAGGCCGGCCGCCTCGGCGACGGCGACACTGCCGGAGACCGGCGCGTCGAGCATCTGGATCCCGGCCTCGGCGGCGCGGGCGGCGAAGGCGCGGGCGGCGATCGGGCCGATCGTCGACATCTCGAGCCAGACAAGGCCGTCGGGGGCCTCGGCGAGGAAGCCCTCGTCGCCCTCGAGCTGAGCCTCGACCGCGGCACCGTCGGCAACCATCGTCACCAGCACCTCGGCGCCGCGGACCGCCTCGGCGGCGCTCGTCGCGACCGTCGCGCCGTCGTCGCGCAGCGGATCGCTGCGTGAGGCGGTGCGGTTGAAGACCGTGAGGTCGTGGCCGGCGCGCAGGACGTTGCCCGCCATCGGCAGGCCCATCTTGCCGATCCCGATGAAGGCAACCTTCACGCTGCCACCTCGACCACCATCTTGCCCGGCGCGCGGCCCTCGGCGAGCGGCGCGATCGCGTCCTCGACCAGGCGCGTCATCGGCACCACCTCGCCCAGCACTTCGCCGGCGAGCCCGGTCTCCCCGAGCACCTTAAGAGCCTCGGGCAGGTTCGAATCGCAGATGTGGGCGACGGTCGCGATCAGGTCGACCTCGCGCAGGGCGGCGTCGAAGATGTCGACCGGGGGCGGGTCGGCCTGCAGGCCGACGATGACGACGCGGCCGCCGCGCTTGGTCGCATGGATCGCGGTGCTCGGGTTCTGCGGCACGCCGGACGCCTCGATCACGACGTCGGCGCCTTCGCCGTCGGTCGCCTCGAGGATCGCCGCGGTGACGTCGGTGGAGCGGGCGTCGATCACCTCGTCAGCGCCGAGCGCACCGGCCAGCGCGAGCTTGGCCGGGTCGACGTCGACCGCGATCAGCCGCTTCAGGCCGCGGGTGCTCGCGGCGCCGATCAGGAACCCGCCGATCCCGCCGATGCCGAGCACGGCGACGGTCAGGCCGGGGCCGACGCCGCCGCGGTCGAGCGCGTGGATCGCGACGGCGAGCGGCTGGGCCATCGCGGCGCCGACGTCGTTCACCTCGTCGGGGACGCCGACGAGGATCGATGCCGGGCTGATCACCTGGTCGGCGAGGCCGCCGGGAGCGCTCAGGCCGAGCGTGTAATAAGTCGCGCAGAGGTTGGTGCGTCCCGCCTGACACCAGGCGCACTTGCCGCAGGAGACGCCCGCGCCGGAGACGACCCGGTCGCCGACCGCGAGGCCGTCGACGCCGTCGCCGAGCGCCTCGACCCGGCCGACGAACTCGTGGCCGAGGATCAGCGGCCCGACGTGCCCGCTCCCCGGATGGGGCTGGTGGAGCGGGATCATGTGGGGGCCGTGGGCGTACTCGGAGGCGTCGGTGCCGCAGATCGCCGCCATCGAGGGAGCGATCAGGACCTCGCCGGGCCCGGGCTCACCGGGCTCCGACGCCGCTTCGATGCGGACGTCCCCCGCTCCGTGATAGACGGCGGCGCGCATCGGTGCCGCGCTAGGCGCTCACCTGCACGCGCCCGTCGACGATGTCGGCGCCGCGCACGTACTGGCGTCCGGCGACGAGCAGCTCCTCGCCGGGGAAGCGGGTGAGGATCCGGTTGCCGTCCTCGGTGACCAGGACCTCCTCCTCGATCCGCGCGGCGGAGACGCCGTCGGAGGCCGTGCAGTAGGTCTCGAGGGCGAAGACCATGCCGGGGACGATCTCCTCGGGATGGTCGAGCGAGTGCAGGCGGCTGATCATCGGCGACTCGTAGAGGCCGACGCCGAGGCCATGGCCGAACTGCAGGCCGAAGCACGCTTCCTCGTTGGGGAAGCCCTGCTCTTCGGCGGTCGGCCAGACCGAGGCGATCTGGTCGGTGGTGACGCCGGGGCGCACCAGGTTGATCGAGTCGTCGAGCCACTCGCGGCACTGCTTGTAGGCGTCGATCTGCGACTGGTTGGCGCCGCCGACCGAGAACGTGCGGTAGTAGCACGTGCGGTAGCCCATGAAGCTGTGGATGATGTCGAAGAAGGCCTGGTCGCCGGGACGCAGCAGGCGGTCGGAGAAGACGTGCGGGTGCGGGATGCAGCGGTCGCCGGAGACGGCGTTGATCGCCTCGACCTGCTCGGAGCCGAGTTCGAAGAGGAGGCGCTGGGCCTCGGCGACGACCTCCGACTCCTTGACCCCGGGGCGGAGGATTTCGTAGATCCGCTCGTAGGTCGCGTCGACGATCGCCGCGGCGTGGTCGAGCAGCGCGACCTCCTCGTCGGTCTTGATCGTGCGCGCGGCGAGCATCACCTGCGAGCCGTCGGTGGTCTCGAGGCCGGCGCGTTGCAGCGCCGCGAGGGCGACCATGTCGGTCATGTCGATGCCGATCGGCTCGTTCTCGAGGCCGCGCTCCTGCAGCTCGCCGAAGATGTTGGCGGCAAGTTTGTCGGGGACGCCGGTGTGGTCGGGCATCGCGCCGCGCATCGGCGAGACGCCGCCGCGGAAGTTCTCCGGCGGCAGCCACGGCGCGTACATCTGGTGATGTTTCGCGGCCGAGCCGAAGTCCCAGAGGACCGGCAGGCCGTCGCGCGGCAGCAGCGCGAAGCGCGCGTTCTTGTCGCGGGCCCACTCACCGATGTGGGTCGAGGTGACGTAGCGGATGTTGTTCGGGTCGAACAGCAGCAGCGCGCCGAGGTCCGACTTCTGCAGCTCGGCCTGGGCGCGGGCGAGGCGATCGGAGCGGAGCTTGTCGAAATTGATCCGCTGCTCCCAGTCCACGCCCATCGTGGCGCCTCGTGAAGCGATGTTGGTCATAGGCGTGTTCCTTTCTCCCTCGGCAACCCAGGCGCGGGTTGCGCCCTGCCGGGATAGTAAACGAAATTGAACACCTGCGTCAACAGTGGTTAGGCCGGGTGAACGGAGAGACCCGGTCTACTAGTTCCTACCCGGCCAGGGCCGAGGTCATCAGTTCGGCGTTCTCCAGGCCCGGATCCAGCTCCCCCGACTCGATCCGCCGCGAGATCTCTACCAGCCTCCGGTTGACCGGCGCCTCGGCGCCCAATTTCTCCATTTCGCGGACGACCAGGCCGCTCATCTCCTCGCCCTCGCCCTTGCGGCCCTTGATCCAGTCCTGCAGGATCGCCACCTTGGTGTCCTCGAGCGACCAGCCGGCGAGGACGGCGTCGAGCAGGGCGGCCGAGTAGCGCTCCGGCGGCAGGTCGTCGATGCCTTCCTGGCCGAACATCGGGACGATCTTCGAGCCGGTGCCGATCGCCGCCTCGAGCGCCTCGGTGCCCGCGGCGTCCATCACCTCGCGCATGCCGTCGACGTGCAGCGCGGCGACCAGCGGCACGCCGAGGATCGCCGAAGGAAGCATCTCCGCCGCGTTGGCGACCAGCTTCATCCACTTCGAGGAGCGCGGGTCGTCGGTGACTTCGACGGCCCCCGCGCTGCGCAGTGGAACCGCCAGCTCCTCGACCCGGCCTGAGGGGGTGCGCTCGTCGTAGGGGCCGAGCGAGAACCAGCAGCCCTCGGGCGGCGTCTGCCGTTCGACCACGCCGGGCTCGAAGCAGTTGCCGGCGATCTCGATCGCCGAGGCGAAGGTGCGCTCGGCGCCGAGCACGTCGGCCATGTCGTCGAGCGTCATCCCGTTCTGCAGGCCGACCGCGAGGCCGTCCGGGGCGAGCAGCGGCTTGATCAACTCGCAGTGCCAGCGGGCGTCGTAGGCCTTGGTAACGACATAGACGAGGTCGAAGGGCTGCTTGATCTCGGCGACCTCGCAGAGGTGGTGGATGTTCAGCTTGGTGACCACCTCGTCACCCTGCGGCGAGCGCACCGTGACGCCTTTGGCGCGAATCGCCTCGACGTGGGCGGGCCACTGCTCGATGCAGGTGACGTCGAAGCCAGCGTTGGTCATGTCGGCGGCGATCGCCGCCCCGTTCGCGCCGGTTCCGACCACGGCGATCCGCTTCCCTGCCATTCCTTGGACCCTCCTGTTCGTCGGCCCGCAACAACGGAGCCCTTGCAGTCGGGGCGACAGTAAACTAGATTTAACAGCGGAGTCAATCGGGTTGAAGAGGGAGTTCTCAGCGAACGCACGGGCGCTCCGAAGCGTCTAGTAACTTCGCGAACGTATGGCTACTAAGACCGACAAAGGGGAATCGACGTCGGGGAGCGGGCGGCTGAACGGGAGCCGCGAGGCCCTGGCCGAGCCGGTCGGCGCGGGCCTCCGCAAACATCGCGAGGAAGCCGGCATGAGTTTGCGAGCGTTGGCCCGTGAGGTCGGCGTCTCCCCCAGCCTGATCTCGCAGATCGAGCACGGCAAGGCGACGCCCTCGGTGGCGACGCTCTACGCGATCGTCTCCGAGCTCGGCGTCTCTCTCGATGAGCTCTTCTTCGACCAGCCGCGCGGCGCCGCCGCGGTGGCGGAGTCGGAGGCACCGCGGGCGATGGACCCGGGCGACGACCGGTTCCCGTCGAGCCACTGGCAGGCGCCCAGCGAGGGCCCCGTCCTGCGCTCCGGCAACCGCCTCAGCCTGACCCTGGCGACGGGGGTGCGCTGGGAACGGCTGACCGCCTCCCACGATCCGGGCGTCGAGTTCCTCTACTGCACCTATCCCGTCGGCGGCGAGTCCGCTTCGGCCGACGACCTGATGACCCACTCCGGCTCTGAGTACGGGATCATCCTCGAGGGTCGCTGCGGTGCCACCGTCGGCGAGGACTACTACGAGCTCGAGACCGGCGACTCGATCGCCTTCGACTCCCGCACCCCGCACCGGATCTGGAACCTGAACGACGACCGCCCGATGGTCGCGATCTGGACCGTGGTCGGCCGCGACGGCGACCCCCGCGTCAGCTGACGCGATCGACTTCAGGTCCCCTATAGGGGACCCAAGGTCGACTACGCGAGGCCGGCGAGGGAGGCGAGCTCGGCGTAGTTGCTGAGCTTCGGGTCGAGATCGCCGCGTTCAATGCGGTGGGCCATCTCGATCACTGCGCTGTTGACGGGGGCGGCGTCGCCGAGCTGGGCGACGACGGCGCCGTTGATGTCGTCGACCTCGCTGCGGCGGCCCTTCGACCAGTCGTGGAGGACCGTGGTCGTCGTCGATGGGAGGACGAAGCCCTCGTAGAGGACGTCGAGGAGCTTCTCGACCACGGCTTCGGAGTCGGTGAGGTCGTCGGCGGTGAGGCCGAAGATCGGTTGGATCTCGTAGCCCTGCGCGAGGCCCGCACGGAGCGCCTCCTGGCCGGAGGCGATCATCAAGTCGCGCATCGCCTCGTGTTTGAGCGAGGCCATCATCGGTTCGCCGAGGATCGCCGTCGTCACCAGCGTCGTCGCGTTGGAGACGAGCTTCATCCACTTCGCGGAGCGGATGTCGTCGACGACCTCGGTGCGGCCAGCATGTGCCAGCAGCTCGGCGACCTCGGACTCGCGCCCGGCCGTCGCCTCGCTGAGGCTGCCGACCGCGAACCAGGATCTCTCCGGCGGCGTGTCGCGCTTGACCACGCCGGGGTGATCCATCTGCGCCGAGCACTCGATCACGCAGCCGATCGCCCGCTCCGGCCCGACAACGTCGGCGATCGTGTCGGCGGTGAAGCCGTTCTGCACGCCCGCGAGCAGGCCGTCCTCGGCGAGCACCGGCTTGATCAGCTCGGCCGCCCAGCGCGAGTCGTAGGCCTTCATCAGCATCAGGACGACGTCGAAGGGCTGCTTGACCTCGGCGACCTCGCAGAGGTGGAGCGCCGTCACCGGCTGCTCGAGCACGCGGTCTGGCATCTCGATCCGCAGCCCGTCGGCGCGCATCTTCTCGACGTGCGCCGGCCACTGCTCGATCAGCGTCACGTCGACCCCGGCCGCTGCCAACTCGGCGCCGACCCCGGCCCCGTTCGCCCCGGCCCCGAGGACCGCGACCCGCTTGCCGCCCGCCATCACTACCCCACCCCTCCGCTCGTCGTCGCGACTAGGCGAGGTCGGCCTCGGCCGCCGCGGCGAGCCGGATGCGGCTGACCCGGGCGAAGATCGCCGCGGCGATCACGATGACCGCGCCGGGGAACCAGAACTGCCACGCTTCGCCGAGTTCGAGGAAGGTGATCGCGTTGATCATCTCGGTCAGCAGCAGGGCGCCGAG
>JAOPZF010000262.1 GCA_025964255.1 Solirubrobacterales bacterium | reverse complement strand
TGAGCGAGATGCTGAACCGCCTCGATCGTCTGGCCGTGACGCCCGATGAACAGCCCGAGCTCGTCGCCCTCCACGGTCGCGGTGATCTGCTCCTCCGTCTCGTCGATCGTGACCTCGGTCCCCAGGTCGAGCGCCTCGACGACCAGCTCGACGAGCTCGCGGACGCGGTCGGCGGCCTCGCTCATCGCCGGCGCCCCGAGCGCTTCTTCTTCTTGCGCGCCGACGGCGGCGGGCCCGAGGGCTTGGGCTTCTCGGGCTCGGGCTCGGGCGCCTTGGCGCGGAGGCCGCGCTTGGCCGGCTTCTCCTCGGGCACGGTCGACATCGCGGCACCGCCCGCCGTCGCGGCCTTCAGCGGGACGATCGGGCCCATCCGTCTGCGGATCACCGTCTGCTGGCCGACGGTCCACAGGTTCGTGGTGATCCAGTAGACGATCAGCCCCGACGGGAAGCTGATCACGAAGGGAACGAAGACCAGCGGCAGGACGAACATCATCGTCCGCTGCGATTTGTCCGCCGTGACCGACATGAAGAAGCCCGAGATGAGCTGGGTGCCAACGTAGAGGACCAGGAGCGCGATCAGTTCGGCGCCGTGCGCCTTCGCGGTCAGGTCATTGACGAAGAGGAACGACGCATGGCCCGCGGTTTCGCAGCCTTCGGCCATTCCCAGGTTGGAGCAAATGTCCTTCGGAAGCTCGTGGCGGAGCGTGTAGAAGAGGGTGATGAAGACCGGGAGCTGGGCGATCAGGGGGATGCAAGAGGCAAAGGGATTGACTTTGTTCTCTTTGTAGAAGCGCATCATTTCCTGCTGCATGCGCTGTTTGTCGTTTTTGTATTTCTCCTGGATTTCTTTGATCTGCGGCTGCAGGGCCTGCATCGCCCGCATGCCTTTGATCTGTTTGTACGTCAGCGGGACCAGGATGGCCCGGGTGCAGACCGTGATCGCGACGATCGACATGCCCCAGGAGAGGCCGACGTTGTTGTGGAAGAACTGGAGGACCGCGTTGGCGACGTCGATCAGCGGCTGCAGGATGTTCGCGTCGGGGAGCATCACGAGTGGGCCTCACCGTGGTAATCGGCCGGATGGATGTGGCCAAGGCCCCGCAGCGTGAAGTGATCCGGGACCGGATCGAAGCCGCCGTGGCTGAATGGGTTGCAGCGGATGAGGCGGTAGGCGGCGAGGATGAGGCCGCGGACGACGCCGAACCGCTCGACCGACTCCACCGCGTAGGCCGAGCAGGTCGGCTCGTACTTGCAGCGGCGGGGGCGGGAAGGCGAGATCCAGTGCTGATAGGCGCGGATGGGGGCGAGGGCGATCCGTTTCACGTGGAACGGTCCTGAGACCGAGTCGCTGTCGTGTTTCACGTGGAACGACCTCCGCCGAAACTGGCGTCCATCGCCTCTTCGAGCGATTTGGTGACGCCAGCCGTGCCTTCCTTCTCGATCAGCCCGCCGATATCGGCACGCGCGACGATCACGAAGTCGTGTTTGTCCGGAAGACGATCCGAGAGCTCCCAGAAGGCTTCACGCAGGGTCCGCTTGACCTTGTTGCGGTCCACGGCACCACCCACCTTGCGCGATACGGACACGCCGAGCCTCACCTCGTCACGATCCTCGTCACGACGAGGAAACGTATAGAGGACGAGGTAACGGGTCGCATGCGATGAGCCGTCGCGATAGACGCGGTCGAACTCGCCGCTCCGCGAGAGCCGACGGCGCTTCGACGGCGGCATCTAGGGGGTGAGGCGCTTCCGACCTTTGCGCCGGCGACGCTGCAGGACAGCGCGACCACCACGGGTGCTCATACGGGCGCGGAAACCATGGGTCTTGGCCCGCTTCCGCTTCTTTGGCTGATAAGTGCGCTTCATCGCGGCGGAAGTATAGGGACACGGGAGAAATCTTTTCCCCGCCATTTGCGGTCGGCTGAAATCCCCCGGCAAATGACGGCGCTATGGTCGCCGCCCCCCAGTGCCCGACGACTCCCTCCCAACAGACCTCGACGCCCTCTGGCGAGCATCCCAAGAAAGGCTGCGCGCGTCGGTCCCGGAGTCCACCTTCAACCTTTGGCTGGCCCCGCTCGAAGCGGTCGGGTCCGACCGCGAAACCCTCTACCTGAAGGCCCCTGAGGGGATCCGGGCCTGGGCCGAGCGGCGCTATTCGGCACTGATCGCCGCGGCCGTCGCCGACTGCGGCACACAGCTACGAAGGGTCAGCTTCGCCGCTCCCCGCGAGGGCGCCCACGCCCACCCGGCGCCGGAACTGAACCCGAGCTACACCTTCGAGCGCTTCGTCATCGGCCCCGGCAACCGTCTGGCCCACGGTGCGGCGTTGGCCGTCGCCGAGGCTCCGTCGGAGGCCTACAACCCGCTCTTCCTCCACGGACCTCCCGGTCTGGGCAAGACCCACCTCCTCGCGGCGATCGCCAACTACCTCCAGGACAACGCTCCCGGGCTCAGCGTCCGCTACACGACCGCCGAGTCGTTCACCAACGAGTTCGTCGCCGCGTTGCGCAGCACCGGATCCGAGGCCTTCAAGGCCACCTACCGCGACATCGACGTGCTGCTGATCGACGACGTTCAGTTCCTCGAGGGCAAGCCGGCCACCGAAGAGGAGTTCTTCCACACCTTCAACGCCCTCTATGAGGCCGGCAGTCAGCTGATCCTCTCGGCCGACCGGATCCCGAGCGAGCTCTCCACCCTCGCCTCACGGCTCCGCGACCGCTTCGAGTGGGGGCTGACGGTCGCCGTGGAACCCCCGAACCTCGCCACCCGCCTGACCGTGCTCAAGCACCTGGTCGAGGAGGCCGGGATCGAGATCGCCGACAAGAACGCCCTCACCGAGCTCGCCAACCGGATCGACGCCAACGTCCGCCAGCTGCACGGCGCCCTGACCCGGGTGATCGCCCACGCCTCCCTCCTCGCCAAGCCGCTCAGCTCCGAGCTGATCGCCGAGGTCATCCCGCGCTCCACGCGCTCCGCCCAGGCCGGTTCGGTCGAGGAGATCCAGCAGCAGGTCGCCGAACGCTTCAGCATCTCCCGCGCCGAGCTGATCGGCTCGAGCCGCGCCGCCACCCCGTTGCGCGCCCGTCAGGTCGCGATCTTCCACACCCGCGAGCTCACCGACCTCTCCCTTCCGCAGATCGGCCGGCTCTACGGAGGCCGCGATCACACCACCGTGATGAACAGCCTGCGTCGGGTCGAAGCGAAGCTCGGCGAGGACGCCGCGCTGTCCACACGCGTCGACGAATTGCGCACAGCCATCAACAGCCCGACCGCCGGCTGACGCCACCAACGCCGCCGCCGCTGCAAGACTCCACATCCGCCCACAGG
>JAOPZF010000118.1 GCA_025964255.1 Solirubrobacterales bacterium | reverse complement strand
TCGCGGTCGAGCGACGCAAGTACCAGCGCGCTGTGCAGAAGGCCGAAAGCAAGGGCAAGGTCCCGCCCCCGCCGCCGCCCTCTCTGGCCGCCCGTACGGTGCCCCTGGACGCGACCCCGCCGCCGCCCCCGGCACCGCTCGTCCCGACCGGCGCGGATGCGACGCCCGCCCCCGACGCGCCGGCAAGCTCGCCGCCCGCCGGCCCACCGCCTTCGTCGTCCGGACCCGCCGCGCCCGGTGGCCCGCCGCCAGGTGACGTTGCGGTCGTCGCGGGTGGGGTGGCCGCCGCCGGGGCTGCCGCGGCCGCCGTGTCCTCGACTCCCGACGAGCCGAAGCAGAAGTCCTTCTTCGGGATCAAGTACGGGGGCGGCAAGCGCGCCCGGGAACAGGCGGCCGCCGAGCAGCGCGTCGCCGCCGCCCGCGCCGCCAACGAACGCGCCCTCGAGCGGGCTCGCGACGGTCAGGCCATGGAGGAGCCGACCGGCGATGTGACGGCGATGTCGCCGACCGCGGAGACTTCCGATCCCACGGCGGCCGCGAGCACCGCATCGGCGGATGGCCCGGCGACCGAGGCGGAGGACGCGTTCGGGCTGCCGATCGTCGACGAGGACCCCGCGGCGGACGCCGTTTCCTCGACCACGAGTGAGGAGAGCGTGCCGACGACGCCGCTCGCGCAGGTGCCCGACCCGACCAACGCCCCGCCGCCGCCGATCCGCGATCTATCGACGCTCCGGGCGGAGGAGTCGCCGCTCGACCTCGGCGAGCCCGGCGGCCTGATCGAGCCCCCCTCGATCCCGCCTCCGCCCGCACCGGAGTCGCCGCCGCCCACCGCGACCCCGCCGCCGCCGACCGACGCCGACGCGGCAGCCGCCGAACGGCGCGTACGTGAGAAAGTTGCCGCCGTGCGCGTCGAGGAGCAGAGAATCCGGGCCGAGGCCGACCGTCGCATGGAGGAGGCCGAGCGCCTTCAGAACGAGTCGGCGACCCCGTCGCCGGGCTCGCTCGGCGAGCCGCCCGCGCCTGAGCCTGGCCCGCTCCCGCCCGCGTCCACCGAGCCGAGCGCTCCCGCTCCTGATCTGAGCCTCGCCGAGCAGCGCATCCAGGAGGGCCGCGAAGCGCGCGAGCGCTCGATGCAGGAGGCCGAGAGCAAGCTGGCTGAAATCGACGAGCGGACCAAAGCCGCCGAAGCGCGAGCCGCCGCCGCGGTCCGACTACAGGCCGCCCGAGCCGAAGAAGAGGAGCAGCAGCGCAAGCTCGAAGAGATGCAGCGCAGCGTCGAGGAGGCCGAGGTGCGCGCCCGCGAGGCCGAGCAGCGCGCCCGCGAAGCCGAGGAAGCCGTGCTTCGCTCGATCGGCACTCCGTCGAGCGCACCTGCCGCCGCCCCGGCCGACTCCGCAGAGCCGCCGGCCCCGACGAAACCGCCGGTTCCGCCCGCGCCCTTCGCCTCACCGGAGGTCACGCCGCCTGGCTTCAGCCCGGTGCCGCCGCCGACGCCCGGCCTCGACTCTGAGCCAGCGGCGACGATCGGCCTCAACTCGGTCACCTTCGAGGAGCTGCGCTCCCAGGGCCTCAGCGTCACCCAGTCGACCCGGCTGCTCGCTCACCGCGAGCGGCTCGGCGGCTTCAGCTCGGTCGATGACCTCGACCAGGTCGCGGGCTTCCCGCCCGACCTGCTCGCGACCGTCAAGTCCCGCGCGACGCTCTAGTCGCCGCTTTCCCACTTCTCCAGGAGCTTCAGCCAGACCTCACTGCGCGTGGGGTAGGGCGCGATTGCGTGCCGCAGGCGCGCGCGGGAGATCTCGGCGACGATCGCGATCGTCGCGGCCTGGAGGAAGTCCGCCGTCTCGAAGCCGGTGAAGGTCGCGCCGACGATCGTTTCCTTGGCCTGGTCGACGACGAAGCGGGACTTGCCGCCGGTGCCCTTGCCCTGGAAGCTGGCGCCGGGCGAGCCGTCGGTCGGCACCTCGACCGCGCGGGCGTCGATCCCCGCTTCCTCGGCCTCGGCGAGCGTCTTGCCGACCGCCGCCACCTGGGGGTCGGTGAAGGTGACGCGGGGCGAGCCGATCGCTTCCGCCGCCGCCTCGATCGGCCGCCCGAGCAGGTTCTCGGCGACGATCCAGGCCTGGTACTTGCCGACGTGGGTGAAGAGGGCGCGGCCGTTGACGTCGCCGATCGCGTAGAGGCGCTGGTCGCCGCCGACCCGCATCCGGTCGTCGACCTCGAGGAAACCGTGCTCGTCGGGCTCGACCCCGATCGTCTCCAGGCCGATCCCGTCAGTGTGCGGCTTGCGGCCGACCGCGACGAGGATCTCCTCGGCCTCGACCGAGCCGCCGCCCTCGATCTCGACGATCACCCCGGCGCCGCCGACGCGCACCGATTCGGCCCCGCCGCCGAGCCGCACGTCGACGCCGAAGCGGCCGCGCAGCGCCGTCGCCAGTTCTTCGCCGGCGAAGGGCTCCTCGCGGCCGAGCAGGTGGTCGGCCGGATCGACCAGCGTCACCTTCGTGCCAAGCGAGGCCCAGGCCTGGGCGAGCTCCGAGCCGACCGGCCCGCCGCCGAGCACGATCATGCTCGCGGGCACCTTCTCGGCCGTCGTCGCGTCGCGGTTGTTCCAGGCGTGGATCGAGTTGAGGCCGTCGATCGGCGGCATCTTCGCCCCTGAGCCGGTGGCGACGACGACCGCCCGCGTCGCGACCAGCTCGTCATCGCCGACCATGATCCGGCCCTCGCCGACGAACCGTCCCTCGCCGCGGAAGAGCTCGATCCCCCGTTCTTCGAGCCAGGGGAGCTGGCCCGAATCGTCCTCGTTGTGAATCGCGGCGTCGCGGCGGGCGAGGACCGCCGCCGGGTCGAGCTCGGCGTCGGCGTCGATCGGCACCCCCGGGGTCCGCTTCGCCTCGGCCAGCACGTCGGCGGGGCGCACCAGCGCCTTCGAGGGCATGCACGAGTAGTAGGAGCATTCACCGCCGACCAGGTCTTTCTCGACGATTGCGACCGTCCAGCCCGCTTCGGCCAGCCGTCCGGCCACCACCTCGCCCGCCGGCCCGGCGCCGAGCACGATCGCGTCGTAGGTCTTCTCGCTCATGATCCCGCTGCCATTGCTGTGTCCTCCGTCATTGCCCTGCCGTCCGTACCCGGCCACTTGTCCAAGCAATACGGGACGCGTACAATCCCAGATGTATCGCACGGGGGCGACAGGCTTCGACGTGGTCGATTCGTGCGAGACGGTTGCAGGTCGAGGTTGTCGGAGGCCTCGTTAAACCCCGACACAAACCAATACG
>JAOPZF010000103.1 GCA_025964255.1 Solirubrobacterales bacterium | reverse complement strand
ACCCACGGCCGGGTCACCGAGGAGAACGCCCACCCGCACGACGACAGCACCGGCAAGGTCCACATCGTCCTCAACGGGATCGTCGAGAACCACGCCGAGCTGCGCAAGCGGCTGATCGCCGAAGGCGAGGAATTCAGCTCCGAGACCGACGCCGAGGTGGTCGCCCACCTGATCGCCCACCATTACGACGGCGACCTCGCCGTCGCCACCCGCGACGCCTACGCCGAGCTGCGTGGCCACTACGCCTTCGTCGCCATGCACGCCGACGAGCCCGACCGCCTGCTCGGCGCCCGCAAGGAGTGCCCGCTGGTCGCCGGCGTCGGCGACGGCGAGACCTTCCTCGCCTCGGCGATCCCCGCCTTCCTCGCCGACACCCGCATCGCGGTGCCTATCGAAAACGGCGAGATCGTCGAAATCGAAGCTGACGGCGTCCGGATCACCGACACCGACGGCAACCCGATCGAGCGCGCCTCCGAAGAGGTGACCTGGGATGCCGAAGCCGCCGAGAAGGGCGGCTACGAGACCTACATGCTGAAGGAGATCCACGAACAGGCCGACGCGGTCGCCGAGACGATCACCGACCGGCTGCCCGAGGTCGACGGGGTCGACCTCTCCGACGTCGACCTCGACGACGAGTACCTCCGCAACGTCGGTCGGATCGTCATCGTCGCCTGCGGCACCAGCTACCACGCCGGCCTGATCGGGCGGTACGCGATCGAGGAATGGGCGCGGGTGCCGGTCGAAATGGACGTCGCCTCCGAGTACCGCTACCGCAACCCGGTGGTCGGCGAGGGCGACCTGGTGATCGGCATCACCCAGTCCGGCGAGACCGCCGACACGCTCGCCGCGATGCGCCTCGCGCAGTCGGCCGGGGCAAAGGTCCTCGCCGTCACCAACATCATGGGGAGCCAGGCGACCCGCGACGCCGATGCCGTCCTCTACACCCGCGCCGGCCTCGAGATCGGGGTCGCCGCGACCAAGACCTTCCTCGCCCAGGTGGCGGCGATGTACCTGCTCGGGCTGCGGATCGCCGAGCTGCGCGGGACGCTGCCGGTGCCGCGGATCGAAGAGCTCGTCGCCGAGCTGAAGGCGCTGCCAATCAAGATCGACGCGACCCTGGAGTCCGTCGCCGGCCCGGTCCGCGCCGTCGCCGACCTACACGCGAAACGCGAGTTCTTCCTCTATCTCGGGCGCCACATCGGCCTGCCGACGGCGCTCGAGGGTGCGCTGAAGCTGAAGGAGATCTCCTACATCCCGACCGACGCCTACGCGGCGGGGGAGATGAAGCACGGGCCGATCGCCCTGCTCGACGAGTCGACCCCGGTCGTCTGCGTCGCCACCGACAGCCCGGTGCTGGAGAAAGTGCTCTCCAACGTCGAGGAGGTGCGGGCCCGCGGCGCCGACACGATCGCGATCGCGACCGAGGGCTCCGAGCGCGCCGCCGAGGTCGCCGATTCGACCATCTTCGTCGCCCGCAGCGACTGGATATTGCAGCCGATCCTCGCCGTGCTGCCGCTGCAGCTGCTCGCCTACGACATCGCCAAAGCGCGGGGCCTGAACGTCGACCAGCCGCGCAATCTGGCGAAGACCGTAACCGTCGAGTAATCCAAACCGGCTGCGGCACTGGTATCAACCCGGGATGCGCGCTTCCCGGAAGGCTCCCGTCCTCGTCCTCCTCGCCATCGCGGCGGTCATGGCCGCGGCGCTCGCCGTCGCCGGCTGCGGCGGCTCGAGCTCCGGTGGGAGCGGCGGCGAACCGGCGAACCTGGCCCCGGAAGGCGCCCTCGTCTACATCGAAGCCAACCTCGCCCCGGAAGCGAAGGTGAGCGAACAGATCAACGAACTCACCTCCACGGTCTTCGGGATCGACAACGTCGGCGAATTCGCCGCTGAAGAAATCGAAAAGCTGGCGACCGAAGACAACGAAAAGATCGACTTCGGCGAAGAAGTCGAACCGTGGCTGGGCGAAAAGGCCGGCCTCTTCCTCAAGGAAATCCACGGCGACAGTGAATTCACCGGCGGCGGCTTCGCGATCGAAACGTCGAACTCCGGCGAAGCCGAAGAATTCCTCGAAACCCTCGCCGAAAAGGGTGACGAAAAGCCCGAAGAAGGCGAATTCGAAGGCGACCGGTACTGGGTCCAGCCGGAAGACGAATCGGTGGTCGGAGTGATCGGCGATTACCTCGCCTACGGCGAAACCAAGGCCTACTTCGAAGAAATGGTCGAAAGCTCCGAAGGCGACGAAAACCTCGGCGAATCGGAAAAATTCAAGACGGCGATGGAAGCCGCGCCGGAGGAAGGGGTCGGCCGCGTCTACGTCGACCTCGGCGGCTCGATCCAGAGCGTCGACGCCGAAACGAAGGCGTTCTTCTCGCTGATCCAGATCGAACCGCAGAACTCGACCCTGGTCGGCACGATCATCCCTGGCTCCGAACAGGTGGAGCTCGACGTGAGCACCGACATCGGCAAAGGCGCGGTGCAGAGCGGCGACGCCTCGAAGCTGCTCGAATCGCTGCCGGCGACCGCGGTGCTTGGCTTCGCCACCCCCGACTTCGGTAAGAGCTTCGCCGAAGGCATCCACGGCTTCAGCGAAACCGGCGTCCCCGGGGAATTCGAACCGGGCGAACTCGAAGCGGCGCTGGAACAGATCGGCGTCAACCTCGAATCGCTGGGCGAGAACCTTGGCGACGCGGGCGGCTTCGTCGAAGGGTCGAGCGCCGCGAACCTCGGCGGCGCGATGGTCATCGAAACCAAGAGCGGCGCCGAAGCCAAGCAGCTGATCGGCGGCATCGGCCTGGTGCTGCAGGCGACCGGGACCAAAGGCGTGACCGCGACCAACGGCGAAATCACCGGCTTCTCGGTGCACTCGTCGAAGCTCGGCTCGCAGCCGCTGATCTTCGGCACGGCCGGCGAAAAGATCGTCATCGCCTACGGCGCGAAGGCGGCGGCGCGGGCGCTGAAATCGAGCACCAAGACGCTCGGCACGACGGCCGATTTCGAAGCGGCGAAGAGCACGCTCGGGTCGACGCCGATCAGCGTCTTCATCGACGGCGGCCCCGGCCTGAAGCTGCTCGAAGCCGCGCTGCCGACGGAAGAAGCGGAAAAGCTCGCCACCGCGCGCCCGTACCTGGAAAAGGTCTCCTACGCCGCCGTCGGCTCGGAAAAGTCGGGCCAGACGACGACCGCGAAGGTGATCGTCGGCCTCTCGAAGTAGCCCGGGCGCCCAGCTGTTCCTTTTGCCGGAATGCCGGCGATAGGAACAGCTGCGCGGGTAGGGTCGTGGCCATGGAACCGTGGCTGCGAGGGCTCTACGACGCCGAGGGGATGCGGGCGGCCGACCGCTGGGCGACCCGGGACCAGGGCGTCGACTCGCTGGCGCTGATGGAGGCCGCCGGGGCGGCCGTCGCCGAGACGGTGGCGGGGTGCGCTCCCGAGGGACCCGTGCGGGTCGTCTGCGGCAAGGGCAACAACGGCGGCGACGGGTTGGTCGCGGCACGCCTCCTGCGCCAGATGGGCTTCCCGACCGAGGTGCTGCTGCTCTGGCCGGCCGACTCGCTGAGCGCCGACGCGGGGGCGAACCTGCGCCGGCTCGAGCCGGCGACGATCTTCGAGGTCGACGGCGACATCGCGCCGCGGCTCGCCGGTTCGGGCGCGGTCGTCGACGCGATCTTCGGCACCGGCTTCTCCGGCGCTCCTCGCGAGCCCGCCGCGGCGGCGATCGAGGCGATCGGCGCGGCCAAGGAGGGCGGCGCGGCGGTGGTCGCCTGCGACGTCGCCTCGGGTGTCGACGCCGCCACCGGCGAAGTCGCCGGCGCAGTGGTCGAGGCCGACGTAACCGTCACCTTCCACGGCGCCAAGGTCGGCCACTTCGTCGCACCCGGCAAGTGGGCGACCGGCGAGCTGGTCGTCGCCCCGATCGGCATCCCGGCGGGTGCGCCCGAGCCCGCCGCGGCCGGCGTGATCGAGGAAGCCGTGCTGGCGATGCTCCCTCGCCGCGGTGCCCAGTCGACCAAGTTCAGCTCCGGCCAGGTGACGATCGCGGGTGGTTCGCGCGGCCTCACCGGGGCGGTGCGGATGTCCTCGACCGCGGCGATCCGGGCGGGCGCCGGGTACGCGACGGTTGCCGTCCCGGCCGACCTTGAGCCTGCCTTCGAAGCGGCTGAGGTCGAGGTGATGTCGAAAGGGATCGCCGGTCCGGCGGGCCGTCTCGGCTCCGAGGCCGCCGATGAGCTCCTCGCCGCCTTCGAGCGCGCCGCGGGCGGGGTGCTCGGCCCCGGGCTCGGCCGCGACGGGGACTCGCTGGCGCTCGTCCGCGAGGTGGCGCCGCGGATCGAGGCGCCGCTGGTGATCGACGCTGACGGCCTGAACGCCTTCGCCGGGCAGCTCGACCGGCTCGCCGCGCGCCGGGCGCCGACGGTCCTCACCCCGCACGCGGGGGAGCTCGGCCGACTGCTCGAGCGCGACTCCGCCGAGATCGGCGAACGCCGGCTCGCCGCCGCCCGCGAGGCGGCCGCCTGGAGCGGCGCCGTCGTCGTGCTGAAGGGCGACGACACGATCGTCACCGACGGCGAGCGCGTCGCCGTCAACGCGGTCTCGTCGCCGGGGCTGGCGACGGCGGGCAGCGGCGACGTCCTCTCGGGGATGACCGCGGCGCTCCTCGCCCGCGGCCTCGAGCCCTTCGCGGCGGCCTGCGCCGCGGTGTTCGCCCACGCCCGCGCCGGCCAGGAGGCGGCGCGCCGTGTCGGCCTGGTCGAGTCGGTGATCGCCACCGACGTGATCGCCGCGATCCCGGCGGGGCTGCGGCCCGCCGATCGGGTCGAATAACCTCGTTCGCCTGTGAAGACCGCCGCCGAGATCATGGATCGCGACGCCGCCAGCGTCATCCCCGAGGACGACGCGCGGGCGGCGATCGACCTGCTCTCGAAGACCGATCAGGGCGCAGTCGCCGTGGTCGATGCCGACCGCAAGGTCGTCGGCATCGTCAGCGAGTCCGACCTGATCCTGGCCGACGAGCAGTCCGACCTACACCTGCCGCACTACGTCAACATCATGGGCGGGATCGTCTTCATCGGCTCGATGAAGGGCTTCGAGAAACGGCTCGAAAAAGCGTTCGCGACGAAAGTCTCCGAGCTGATGACCGCCGATCCGATCGTCGTCCGCACCTACGAGGCGGCCGACCGGGTGGCGAAGAAAATCGCCGACCATCATCACAACCACCTGCCGGTGGTCGACGAGGACGGGCGGCTGGCGGGCATGGTCACCCGCGCCGACGCACTCGCCGCGGTCGTCGACGACATCGACGGCGACGACGGCGAGTAGGGAACCGTGGAGCGGGCAATCGCCCGGATCGACCTCGGCGCCGTGCGCGCCAACTGCGAACGCCTGCGGGCCGAGCTGGGCGAGGCGCGGCTTTGCGCGGTGGTGAAGGCCGACGGCTACGGCCATGGCGCCGACGCGGTCGCCGAGGCGGCGCTGGCCGGCGGCGCATCGTCCTTCGCCGTCGCGACCGCGGGGGAGGCGAGGCTGATCGGACGCCGCTTCCAGCACGTGCCGCTGCTGACGATGGGGGCGCTCGGAGTCGAGGAGCTCGACATGGTCCTCGCCGCCGGGTCGGAGGTCGCGGTCTGGGGCGAGGACTTCCGGGCGGTGCTCGCCGACCGGGCCCGGGCGAGCGGGCGGCCCGCCCGCGTGCACCTCAAGTTCGACAGTGGCATGGGACGGCTCGGCACCTTCGACCCGGACGAGGTGCTGGCCTTGGCACGCGCGTGCGACGCCGATCCGCACCTCAAACCGGCCGGCGTCTGGACCCACTTCGCCACCGCCGACGAACCCGACGAGGACGAGGGCTACTTCTTCGAGCAGCTCGACCGCTTCGAGCCGGTCGCCGCCGCGGTCGGCGCCGAGTTTCCCGGCATCACCGTCCACGCCGCCAACAGCGCCGCCGTCTTCCGCTCGGAGCGCTCGCACTTCGACATGGCCCGCTGCGGTGTCGCGATCTACGGCCTCGACCCGTTCCAGGACGACCCGCGCTCGCGCGGCCTCGAGCCGGCGCTCTCGCTGCGCTCCTACGTCGCCGCGGTGAAGCGATTCCCGGCCGGACAGAGCGCCGGTTACGGCCGCCGCTGGCGGGCAGCCGAGGACACCTGGGTCGGCGTCGTCCCGCTCGGCTACGGCGACGGCGTGCGGCGGGCGCTGTCGGGCGACTGCGACGTCCTAGTCGGCGGTCGCCGCTACCCGCTGGTCGGCACGATCTCGATGGACAACCTGACGATCGACCTCGGCTCGGAGACGGAGGTAGAGCCAGGGGCGGAGGCGGTGCTGATCGGCCGCCAAGGCGAGGAGGAGATCCGCGCCGAGGAGATCGCCGCCCGCCTCGCGACGATCAACTACGAGGTCACCTGCGGGGTCACCGCCCGCGTGCCCCGCGTCCCCGGGGAGGGCCGGTGATGTCCGCGACCGACGCCCGTCCTCGCCACTCTTCGGAGGACGCCGCTTGAGCCTCGCCGACGACCTCCGCGCCGCGCCGATAGCTGCGGCGGCGATCGCCGCGCTGGGTGGGGGAGATGGCATCTGGATCGCCGGTGGGGCCGTTCGGGACGCGGCGCTCGGCCGCCCGGTCACCGACCTCGACCTCGCCGTCGCCGGCGACCCTGGCGCCGTCGCCAAGGCGCTCGGTCGGGCGCTCGGCGAGCACGCTTTCGAGCTCTCCGCCGAGTTCGGCACCTGGCGCGTCGTCGCCCCTTCGCGCGGCTGGCAGGTCGACGTGACGGTACTCCGCGGCGACTCGATCGAGGCCGACCTCGGCGCGCGTGACTTCACCATCGGCGCCGTCGCCGTGCCGCTCGCGGCGGGGGAGGCCATTGATCCATCAGGCGGGCTCATCGACCTCGAACGCGGCGTGCTCCGCGCCGTCGGCCCGCAGAGCTTCGAGGAGGACCCACTGCGGCTCCTGCGCGCCGCGCGCCTCGCCTCGCAGCTGAACCTGAAGGTCGACGCCGAGACCGTCGCGCTCGCCCACCAGAGCGCCGCCCGCGCCGCCGAGCCCGCCGGCGAGCGCCAGCTGGCCGAGCTGCGCCAGCTGCTCGCCGGCCCCGACCCGCTCGGCGGCCTCGCGCTCCTCGACGAGCTGCGGATCACCGCCGTCGTCCTTCCCGAGCTGGAGCAGACCAAGGGCGTCGGCCAGGGCCCCAACCATCACCTCGATGTCCACGGGCACACGCTCGAGGTGCTCGAGCACACGCTCGACATCGAGGCGAACCTGGCCCGGTTCGTCGGCGATGACCGGGCCGATGAAGCCGCCGCCTTCCTCGCCGAGCCGCTCGCCGACGAGATGGACCGCGCCACCGCGCTCCGCTTCGGCGCCGTCCTCCACGACATCGCCAAGCCGGCGACGCGGGGGGAAATCAACGGCTTCATCGGCTTCCGCGGCCACGACGTGGTCGGGGCGGAGACGATCGGCCAGATCATGGGACGGCTGCGCGCCTCGCGCAAGCTGACCCGCTACCTGCAGGCGCTGACGCTCCAGCACCTGCGGCTCGGCTTCATGATCAAAGACGCGCCGCTGCCGCCGCGCCGCGTCCACGAATATCTGCGCGCCACCGAACCGGTCACGATCGACGTCACGCTGTTGACCGTCGCCGACCGCCTGGCGGCTCGTGGGGCCGGGCCGGTCGCCAGTTCCGAGATGGTCCAGGCGCACCTCGATCTGGCTCGCGAGATGGTCGCGGCGGGGCTCGACTGGCACCGCGAAGGGCCGCCGCGGCCGCTCCTGCGCGGCGACGAGGTCGCCGCCGAGCTCGGCCTCGAGGGCCCCGCGATCGGCGAGAAGCTGGCCGAGTTGGAGGCCGCGCAGTACGCCGGCGAGGTCACCGACCGCGACGGGGCGCTCGGCTTGCTGCGTGGGTGAGATACGCTTACGTCGCATGTCTAAAGAGGAAAAGATCGAAATGGAGGGAGAGATCACCGAGGCTCTTCCCAACACGATGTTCCGGGTCAAACTGGACAACGACCACGATGTGCTCGGTCACATCTCCGGCAAGATGCGCCGCCACTACATCCGCATCCTCCCGGGCGACCGCGTGAAGATCGAGTTGTCTCCGTACGACCTCGACCGCGGCCGAATCACCTACCGCTACAAATGAACGCCTGACGGCGTCCTCGGTCGCTCGCCTCGGGTCACGCACTAACTGTGCGCTCCCCTCGGCTCACTACCCTGCGTCCTTGTCAGCCGTCCCTTTGAAGCGGTAGGTCGGCCTCGACTGGTTCGGCAAGCTCGGCGACGAGGGCTGACCAGGCGAACTCGTGGGCGCCGAGTCCCCGGCCGTCGCGGGGGTCGTAGTACTCGCGTAGGCCGGAGCGGGCGACGGCGCCGATGACGCCCGTCGCGAGATGCTCGGCCTCGGCGAGGTAGCCGAGCCGGCGCATCCCGATCCAGACGAGCCAGGCCGCGTTGACCCAGGTCGGCCCACGCCAGTAGCGGCGGATCGGGCCGCGGCCGCCGCCCGGCTCGTAGGTGCGATCGGAGACCGAGACCGACGGCGGCGCCACCGGGGTGAGGAACTCGTCCGCGTTCAGCAGGTGCTCCTCGACCAGCCGCCGGCCGATCGCCTCGGGCAGGTCGGGCAGCGCCAGCGGCGCCAGGCTCGCCCAGGTCACCGGCTCGGGCCGCAGCCCGCCCGGCTGCGCTTCGTCGACGAAGAGGCCGCGCTCCTCGTCCCAGAGCCGCTCGACCAGCGCCGGCGTCGCCGAAGGCCTGTCAAGGCTCTGCAGCGACAGCGACCAGAGCGTGTTGACCAGCGTCTCGCAGAGCACCGGCCCACCCGCGTCGCGGATCCGCCGCGCGTCCCATCCGAGCCGGCGATTGTGCTCGAC
Organism: Solirubrobacterales bacterium; assembly: GCA_025964255.1. Lineage (GTDB taxonomy): Bacteria > Actinomycetota > Thermoleophilia > Solirubrobacterales > 70-9 > VAYN01. Next base: position 1,695 of record JAOPZF010000103.1, on the reverse strand, counting down.
CAGGATCGGGAAGCCGAGGCGGCCGTCGGCCCGCCGTCCCCAGACCGGTTCGAACTTGGGCGACGCGTCGAGGCCCGACTCGTCGGGCTGGACGATCCAGAGCAGCCCGTCGCCCTCGAGATCGCGGTTGGCGAGCAGCCAGTCGGCCTGGGCGCCGATCCGCGGTTCCTCGGCCGGGTCGCCGACCGCGAGCCGCCAAGCCCAGGCCAAGAGCGGCGGCTGGATCGTCTCGGTCTGCCGGGCGGTGCGGGTGGCGACGTTGTAGAAGGCGCGCCGCACGCCGGAGACCGGGCGGTGCCAGAAGATCGTGTGGCCGAGGAAGCCGTCGGGGCGTTGGGCGGTAAGCAGGCTCTCGAGCTCGGCCCGCGAGCGGGAGGGCTCGAAGCGGCGGTTGACGATCGCCGCGAAGCAGGAGTCCCAGTACCACTGCCACGGGTAGCGCCCAGGGCTCGGTTCGGTGTAGGCGTAGGGAACGCCCTCGGCGGCGCCTTCACGCCAGTTCTGCCGGAGTACGCGCTCGGCCTCGGTGAGCGCGCGTTGAGCGTCATCCATGCGGTGGCGGAGGCTACAGCGCGGGCCGACCCGGCCGGCCAAGATCTTGCGAACGACCCGATCGCGCTGCATGAGCGCGCGCAGACCGTAAAGATTGGCGCCGCAACTGGCCTCGCCCGGTCGTGTTAGCGCTTACTCATGGACGCATCGCCCACCATCAGCCGCCGCCGCGCCTTCCTGGCGCTCGCCCTCGCCGCCTGCCTCACCGTGCTGGTCGCGGTCGCCGCCCCTGGCGCGGCCGACTCGGCGCCGCTCACCGTGACCGTTCTCGGCCAGACCGCGGAAACGCCGCCGGCCTCCTGCCCCGGGAAAATCGTCAACAACGTCGAGATCACCCCCTGCCGCGTGGAGGGACACGTAAGCGGCTTCCAGTCGATCGCCGACGGGATCGCCAAACCGTACGAGGCGCCCTACGAAGGGAAGATCGTCGCCTGGTCGATCACCCTCGCAAAGCCTTCGAGCACGGAAACCGAAACGACGACCAACGAGGTCGCCTTCTTCAACGAATTCCTCGGCGAACCGTCCGAGGCCCGGATCGGGATCCTCAAACCGGTCGAAGGCACCAACCCGCCGCAGTACACGCTCGTACGGCAGAGCCCGCTCGAGGTCCTCAACCCCTACTTCGGCACGACCCCGGTCTTCGCCCTCAAGCATCCGCTGACGGTCCTCCAGGGCCAGGTCGTCGCCCTCACCGTTCCGACCTGGGCCCCGATGTTCGCCTTCAACGTCTCCAGCGAAAACCCCTGGCGCGGCAGCCGCCTGCCGGAACACTGCTCGTCGAAGGAAGACATCCAGAACGGCAACCCGCAGCAGGGCGTCGGCAAGACGAAGACCTACGGTTGCTACTACTCGAACGCCCGCCTGCTCTACACCGCGACGCTGGTCAAAAACCCGAAAGCCACGGAAACCGAAGCGACGCCGGAAACGACGACCGAATAGGGCGCGCTTAGAGCGCGCCCTGGCGGAGGCCGCAGTACGGGCAATCCGACACATCAAGGCCGATCAGCTGGTCGCAGCGGCGGCAGGCCCGGAGGTTCTCGGGGCTGCGGGGCAGCGACGAGGACGAGGGCGCCAGCGGCAGGACCTTGGCGACGGGGAACATCTCCTCGCCGGTCTCGCGATCACGGTAGATCTGGCCCGGTT
>JAOPZF010000099.1 GCA_025964255.1 Solirubrobacterales bacterium | reverse complement strand
CGCTGCGGAGCGCCTGCCAGCCCTCGGTCGAGACGGCGACGAAGCTGCGGCCTTCGGGGTCCTTGCGCTCGAGCAGGAGGCCGCGGCGGGCGCTGCGGCCGATCGCCCGCCGCATGTCGCGCTCGCCCTGGCCGCGGAAGCGGGCGACCAGCTGGTGGCGGGGGACGAAGCCGTCGTCGCCGAGGGCGACGATCGCCCGCAGGATCTCCTCGTCTGACGGAATCACCGTCCCAGGCTAGCCGGCGCACCCGCCGGACCCGTGCCGTGGGCCGTCCGACCCCCTCCGTCCGATGCCGGCGCCACCCTTGGTCATATGTTCCAGGTCGAACTCGTCTGCTCGGACCCGCGCTGCGACGCGGAGCTGACCCTCTGGGTCGATGAGCTCGGCGAGGTCGACGCGATCGCCTGCGAGTGCGGCCACGGTCTCGTGACCGTTCGCATCGAGGGCTTCGAGCCCGTCCTCGCCGCCGTTTAGTCGCCGCTCCCGCCGGGGACTTTCCCCGGGTGACGAGCTCCGGCAGATTGCGCCGCGCCGACAGCTCGGCCGCCGGCATCCACCGCCGCAAACGCGGCAAGGGCTTCTCCTTCGAGGACGCCGATGGCACGGTGATCACCGACGAGGAGACGCTGGCGCGGATCCGCGACCTGACGATCCCGCCGGCCTGGCGCGACGTCTGGATCTGCCCCGACCCGATGGGTCACATCCAGGCGACCGGCTTCGACGAAGCGGGGCGCAAGCAGTACCGCTACCACGAGCGCTGGGAACGCCGGCGCGCCACCCGCAAGTACACGGCGATGCGCGAGTTCGCCGCCGCGCTGCCGAAGCTGCGCCGGGCGGTGCGCCGCGACATCGGGCTCGAGGGGATGCCGCGCGAGCGCGCCCTCGCCACCGCCGTCCGCCTACTCGACCTCGGCTTCTTCCGCATCGGCGGCGAGGAATACGCCGAGGCGAACGAGAGCTACGGCCTGGCGACGGTGCGGCGCGAGCACGTCCACCGCGAGGGCGAGGAGATCGTCTTCGACTTCCCGGCGAAGAGCAACCAGCGGAGGATCCAGGCGATCGGCGATGCCGACGCGGTGGCGGCGCTCGAAACGATGCGCAGGCGGCGCGGCGGGCCGGCGGACCTGCTCGCCTGGAAGGAAGGGCGGCGCTGGCGCGACGTCCGCTCCGTCGACATCAACGACTACATCCATGAAGCGATCGGCCCGGAATTTTCGGCCAAGGACTTCCGCACCTGGAGCGGCACCGTGCTCGCCGCCGCGGCGCTGGCCGGGGAGGAGGAGCCGCCCTCCGACGCGGCGGCCAAGCGGACGATCAACCGCGCCGTGAAAACGGTGGCGGCGGCGCTCGGCAACACACCCGCCGTCTGCCGTCGCTCCTACATCGATCCGCGCGTCTTCGACCGCTACCGCGACGGCGAGACGATCGACGTCGGCCGCCGCGCCGCGGCCGAGGGGCAGATGTCGGAACGCACCCGGCAGAAGATCGAGCGCGAGGTCCTCGAGCTGATCGACTGACCGCGCTTGAGTCCGTCCCCGCGCGGGGTAAGGGTCCGCGCATGGATTTCAAGGCGCCACTCCGTCGCTTCGACGAGTTCCAGCAGCGCGTGCCGCCGCTGGCCTTCCCGCTGGGCGTCGTCAAAAAGTACGGCGAGGACGAAGGCGGCAGCATGGCCTCGCTGATCTCCTACCGGGCCTTCTTCTCACTCTTCCCGCTGCTGCTCCTGATGACGACGATCCTCGGCTACATCCTCGCGGGCAACGAAGAACTGCGCGAAGAAGTCGTCACCTCGACGCTCTCCCAGTTCCCGATCCTCGGCAACCAGCTGAAGGGCGGCAGCCTGACCGGCTCGGGCGTCGCGCTCGCGGTCGGGATCATCGGCTCGGTGCTCGCCGGGCTTGGCGTCATCCTTGAGACCGAGCAGACCTTCAACCGTTGCTGGGGCGTGCCGAAGTCGGCCGAACGCGGCTTCATCGGCTCGCGCCTGCGGGGGATCGGCCTGCTCCTCGTGCTCGGCGGCCTCGCCGTCGTCTCGACCGTCGTCTCCGGGCTCGCCGCGGGCGGTGCCGACTTCGTCGGGGCCGGCGGCAAGATCGCCGGCCTGGCGATCGCGACGGCGTTGAACCTGTTCGTCTTCGGCGCCGTCTTCCGCCTGCTCACCACCGACACGGTCGAGAGCCGCTCGTTGATCCCCGGCGTGATCGTCGCGACGATCGGCTGGGAGATCCTCCAGGTGGTCGGCGGCTGGTACATCTCGCACGAGGTGAAGAACGCCTCGGCCGTCTACGGCACCTTCGCGCTGGTGATCGGCCTGCTCGCCTGGATCCACCTCGGCTCGATGTTCGTCGTCCTCGGTGCCGAGACCAACGTCGTCCGCACCCGCAAGCTCTGGCCACGGCCGTTGTTAGGCGGACCCGGAACGGGTAACGGGGACGAGTAGGAAAACCTGCGAGAAGGAGGGCCAAGATGCCACCGCGCGGAGTTAAAAAAGGCAGCAAACGCGACCGTCAGTACAAAGAGGTCAAAAAGAGCGAGGAAAAAGAGGGGCGCTCGACCAAACGCGCCGAGGAGATCGCGGCGCGCACGGTGAACAAGGAAAAAGCTCGCTCGGGCGAGTCGAAAAGCGCCTCGCGCAGTTCCAAACGCGGCGCCTCGGCGAGTCATCGTGGCGGCAAACAGTCGGGCAAAGGCCCCGGTGGCCGCACCCGCGAACAGCTTTACAACGACGCCAAGAAGCTCGGCATCGACGGCCGCTCGAACATGAACAAGGACGAACTGCAGAAGGCGGTCGCGGGGGCGAGCTGAACGCGGCCCGCCCTCAGAGATCCGCGGGCGGCGCGACTAGTCTGCGGGCGTGATTGCGTGGCGGCAGGTGCCTTGGACGCTTTGGGCCTTTGCCGTGCTCACGGTCGCTGGCCTGATCATGGTTCTCGTCCGAGCTTCCGGTGACGCGCCCGTGGCGGTGCTGATCATCTACGTCGTACTCATCCTTGTCTGGCTCTATCTGCTGTTCAGAGGGGTGAGGTGGGTCTGGATGGTCACCGTCGGGGTCGGGCTCGTCGGACTGTTGTTCGATCTGATCACCGGCTCCGGGACCTGGCTCGGCGTCTCGTCAGGTCTGGTCGGCCTGGTGCTCATGTTGCTCCCGGTCACCCGCCGCCACGTCGGCGCGCGAACGATCCTCGCCCGCGCCTAACCTTTGCCCGGCGGCGCCTCGAAGGCGGCCATCGCGGTGACGATCGGGATGCCGTCGGCCTCGCCGAGGCGCTCGCGACTGTCGGTGGCGACCGACATCAGTTCGCGCAGGGCGCGGTCGAGGATCTCGGCCGTCTCGCGCCAGCCGCGGTCGTCGACCACCATCGGCATCCAGTTCAGCGTGGTGTCCTCACGCGAGTCGATCGTGTCGGCGTCGACCGCCGCGCCGACCTTGGCGACGAAGGTGCGGATCGCTTCGTCGGTCACCCCGCCGCGGACCGAGACCGGCGTCCGCCGCCAGTCCTGGTGGCCGATGAACGAGCGCGGACGGGCGGTGTAGAAGTGCTCGATCGTGCCGCGCTTGGGCTGGGTCCGCACCTGTTCGATGCATTCGACCTCGAGCAGGGCGTTGGCGTGGTAGGAGACGACGCCGAGGCTCTCGAGGAATTCGCGCGCCAGTTCGGTCGGGCTCGCGACCCGGCCCTGTAGCGCTTCGAGGATCCGCACCCGCATCGGGTGGGCGAGCGCCCGGACGAGGTCCTGGTCGATCGTCTCGCGGTCGTGGGAGTGCTGTTCCGTCGGCATAGGCTCGCCATCCCAACGGCTCGCCGACGCCCCCGCAACCCAATTATTAGAGCCGAATACTCACACCGCTTATATGCGTTTTGCACTCGCCGGCAAGTCCGTCTCGATATATACCAGTCCTATGACGAAGACTGACGAAACTGTGACGATAAAGGCCGTGGCGATCCTCGGAGCGGGGGGCATGATGGGCCAGGGGATGGCCCGCAACGCCGCCGCCGCCGACATCCCCGTGAACGCCTGGAATCGGACCGCGTCGAAGCTCGACGAGCTCGCCGCGGTCGAGAACGTGGCGACCTTCGCGACCGCCCGCGAGGCGGTCGACGGCGCCGACGTGATCGTGACCATGCTGAGTGACGCCGACGCGACGATCGCCGCGATGCAGGGACCCGATGGCGGCGCCGCCGGGTCCGAGGGGGCGGTCTGGGTACAGATGGGGACGCTCGGGGTCGAGGGCGCGGAGCGCTGCGCCGAGCTGGCCCGCGAGCGCGGCCTCGGCTACGTCGACGCGCCCGTCCTCGGCACCAAGAAGCCGGCCGAGGAAGGCCAGCTCGTCGTCCTCGCCTCCAGCGACGGATCCCAGCGTGAGCTCCTCGAACCCTTCTTCGACGCGGTCGGCAAACGGACGATCTGGCTCGGCGCCGCGGGGGAGGGCAGCAGGCTGAAGGTGGTCATCAACTCCTGGCTCTGCTCGATCACCGAGGGCACCGCCGAGATGCTCCGCCTCGCCGCCGCGCTCGGCCTCGAACCGGCGCTCGTCCTCGACGCGCTCGAGGACGGCCCGCTCGAAGCGCCCTACATGCGGATGAAGGGCGAGGCGATGGTCAAGGGCGACTACACGCCTTCGTTCAAGCTCTGGCTGGCGACCAAGGACGCCCGCCTCGCCGCCGACGCGGGTGCCGCGGCCGGCGCCGAGATCCCGGTGATCGAGGCGATCGCCGCGCAGATGGAGGCGGTCGCCGCCAAGCATCCCGACGAGGACGTCGCCGCCCTCTTCCTCGGTACCGGGGGCGGCTGAGCACCCCGGTTATCGACCCGGCGAACGCGGGTATCTTGCGGGGATGTCAGTCAAAACGAAACTCGCCCGTAAGGCGGTCAAGACGACCGCGAAGCACACTGCCCACGGCGCCTTCTCGAAGCTCGAGCGCAAGCCGGTGCGCTCGGTGACGTTGCTCGCGATCGGGGTTGCGATCGGCGGCTTGGTCGGCTGGCTGTTCGGACGCTCCGGAGGCAGCGACGATGCCTATGCTGACCCGATCGCGCAGGCGCCGGCACCACCGAACGTCGCGACCAACAACTCGACCGAGAGCACTCCGGAGACTGGAGCAGTTTCGTGAACGCAGCCCCTGACGAGAAAGACGAGGACTTCGTCGAGGACGAAGAGGCCGAGGCCGCCCGCGAAGCCGCCGGGATCGGCGGCAACGTTCCGCCCGACACCGACGACCCCGCCGAAGCACCGCTGCTCGAGGGCGGCGAGGGCGAGTCGGAGGGCTTCGAGCTGGCCGAGAAAGACCTTGAGGACATCGCCGAGCACGGCGACGAACACCGCTTCCCCGACGGCCTGTCGCAGCCGGAGGAGCCGCAGGATCCCGACGAGTACGGCGAGCCCGACGAGGCGATTCCGCCGGACGAGAACCAGTGAACTGAAGGAGTGAACTGAGGATGGCCGAACACAGCCTGATCGCGATCATCACGCCGGCCTTCGGCTCCCCGGAGTCGATCGACGCGCTGAAGAAAGAGGTCTCCCAGAGCGGTAACGGCTCGGCCACCGAGGTCCGCCTCGTCGCCCCGGCGGTGGAGATCAACCCGCTCCACCACACGATGGGCGACATCGATGAGCCGCGGGTCGAGGCGAAGAAGCGCCTCGACTCGGTGGTCGCCAAGGTCCGCGCCGCGGGCCTCGACGACATCAGCTTCGAAGTAGGCGATCCCGATCCGGTCCAGGCCGCCCAGGACGCGTTGTTGGCGCGGCCGTCGGACGAGGTGTTGATCTTTGCCCACGCCGACGACGCCAAGGCCTGGTACGAGGGCGGGCTGTGGGAACACGCCGAGGATTCGCTCGAGCCGCCGCTGAAACTGATCGTCGTCGACGGTGGGCCGGATGGCAGCGAGCACGTGGTCAAGACCGACAGTTCGGGTGCCGGCCTCGCCAACACCGACGCGGGCCACGAGGTCTCGAACGACTACGTCCCCGACATGACCCGCGGTGACCTCGGTGCGATCGTCCTCGGGATCATCGGGACGATCATCGCGATCATCCTCGCGGCGGTCGCCACCAGCGGCGGGACCGCGAGCGGTTGGCGCGGCGTCGCGATCGGCCTGGCGATCGCGATCGCCCTGGTCAACATGTGCAACGTCGTCGGCACCCTGCTGATGGAGAGCGTCCGCTACCGCGGCGGCTTCGCCAAGCTCTTCCGCGACATCGCCGTGATCGGGACGCCCCTGATCGTCCTGATCAACCTCGCGATCGTCGTCTTCGCGTAGCGGCTTCTCACCGACAGCCGGGACGGGAGGCTTTCGCCGGAAAGGTCAAGGGTTCGGCACGTTCGTCACCCTTCCGCGCGGGCCGGATGTTGATGGGCCGAAAAGTCCTGATATGGAGGAGTTTTCGGCCCATCAACATTGGGGTGTTACGGGATACGCGCGAGAGGCGCGTGGATCGGGGAGGAACCGTGACGTTCCATGGGTCTTCGTGACTCTTCCGGCACCCTCGGCCGTCTCGGCCACGGCCACAGCCCGCCCGGGCCGTGGACGAGACGGCCGCGTCTTCTAGTCCGGCAGTGGCGTCGAGCCGGTGGCCGTCTCGTGTTCGGCGGTGTCGTGGCGGCGGAGGGCCTCGAGGACCTCGTCGGCCAGCTGGGCGCCGTCCTCGGTGCGCAACGGGGTCGCCTCGATCCGCAGGACGACGCTGTCGGTGTCGATTTCCTCGAGCCGCACTTCGGGTCGGTAGCGGGTCGGCACGGTGATCGTGCGCAGCAGCTGGCCTTCGATCTCACGGGGGCTCGCGTGGCGGGGGAAGCGGACCTTGACGTCGACTTTCTCCGGCTCGCGCAGCGGCACGACGGCGACGTTCAGAAGCACGTTGTTGGGTATCTGGAGGCGGTCGGCCCCCTGACTGAGCGTCGTGTAGAAGAGGCCGAGCGAGGTCACCGTCCCCTCCATGGCGCCGGCCAGGGCGCCGCCGACGAAGCGGACCCGTTCGCCGACGCGGAAGGGCCGCGTGCTCTGCAGGACGATGCCGGCGAAGATCGCACCCAGCGCCTGCTGCGCGGCGAGGCCGACGAGGACCGCGGTGAAGGCGCCGCCGACGGCCAGCGTCGATGCGTTGACCCCGGCGATCCTCAGCGCTCCGACGACGACCGCGAGCGTCGCCAGCAGGCGGAAGACGAAACCGGTGGTGCCCGCCGTCGCCGGGTCGAGCCGGCGATACAGGCGCGGTTGGATCACCCGCAGCATCCAGTGGATCGCGGCCGAGCCAACGATCACCAGGACGATCACGGTGCCGAACCGGAACCATTCGCCGTATCCGGGGGCGATCTGGCGGCGATGCGAGTAGACGACCAGGGTCGCGATCAGCGCCAGGACAGCGACGACGAGCCCGACCAGCGAGCTCTTCGAGACATTGCGCGTCTCGATCTCCTCGCCCAGGCCCAGCGATTGCCAGGCGTGGGTGCGCGTCTCGAACAGCTCGCGCGGCAGTTTCGGGCGTTTACCCGGGCGATCGCGTCTAGGAGTGGGCATCAAAGTCGGCTACCCGGCCGCCGTCGCGCTAATCGCAAAAATAACGCCGCGTGACGGGTGTCACGCGCGCAGCGCGGCGACCGCTTCGTCGCGCGTGTCGAACACTCGCAGCGAGTGCTCGAGGCCGGTGACCTCGAGGACGCGGCGCACCTGCTCGCTCTGGCAGCAGAGGACGAGGCCGCCCTTGCCGCCGTTGCCGGCCGACGCATCGACCCGCTGCCAGGCGCGGACGATCAGGGCGATGCCGGTCGAGTCGATGAACTGGCAGCCGGCCAGGTCGATCACGACGGCAGCGTCCTCGGACTCGACCGCCTCCTCGAGCGGACCTTCCAGCTGCGTGGCCGTCGACAGGTCCAACTCGCCATGAACCTCGAGAAGTCGGACGCCCCCTTCCAGCTCGGAGGCGGATGCTTGAAACGGCGCGGGACCCACTGGTCGCGATGCTAGCGCAGCACGGCGGCGGCGCGCTCCCTTCGTTTGCGAGGGGTGGGTCTGGGTATCAGGGCCCACGCGGGGCCGGTAGTTTCTTCGCGACCGTCGGCACCACCCTCTCCGTCAAGCTGGGGACCACAGAAAACTTGAGCACGAACAACGTCGATCCATCAGGACTGCAGATGTCGCTACCGGCGCGGGCGGAGAATGTGGCTGTGGTGCGCCACGCTCTGGCCGGCCTGGCCGATCAGATCGGAATGGACGAGGCGGCGACCGCGGACCTGAAGACTGTGGTCACCGAGGCCTGCATGAACGTCGTCGTCCACGCCTATCCGGAGGGTGAGGTCGGCCTTCTCGAGGTCGAGGCAGTGCCAGGCGAGGGCGGCCTGACGGTGGCGGTGCGGGACCACGGCCGTGGGATCAGCCCGCGACCCGGCGTCGAGCGGCCCAGCCTGCGGATCGGCCTGGCGCTGATCGCGGCGCTCTCCTCGAGCTTCGAGATCAGCGGTGGGGTCGAGCGGGGGACCGAAATCCGCATGCACTTGCCGCTGCGCTCGCGGGCGATTGCCGAGGACGGCCATGCCGACCGGTCCGACGGCCCGCCGGTGCCCGAGGCGACCCAACTGCGGGTCGGGCCACCGGAGCTCCTCGCGCCGGTGCTGAGCCGGGCGCTGACCGCGCTTGCCGCCCGTCACGAGATCACCGTCGACCGGATCTCCGACGCGATGCTGCTCGCCGACGCGATCTCGGCGGCGGCGCCGCGCGGCTTCGACAACGGCTACGTGCAGCTGAGCATCGCCGACCGCCCCGACGGGGTCGAGCTGAAGGTTGGGCCGATGCGCAGTGGCGCGGCGGAGAGCCTGCGCGAGAGCCTCTCGCTGCCCGACGTCGGCGGCTCGCTGGAAACGTTGGCCGACGAAGTGCGCACCGAAAGCGACGGCGACGGCGACTACCTCGTCGTCGGCATCGCCGCCGCGGCCTAGTCGCGCGCTTCGTCTTCCTGTTCGGCGACCTCTTCGCGGATCCGCTCGAGAGTGCGCCGGAGGATGCGCGAGACGTGCATCTGCGAGTGGCCGATCTGCTCGGCGATCTGCGACTGCGTCATGTCCTCGACGAAGCGCAGGCGCAGGATCAGCCGTTCGCGGTCGTCTAGCTGTGGCAGCACGCCCTCGAGCGCCAGTTTGTCGTCGATCAGCTCGTAGCCCTCGTCCTCGTCGCCGACCCACTCCGAGGCGGGCGATTCGTCGTCTTCACCGCCGACTGGGCGGTCGAGCGACAGCGGCCGGCGGTTGTGGTTGGCCTCCAGCACTTCGAGCACTTCGGCCGGTTCGATCTCCAGTTTCGTCGCGATCTCGCCGACCGAGGGCGAGCGCTGCAGCTCGACCGTCAGCGTCGTCGTCGCTTTCTCCACTTCGGCCATCCGGTCGTGCAGCCCGCGCGGCACTCGCACGGTCCAGACGCGGTCGCGGAAGTGGCGCTTCAGTTCGCCGAGGATGGTGGGGGAGGCGAAGGCGGCGAAGGGCGTGCCGCGGACCGGGTCGAAGCGGTCGACCGCGTTGACCAGGCCGAGGTTCGCCACCTGCAGCAGGTCGTCGAAGGACTCCGAGGCGCCGCGGTAGCGCAGCGCCAGGTTCTTGGCGAAGGGGAGGTAGCGACGGACCAGCTCCTCGCGGGCGGCGGGGTCGCGCTGATCGCGCAGCCGACGCCAGAGCAGCGCCTCGGGCGCCAGTCCCTCGCCTGGCCCATCGGGCGCCCCCTCGGGAACGGGTCGTGTCTCGTCGCTGTTCGAAGCCATGGACTGTGCCGCCGGAGGTCGGCGCTGCCCAGGGGTCTCGGGATGACCATGCAGCGCCCGGCGACCGGGGGCGCCGTCGGTCACACGATAGCGGCAGGTGGTTCGGAACCCGATCCCGCTTCAGGGCCAGTTTTTCGTTTGCTGATGCGCCCTTTCGCGGCGCTCAGGGGCGCGGCGATCGACTCCAGCGTCTTGCCCTCGGCGTTCACCCCGAAGAAGATCTCGGCGATCCCGCCGATCGCCATCACCACCGCGCCGATCAGGAATCCGATCGCCACCTTGGAGAGGTCGCCGGTGTTGATCAGTTCGCCGAACAGCAGCGGTCCGACGATCCCGCCGAGCCCGGTGCCGACCGCGTAGAAGAAGGCGATCGAGAGGGCGCGACTCTCCATCGGGAAGATCTCCGAGACGGTCAGGTAGGCGGCGCTGGCCCCGGAGGAGGCGAAGAAGAAGATCGCCAGGACGAAGGCCATGAAGACCAAGGTCGAAGGGGTCGTCGAGAGAAGCACGATGCCGAGGACCGCGGTCAGGCCGGCCGAGGTGAGGTAACAGAGCGAGATCATCACTTTCCGGCCGACCGTGTCGAAGAGCCGGCCGAGGGTGAGCGGGCCGATGAAATTCGAGGCGCCGAAGACGGCGATGTAGAGCGGCACCTGGCCGGAGCCGACGTTGAAGAATTCGCCGAGGATCGTGCCGAGGTCGAAGGTGACGGCGTTGTAGAGGAAGGCCTGGCCGACGAACAGCGAGAGCCCGAGGATCGTCCGCTTCGGATACTTCTTGAAGGCGACCGCGGCGATCTCGCGGAACGGGATCGTCGCGCGCTGGTGGATCGTCAGCTTTTCGTCGTCGGATACCTCCGACAGCTTTTCGCCGGTGTCGCCTTCCACCTGCTCCTCGATTTCGCCGACGATCTGCTCGGCCTCGTCGTTCTTGCCGTGGATGAAGAGCCAGCGCGGGCTCTCGGGGACGTGGCGGCGGACGATCAGGATGCCGACCCCGAGCACCGCGCCGATCAGGAATGAGAGCCGCCAACCGAAGTCCTCGGCGAAGATCGAGGTGTTCAGCAGCGGGACCGTGAGCAGCGCGCCGAACGAGGCGCCGACCCAGTAGGAGCCGTTGATCGTCAGGTCGACGCGGCCACGCACGCGCGCCGGGATCAGCTCGTCGATCGCCGAGTTGATCGCCGCGTACTCGCCGCCGATGCCCATGCCGGTGACGAAGCGGCAGGCGAAGAAGTAGGCGGGGGTCCAGGCGAGGCCGGTCGCCATCGTCGCGACGATGTAGACGCCGAGGGTGACGAGGAAGAGCTTCTTGCGGCCGAAGCGGTCGGTCAGCTGGCCGAAGAAGAGGGCGCCGACGCAGGCGCCGGCGACGTAGAAGGCGGCGGCGCTGCCGATCTGCGAGGCATCGAGGGAGATGCCCGAGCCACTTTCGGTGAGGCGGTCGCCGATCGAGCCGATGATCGTCACCTCGAGCCCGTCGAGGATCCAGACGGTGCCGAGGCCGATGATGATCATCCAGTGCCATTTGGACCACGGCAGGCGGTCGAGTCGCGCCGGAACCTTGGTCTCGATCGTCCCCTCTTCGTGTTGCACCTCGGTCTCGGTCACCGGAAAGTCCGTACCCATGGGCAAGGTTGCCCAACCAACTCCGCGGGGTAGGTTGAAACTCATGAAGAAGCTCCTGCCACTGGTCGCTTTCTGCGCCGTCCTGCTCGGCCTCGCCTTCGCCCCGACCGCCGGCGCGGTCGGCGGCTTCCCGACCAAGGGCCACTGGCACCCGCAGGCGCAGACCGGCGCCTGGCAGTGGCAGCTGCAGGGCAAGTTCCAGCTCACCCCGGGGGCCGACGTCTACGACATCGACGCCTTCGAATCGACGGTCGGCGATGTCCGCGCGATCCATCGTCACCGCGCCAAGGCCATCTGTTACGTCGACGTCGGCAGCTGGGAGGAATACCGACCGGACGCCGGCAAGTTCCCCTCATCGGTGCTGGGGAAGCGCTACGAAGGCTATCCCGAAGAGCGCTGGCTCGACATCCGTCACTTCCACGAGTTCGCCGCGATCATGGAAAAGCGGTTCGACCTCTGCGCCCACAAGCGCTTCGACGCTATCGAGCCCGACAACATCAACGGCTGGGAAAACGACACCGGCTTCCCGCTGACCCGCGCCGACCAGCTTCGCTACAACCGCTGGATCGCCAGCCAGGTCCACAAACGCGGCATGGCGGTGGCGCTGAAGAACGACCCGAAGCAGGCGGCGCAGCTGGTCGGCGACTATGACTTCGCGATCGTCGAGCAGTGCTTCCAGTACAACGAATGCGGCTACTACAAGCCCTTCATCAATGCCGACAAAGCCGTCTTCGAGGCCGAGTACGAACTGCCGACCTCGAAGTTCTGCGCCAAGGCCGAAGCGCTCGACTTCTCCTCGATCCGCAAGAACGTCGAACTGTTCGGCCAACCCTGGGAACCGTGCGACCCGCTGCCGGAATCGACTGAATAAGCTCGCGGGGTGGGTTCCTGACCTGCTCCGCCCCTCACAAGCCAAGGAGGCCAGATGGGATTCGACCAGTACCACGAGCCGCCGGAGGAGCTCTCCGCCGAGACCCGCACCTTCGCCCGCCTTTGCGCCTCGCTCGAAGAGGAGTGCCAGGCGATCGGCTGGTACCAGCAGCGACTCTCGATCGAGCCCGACGCCGACGCCCGGGCGATCATGCACGACGCCCAGGGGGAGGAGTTCAAGCACTTCTCGATGGACCTCGAGTTCCTCCTACGCAAGGTACCGCGCTGGCGCGAGATCGCCGAGGGCGTCTTGTTTCAGGAGGGTGACATCGTCGACCACGGCGAGGAGGCCGAGGCGGCGTCCGAGGGCGATGATGACGACGACGAGCTGGTTGCTCCGATGGCTGGCGGCGAAGGCTCGCTTGGGATCGGCAGCATGAAAGGAGTGGGACGATGAACCACCTGTTGCGCGGCCACGCGCCGCTGACCGATTCGAACTGGAAGCTGCTTGACGATGAGGCGCGCGACCGCCTCGCGGGGCCGCTGGCGGCACGCCGGCTGGTCGACTTCGTCGGGCCGCAGGGCTGGGAGCACTCGTCGACGAACCTCGGGCGGGTCGACTCGGTCGAGGTCGGCGAGGAGGGCGTCAAGGCGCTGCAGCGCCGCGTCCTGCCGCTGGTCGAGGTGCGGGTCGACTTCACCGTCTCGCGTTCGGAGATGCGCGACGACGACCGCGGCGCCGTCGACGTCGACCTCGAGTCGCTCGACCTCGCCGCCCATCAGATCGCGATCGCCGAGAACAGCGCCGTCTTCAACGGCTGGGCGAAAGCCGGGATCCAGGGCGTGGTCGAGTCCTCCCCGTTCGAGCCGGAGCCGCTCGGCGCGAGCGCCGACGCTTATCCGCGCTCGGTCGCGCGGGCGATCGAGGGGCTGCGCGAGGCGGGGGTCGAGGGCCCCTATGGCCTGGCGCTTGGTCCCGACGAGTACATCAAGGTGATCGAGACCGCCGAGCACGGCGGCTATCCGTTGCTCGACCACCTGCGGAAGATCCTCGACGGAGGGCAGATCGTCTGGGCACCGGGGTTGAGCGGCGCGGTGACGATGAGCCTGCGTGGCGGCGACTTCCTGTTCGAATCGGGCCAGGATCTCTCGATCGGCTACGACCACCACGACGCCGACCAGGTGCACCTCTACCTCGAGGAGACCTTCTCCTTCATCGTCGCGACGCCGGAGGCCGCGGCGCCGCTCAGCGCCTGAGTTAAGTCAGCCTCCCGCTTTCGGCGCCGCTCGAGTGAGCGGCGCCGGTGGTGGGCGGGGCCGGAAGCCTCGCCCGCGCGGATCAGGAGGGCTTAGGCGAGGGGAAGTGGAGCAGCTCCACCTTCGTCGTCATCCCGTCCTCGCCTGATTTGGCGAGGCGAGCCTGCGCCTGGGCCTGGATGTCCATCACTTTGTCGAGCGTTTCGTTCATCAGGGCCGTCGTCTGGTCCCAGCCCTCTTTGTCGACGACCATCGGCGTCCGACTCAGGTGCCGGTCCTCTTTCTCGTCGAGGGAGCCGCTTTTGACGGCCTCCTCGATGTCGTCGAAGACGGATTTGAGCATCGCGCCGGAGAGGCCGGGCCGGAGGCTCTGCGGCATCCGCGCCCATTCGGCGTCGGAAAGGAACTGGCGGCGGGTCGCACGGTAGAAGTGCTCGGTGGCGCCGCGGCGCTGCTTCGTGTCGACCAGCTCGATGCAGTCGTATTTCTCGAGCACGCGCACGTGGTAGGCGACCAGATTGAGGCTCTGGTCGAGCTCCTGGGCCAGCAGGTTAGGGCTGGCTACGCGCTCGTTCAGAATGATCAGGATCTGTACGCGCAGCGGATGCGCGAAGGCTTTGGCGACGATCTGTTCGACGCCGTCCTTCTTCTTGGTTTTTGGCATTGGGGGGCTTCCTTCGGTCGTTTGACAAGGGTGGCACGTCCGATTTAAGGACCTTAAACACTCCAAATCAAGAAATCCAGAAGTGATCCTAAATTCTCGTTTAGTTGTGTGTTTTTACCGGTTTGAACTTGATTGCTGTAAACCGATGGAGTAAAAGGACAGATCACCGCGATAGCGGTGGCAAGGGAAACAGGGAAAGAAGTACGAACTAGGAGGGCAAAGTGCGGATGGGCACTTCGCAGGTCCGTTTGGTTCCTGCAGCGGTCACCAAGGGCTCCTGATACACGGAGCGATTTCCCTAGGCGGAGAGTGAAGGTTCTCTGACCTAGGAATGCGAGGCGGCGACCGCCCTGACAGTCTTACCCGGTGGCATATTGGAAGCTGCCGGTGTGGGTCGGGGCGATCGTCGTCTTGATCATCGGCGGGTTCTTGGTCGGGGGGCCGGGGGTCGGCCTCGCGGCAGGTGCGCTGGTCGGCTTGCTCCTCATCATCTGGGCGGTCGGGTTGCGGCCGCGGGGTGGCATTGGGGACGCGCCCGACCCGTCGCTGCGGCGGCGGCTGCTGGTCGTGGTGAGTCAGGCGGTCGAGGATCCGGCGACGACCGCGGCGATCGCCGGCGAGGCAGGGGTCGATGGCAGTCGTGACCTCGCCGAGGTGATGGTCCTGGCGCCGGCGCGAGTCTCCTTCTTCGATCGCTGGGCGTCGGACCTCGAGCCGGCGCGCCGGGCGGCGCAGGACACGCTGGTGATCTCGGTCGCCTCGCTGGCCAAGGTCGGCGTCGTCGCCGAGGCCCGGGTCGGCGACGAGGACATCGTCCAGGCGGTCGAAGACCAGGTCGGCAGCTTCCGCGCGACCGAGGTCGTCCTGGTCACCGCCTCCGACGCCGAGGACCCGGCCGCCGCCGAGGCCGCCGCCGAACTGGCCGAGCGTCTCCGCACCGACTTCCGCCACCTCGTCGTCGCCGGCTGACCTCTAGCTGTCGAGGAGCTCGCCGAAGTGGACGGCGGCGCGGGTCGGGGTGACGAAGCCGTCGTCGGTGCGGTGGAGGAGGCCGGCGCCGGTCAGTTCCCGTATCGCGCGTTCGATCCCGTCGCGGGCGCCGAAGTCGGCGTCCTCACCCGCCAGGTCGCGTACCAGCTCATCGCCCGTGACGCGGGTGGGGTGGAGGTCGAGGACGCGCTGGATCAGGGCCGCTTCGATCCGGGTGTCCTCGGCTTCGTTGGTCAGGTTCTCCTCGTCGGCCATCGTCTGTCCTACCTAAGCCGCGGGAGCGTCGTCTTCGCCCCCCGTCGGCTCCTCGCCATTCTCGCTAAGTCCGAGAACAGCGAGTGCCCAGGCCTCTTCGATGGTCGACGAGTAGAAGTGCTGCATCGACCCGCGCACCGGTTCGGTGTCGACCAGGGTGACGGCACCGCAGTCGGCCAGCACGCGCACGTGGTAGCTGACGATGGAGAGCGGCTCTCTCAGCTCGTCGGAGATCTGGCGAGGGCTGATCGGGTCGGTCGCGGCCATCGTGCGGAGGATCTGCCGGCGCAGCGGATGTCGCAACGCGATCAGCAGTTCGTTGTCATCTGTGTGGTCGCCCCCCATCTCCGGGGCGGCAGCATAGAGCAATTGAAATGTTTTGTCTGCAAACACTTCCGTCTCCCAAGGCTCTCTATGAACCCTTAAAGTTTTTGTCACACTTAGTTGACGAATGGCGAGGTTTGCAGGCATTTCGGTTCTATTACGTGACGGACCGGCTGCCTCTAATCATCGATTTCAAAGGAAAGACTCGGTCGTCTTTCGGGAGTATGGCGCAGACAATTGGTTGCGTCGATTTTCCTCGGCTGGTAAGGGCGTGTGCGCTTTCCGGGGAGTGGCGCCACGGGCCGGCCGGCGGCGACCGGGTTTGGATCGTGAGGCCCGGGTAGCCTGCCCGGACCCGAGTTCCGGGGCGACGTGATGGGGAGACAAGCCGCAGAGCCCGAACACCGCTTCGGCGCCTCGCCGTCGCTGACGGTCGGCGTCGAGGAAGAGCTGCTCCTGGTCGATGACCGGCGCGGGCTCGTCGCGGCGGCCGAGCGGGTGATCGATGACCTCGACCCAGTGGCGCGCAGCTCCGTCAGCACCGAGATCTTCGCTGCCCAGATCGAGCTGAAGACGGGCATCTGCGGCGACGCGGGGGCGGCGGCGACCGAGCTGTCGGACCTGCGGACGGCGGTGCGCGCGACCGGGGTCGGTCTGCTCGGCGCGGGCATCCACCCTGACGACGGCGGCGAGTCGCAACTGATCAAGAAGCCGCGCTACGAGGTCGTCAAGGAGGACCTGGCGAGCCTGCTCTCGACGCCGCCGTCGGGCCTCCACGTCCACGTCGGCATGCCCGATCCCGAGACGGCGGTCCGGGTCGCCAACGCGATGCGCCGGCGGCTGCCCATGTTGGCGTCGCTATCCGCCAACTCGCCCTTCCGCGACGGCGCCGACAGCGGCCTGGCCAGCGCCCGCGCGGCCGAGGTCCGCGCCTACCCGCGGTTCGAAATGCCGCGCGAGTTCCGCGACTACGAGGAGTTCCTCACCGTCGCCGACCAGCTGATCGCCGCCGCCGGGGTCGACGACTACACCTACCTGTGGTGGGACGTGCGGCCGCATCCGAAGCTCGGCACGGTCGAGGTGCGCGGGATGGACGTGCAGCCGACCGCCGCCGGCAACGCCGCGTTCGGGGCGCTGATCCAGGCGCTGGCGGCGCGCGAGGTCGAGCGGCCGACGGTGAGCGACCTGCAGCGCGAGGCGCTCGAGGAGTCCTACTACCAGGCGACCCGGTACGGGCTCGAGGCGCGGCTGATGGTCGACGGCGGCGAGGCGCTTCCCGCGCCCGAGGTGGCGAGGCTGGCGCTCGCCGAAGCGCGTCCCTACGCGGAGAACCTCGGCGGCGCCGGGTCGCTGGCGGAGATCGAGCGGATCCTCGTCGACGGCAACGGCGCCGACCGCCAGCGCCACGCCTTCGAGCGCGGCGGCATCCCCGCCG
The DNA here is from genome assembly GCA_025964255.1 of Solirubrobacterales bacterium. GTDB lineage: Bacteria > Actinomycetota > Thermoleophilia > Solirubrobacterales > 70-9 > VAYN01. The sequence continues at coordinate 11,732 of JAOPZF010000099.1, read as the reverse complement.
TCCTCGATTATCTCGCCGACGCCACCGCCGCCGACTAGCCTGCGGCGGGTGAGGATCAGGGACGCCGACGAGGACGACGCCGACGCGATCGTCGCGCTCTGGACCGAGGCCTACGCGAAAGCCGACCCGGGAGGGCGGCAGGAGCCCTACTCGCTGCAGGAGTACTTCACGGTCGCCGCCTCGGCCGCCCTCACCGTCGCGGTCGACGACGCCGGGGCGGTGGTCGGGGTCGCGGCGCTCTACCCGCCCGGTGCCCCCGGGCGCTCGGTGGCCGGCACCGGAGAGGCGGAGCTCGCGCGGCTCGCGGTGACCGGTCGGGCGCGCCGCCGGGGCATCGCGCGGGCGCTGGTCGAAGGCTGCGCCGAGCGGGCGCGCGAGCTCGGCGCGGAGGCCGTCGCACTCTGGAGCCGCCCGTACCAGACCGCCGCCCACGCGCTCTACGAATCGCTCAGCTACCGGCGTGTCCCCGAGCGCGACGAGGACGACCGCGACGGCCGGCGCTGGGTCTTTCGCCTAGACCTCTGATTCCCCGATCGGCGCTTCGTCCATATCGCTCGGCGGCGGCGAGTCCGCGTCCGCCGGCTCTAGTCGACAAGGCCGCTTCCCACGGCTTTTACAATCGGGCGATGCCCGAACCCGGCGCAGAGCCCACTTACCTGCTCTACCGGCGCGGCATGGAGCTGCTCGAGGACGGTGACTACGAGGACGCGACCGAGCCGCTCGCCGAGGCCGCCCGCCGCGAACCGCAGAGGACCTCGGTCCGCGAGGCGCTCGGACGCGCCTACTACCGGGCGGGTCGGTACAGGCTCGCAGCGCAGGAGTTCGGCGCCGTCGTCGAGAGCCACCCCGTCAACGATTTCGCGCACTTCTGCCTCGGACGCGCGCTGAGCATGACCGGGGAGAAACGCCGCGCCCGCCACCACCTGGCGCTCGCCTCGAACCTGCGCCCGGATCGTCGCGACTACCGCTACTACCGCAACCTGCTCGACAGCTAGAGGCCGGCGACGAGGCGGCCGACGGTGCTCGCCGAGAAGTAGGGGCCGAAGGTGCGGTGCTTGGCGGAGATCTCGATGTAGGCATTGATGCCGTCGATCTCCTGGCCGCCGTCGATCAGCCAGCCGCCGCCGCTCGCGCCCGGGGCCCAGCGGCAGTGGATGCCGACGGTGCTCGGGCCGGCGAGGCCGAAGGTGACCGGGTCCTGGCCCGCCGATCCCGAGACACAGAGCCGCATCCGTTCGGTGACACCGGGATAGCCGAAGGTTTCGAAGCGTTGCGCGCGGCCGAGGTCGGTGACGATCGTCGCGCCGCCACCGACCGCTTCGGCGAGCGGCACCCCTTCGGCGTTCGGCGCGACGAGGAAAGCGCCGAGGTCGAAGTCGGGATTGCCTTCGGCGGTCCAGCCGGGGAGCGCGCGCGGCGTGCCTTCGAGCGCGAAGGTCCCGTAGGGCGCGGCGCCGAGGTTGAAGCCGGGGACGAACTCGAGGTCGGTCGACCACTTGCCCGGCTTGCCACCATCCGGCCCGGTGTTGACGCAGTGCCCGGCGGTGAGGACGAGGCGGCGGGACGGCGAGTCGATCGCGGTCGCCGAGCAGAAGCCTTCTTCGCCGTTCTGGACGACGAAGAGCCTGCCGTTCCAGGCAAACGGCGGCGTTTCCGGCGTCGGCACCAACGAGTAGCTGGCGGTGGCGGCGAGCGGCCGACGGCCGAGGTGGACATCGGCGTGCCCTGCGCGCCCGACCGTCATCTCGAGCGGCCGCGCCGCGGCCATCCGCGCCGGCGTCCAGAACCGCTCGATCTGCCGCGCCGACGCGTGCGCCGCGCCGGCGAAGACGAGCAGCGCGAGAACCGCTACCCCGGAAGCTGCCGCTCGGCGAAGCATCGCGGCAGGGTAGTGGGTGTCGGCCGGCTAGTGGAGCAGCGGGGTCACACAGCGGAAATGTTTTGCGAACGAGTCATCGATGGCTTCAAGCCGTCGTGCGCTCGCGTTGAAGAAGACCACGGTGGCTCCAAACGACGGGCCAACTTCCGCGATGTCGCCGGTCCATTCATCCACTGCTCCGACTGCGGTTCCTGCTTGCCCGGCGAATGCCAGGAGTTCCAGCGGGCTGGGTAGTTCGCCGCCCATTGCCGCGCACGCGACCGCCGCTTCCGGTGCGTTAGCGGGGTTTGGGTCCACCTGGAGATCCCAGCAAGCTCCCGCGAATTCACGCTCTCCTTCGCCGCATCCCACGCTCCGGCCGTTGATCTTCGTCGCGTCGGCGGCGTGGCTGGCGGCGGTCGCGGTGTCGGCGCGGCGGGCGGAGTCGGCGGAGGTGGCGTGGTCGGCGCTCGGGACCTGGCCGAGGGTCGTGATGTCGATCTGGCCGCCCTTGATCGATTTTGGCGCCAGGCGATCGCCCGGGATCGTCCCCGGCGCCAGGCGGTTGCCCGGCAGGGAGGCGACGGCCACGCGGTTGCCAGGGAGCGACTTCACCTTGATCGTGCGTCCGTCGATCTTGGTCGCCGCCAGGACCGTGCCGCCGAGGGCGACGAAGAGGGCGAGGCAGGCGACCAGCAGGGCCGGCGAGGGGCGGCGCAAGCGTGAGCGCTTCAATTCACACCTCCATGGACGAAGAGACCTCCAGTGCTCAGGGATTCCCTGGGCGGTGGCAGCCTAATAGACTCGGCCCTTCATACGGTCGGTGGTCAAGGGAAGTCCGGTGCGAAACCGGCGCGGTCCCGCCACTGTGACCGGGTCGAGGATGTCGCGGACGCCGCCAGCGGGGGTGTCGGCCACTGGGGACGCACACGTCCCCGGGAAGGCGCGCCAGCCCAACCCCGGGAGCCAGGAGACCTGTCCCCGGCCAGCCAACACGACCCTCGAGGAAAGGGTGGCTCATATGCCAAGACCGTTTCGACTTCGTACCGTAATTGCGTGCGCGCTGGCACTTTGCCTGACGCTCGCCTTCACCGCCAACGCTTCCGCCTTCCAGGCGACGCTCCGCGTCGTCGGCCAGGGCAACGAAGTGCTGAGCGAAGGCCTGGTCAAGACCAAGACCGCCTCCATCAAGACCAGCCCTAACGCGACCTGCTTCGGCTCCGGCACCGGCGGCAGCGGCAAGGCCGTCAGCGTTCCCGGCAACACCGCCCTCGGGCTCCTCGCGCAGGGTGCGCAGACGGTGAAAGGGCTCGCGCCGCTCTCGATCAGCGACCACTTCAGCTTCGGCATTGCGCTTTGCGGCGTCGGCAAGAGCGTTGCCAAGGGCAAGGCGTCCTGGTTCCTGAAGATCAACCACAAGGGCGCCGCGGTGAGCGGCAACAAGGCCAAGATCAAGGCCGGCGACGAAATCCTCTGGGACCTCGCGCCGAGCTACCCGTATCCCGAAGAGCTGGTCGTCAGCGCGCCGCAGCAGGCGACCCCCGGCGTGCCGTTCGCGGTCCACGTGTACGCCTACAACGAAAAGGGCAAGCACCGGCCGGTGCAGGGCGCGGCGGTGACCGGCGCGATCGGGCCGACCGACAAGAACGGCAAGGTCATGATCACGCTGACCGAACCGACGGCGCTGATCGCCGGGCTGGGCGATGACATTCCGTCGGCGGCCGCTCCGGTCTGCCTCGGGTCGCAGTGCCCCGTCGGTAGCTGATGCCTCGCCGCGGTGCGGCGGTCGCGGGTGCGTTGCTCCTTCTGGGAGTGGCGCTCGCGGCCGCCGGCTGCGGGCTGGGCCCAGGTTCCACGGTGGGGTCGGTCGACCTCACCGTGACCCGTGACTTCGGCGCGACGAAGCTCGTCGAAGCATCAGGCGAAGCGAACGAATCCGACACGGTCATGCGCTTCCTCGAAGGCGAAACCGAAATTGAAACGCGCTACGGCGGCGGCTACGTGAAGTCGATCGACGGCCTCGAAGAAAGTGAACGCGGCGGGCACCCGTACGACTGGTTCTTCTGGGTCAACGGCGTGATCTCGCCGACCGGCGCCGCCGAAGTGCCGCTCGAAGGCGGCGAGAAGATCTGGTGGGACATCCACAACTGGGCGGCGAGCGAGGGCGCGCCGGCGGTGGTCGGCTCCTGGCCGGCGCCGTTCACGACTGGCTGGGAAGGGCACGCGCCGGTGGTCGTCGTCGAATGCAAGGGCGGTGGGGCGGCATGCGGGACGGTGACGAAGGCGCTCGAAGGCGAAGGGGTGAAGGTGGCGTCGGGAAGCCCGAAGTCGGCGATCCGGGTGCTGGTGGGGCCGTGGTCCCAGGTGCGGTCCGATGCTGCGGCTGGGCTGGTCGAAAAGGGTCCGGGGGAAAGCGGCATCTACGCGGAATTCGAATCGTCCCAAGGCACGGATCGGCTGGTCGGGCTTGACGAAGACGGCACCAAGGCGCGCACGTTCGGCGCGAATGCGGGGCTGGTCGCGGCGACGCGCCACTTCGAAGGGCCGCCGGTCTGGCTCGTGACCGGGGTGACGGGCGCGGGTGTGCAGGCTGCCGCCGCCAGCCTCGACACCGCCGACCTGCGCGACCATTTCGCGGTGGCGAGTGAAGCGGGCACGGTGACGCCGCTGCCCCTCGGCTCGGGATCTGGATGAGATCTGCCTTCGCCTACATCCCCCGTCGTGGGCCGCTGCAGCAGGCCCGGGTCGGGGCCGCGGTCTCTTATCTGGGTGCGCTGGTGGTCGTCGCCTTCCTCTATTCGAACCCGCTGGTGCTGGTCGCCGCGGGGCTCGCCGCGTGCATGGCGGGGTGGCTGGCCGGGGCGTACTCGGCGGTGCGGGCGGCGCTGCGGATGGGGCTCGGGCTGGCGCTCCTGATCGTCGTCGTCAACGCGCTGGTCGTCGATCGTGGTGAGACGGTGCTGGCGCGGCTCGGCCACTGGCCGCTGCTCGGCCAGGTCGACATCACGCTGGAGGCGATCGTCGCCGGCGTCTCGATCGGGCTGCGGGCGGCGGTGACGATGGTCGCCTTCGCGGTCTACTCGGCCTGTGTCGACCCCGACCGGGTGCTGCGGGCGTTGCGGCCGGTGGCCGCGCGCTCGGCGCTGACCGCGAGCCTGGTCTCGCGGCTCGTCCCGGTGGCGGCGGCCGACGCGGGTCGGCTGCGCGACGCGGCGCAGCTGCGCGGACCAGGGGCGGCGCCGGTCGGTCGCGGCCCGTTGGCTCGGCGCCTCCTCGCCGGCTCGCTCGACCGCGCGGTCGACGTGGCGGCGACGCTTGAACTGCGCGGGTACAGCCTCGGCGGGCCACGGGGTGCGCGGCGGCGCGAGCCGAGTCGCCACGACGCGCGTTTCTACGCGGTAGCCGTGGTGGTGCTGGCGGCGGCGATCGTCGGCAAGGTGATCGGCGCCGACGACTTCCACGCCTATCCGCGGATCTACATCGGGACCAGAGCTTCGACGCTGGCGGTGTGCGCGGTGGTGCTCGCGAGTGGCCTGGCCCCGCTGAGAGTTCGCAGAAAGCCGCGGATAGCGCGGAGAAGTGCGAACGCTCCCGTGCCGGTGCGGGCGACGGGGCTGCCGCCGTCGCTGAAGGAGGCTCAGCGTGTCTGAGCTCGCGATCCGTCGCGGCGCCGCGCCCGCGCTCGCCGTCGAGGGCCTGACCTACACCTACCCGCGCGCCGCGGCGCCGGCCTTGCTCGACGTCTCGCTCGAGGTCGCGCCGGGAGAGTTCGTGCTGCTCGCGGGGCGCTCGGCCTCGGGCAAGTCGACCTTGCTGCGCGCCGCCTGTGGGCTGGTGCCGCACTTTCACGGGGGCGAGGTCGGTGGGCGGGTCGAGGTGGTCGGGATGGATGCGATCGCCGCCGGGCCGGGTGAGCTCGCCGCCGCGGTCGGCTACCTGGCGCAGGACCCGGAGACGCAGGTGGTGTCGACGACGGTCGCGGCGGAGATCGAGCTGCCGCTGGAGATGCGTGGCGACGGGCCCGGCGACCGGGCGCGGGCGGTCGAGGAGGTGGCGCTGGCGCTGGCGATCCCGCACCTGCTCGGGCGCGCCGTCGACACGCTGTCGGGGGGCGAGCTGCAGCGGGTGGCGCTGGCGGCGGCGCTGGTGACGCGGCCGCGGCTGGTGCTGCTCGACGAGCCGACCTCGCAGCTGGACCCGGTCTCCGGCGACGAGCTGATCTGGCTGCTCCGGCGGCTGAACGAGGAGTGGGGGGTGGCGGTGGTGCTGGCCGAACACCGGCTCGAGCGGTGCCTGGCGGCGGCCGACCGGGTGGTCGCGGTCGAGGGCGGGCGGATCGGCTTCGACGGGGCGCCGCGCGACTTCCTCGCCTGGACGCGGGAGGCGGACCCGACCTTGATGACGCCCGCGGCCCGGCTCTTCTCGCTGGCCGGGATCGAGCCGCTGCCGGTCGGCGTTCGCGACGCTCGACGGGTGCTGGGGGAGCGGGGGATGTGGCCGGTCGAGGCCGCCGCCACCGCTGTCCCCCACCCGGGGAAGGGTGGGGCGGGCGAATCTCTCCCCACCGATCGTCCCTCGCGCTTCGCCGCACTCCGCAAACGCCGCGAAAATGGCGCCCTAACCGCGGCCAATCTCTGGGTCGAGCTCGACGACGGCGAGGGCTCCCGCGACGTCCTCCGCGGCATCGACCTCACCGTGGCTCCCGGCGAGCGGGTCGCGCTGATGGGCCGCAACGGCGCCGGCAAGAGCACCCTGCTGCGCGCCGCCGCCGGCCTTCTCGATCCAGTCGCCGGCCGCGCCGTCGCCGACCGCATGGCGCTCCTCACCCAGAACCCGAGCGACTACCTCGTCCGCGAGCGCGTCGGTGACGAGCTCCCCGGCGCCCCCGGCCTAGCCGCTCTGCGAGCGGTCGGGATGGAGCACGCGATCGATGCCGACCCGCGCGACCTCTCCGGCGGCGAGCGCCAGCGCCTCGCCCTCGCGATCGCCCTCGCCGGCCGCCTCGACGGCGACGGCGTCCCCGGCCTCGTCGCCCTCGACGAGCCGACCCGCGGCATGGACCGAGGCCGCAAGGAGGACCTGATCGCCCTCATCGACGGCCTCGCCGCACAGGGCGCCGCGGTCCTTATCGCCACCCACGACGTCGAGTTCGCCGCCGAGTTCGCCCACCGCGTCGTCCTCCTCGGCGACGGAGTCGTGATCGCCGACGGCCCGAGCGCCGACATCCTCTCCGGCGGCTGGTACTTCGCCACCGAGGTCGCCCGCGTCCTCGACGTCCCCGGCATCGTCACCCCCGAGCAGGGCGCCGCCCTCCTCGCCGACCGTGCTTCCGAGCTTAGGGGTGCATATGACCACCAAAGCTCGGAAGCACCCGGGGGTTCGGCGTGAGCTGGCAGCTGGTCAGCTTCCTGATCCTCGCCGGCGTCCTGCTCGGCGGCTTCGCCTGGTACGAGCGCTCGCGACCGCCCGCGCAGGTCGTCGCCCTCGTCGCCGCGCTCGCCGCGCTGGCGATCGCCGGTCGGATCGCCTTCGCCGCCTTCCCCAACGTCAAGCCGACGACCGACATCGTCATTTTCGCGGGATACGCGCTCGGCCCGGCGGCGGGCTTCGCGGTCGGCGCGCTCGCCGCGCTGGTCTCCAATTTCTGGTTCGGGCAGGGGCCGTGGACGCCCTGGCAGATGGCGGCGTGGGGGCTCTGCGGGATCCTCGGGGCGGCGCTCGCGCTCATCAGGCGCAACGTGGGACGGTGGACGCTCGCCGTGGTCTGCGGCCTGGCCGCGGTCGGCTACGGCGCGATCCTCAACTTCTCGCTGATGGCGACTTATGGTGGAAGCCTGACCTGGGAGCGATTCTGGATCCTCGAGGGCCGTGCGGTCCCGTTCGAAGTCGCCCACGCGACGGGGAACGTGGTGCTCGCGCTGGTCGCGGGGCCGGCGATGATCCGCATGCTGATCCGCTTCCGCGAACGCTTCGAATGGAGCCGGAGCGAGGCGGCGACGGAGGTCGACCCGCGGCCCTCCGATGGGGCGGAGGCGGGCCTCGACCCGCGCCCGTCGCGACGTGCTTCGCTGCCGACCGGCGGGGTCGCCGCGCTGCTGATCGCCGTGCTCCTGCTCGGCGCCTTCGCCTCGGCCCGCGCCGGCGCCGCGACCTCGGGGGGCGGTCCCGAAGCCGCGCTCGTCTGGCTCGAATCGGTCCAGAACGAAGATGGCGGCTACGGCGAAAAGCCCGGCGTCGGGTCGAGCCAGGCGATGACCGGCTGGGCGATGCTCGGCCTCGAGGCCGCAGGCCTCAACCCACAGAGTGTCACCAGTGGCAAGGGCAAGTCCCCGGTCGACTATCTGCAAAGCGCGATCGCCGAAGTGCAGAGCCCCGGGGACCTGGCGCGGACGATCCTCGCGCTCGAGGGCGCCGGGATCGAACCGCGCGAATTCGGCGGCCGCAACCTGGTCGCGGCGCTGCTCGCCAAGCGACGCCCGGACGGCTCCTACGAAGACTGGCCGAACTCGACCGCCTACGCGGTGGTGGCGCTGCGCTCGGCCGGGATCGCCAATGTCGCCGACTCGCTCGGATGGCTACGCGAAGTCCAAAACGAAGACGGCGGCTGGGGCGACGTCCCGGGCTCGCCGAGCAATGCCGACGGGACCGGCGCGGTGCTGCAGGCGCTCTCGCCGTCGTCGAAGGCGGCGCAGCGGGCGGTCGGATATCTGCGGCAGGTGCAGCAGCCGGGCGGCGGCTACCGGCTCGGCGGCAACGGGTCGCTCAACACGCAGTCGACGGCGTGGGCAGTCGAGGGGCTGCTGGCGGCGGGTGCCGACCCGGCCCAGTTCAAGCGCGGCGGCAAGTCGGCCTACGAATATCTCGAAGACAACCAGGCGAGCGACGGCCACTACCGGTACTCGTCGAAGAGCGACCAGACGCCGGTCTGGGTGACCGGCCAGGTGCTGGTGGCGGCGTCGGAGAAGTACCTGCCGCTGGAAGCCGTGCCGCCCCCGCCGAAGCCGAAGGTGCCCAAGCCGACCCCGACCCCAGCGCCAACGCCCGAACCGTTGCCGTTGCCGGAACCCGTGACGGGCGGGGCGGCGCCGGCGCCGAGCCCGACGCCGGTCTTCCCGGCGAAGGGTGCGCACGGTGCGAAGTCCCACAGTGGGAAGAACGGCGGTCGGAGCGGGAACCATCGCCAGGGGGGTGGGGCGAAAACTGGTGGCGTCGCCCCTTCCCCCGGTGAGGGGGGTGGGGGTGACGGCGCGACCGGTGAAAGCGCCACCGGAGAACCCAGCGGCACGGGTCCCGGCTCGACCGACGAAACCGTCCCGCCCGCGATCGAAGGTGGGACCGGCGAACACTTCTCCACCCCTGCTTCGGAAGAAGCCGAAGCGGAATCCGACTCAGGCGCCGGCGGCTCCGTCATCGGCTCGATCGTCGCCGGCCTGATCGTCGGCTGCGTTCTCTTCGCGCTCGGCTACTTCCTGTATCGGCGCCGGCGGAAGAACCGTGCCCTGGGCCCGCCGCCGTCCGGCTCGCCCTAGCCGCACCTCGACACACTTTCGTGCGCACCGCCTGACGACTGTGCACTTGTCCACACCAGGGTGGGGACAACTGAACGGTGGTGCATTCGAGCCGCCGATCTAAGAAATCACTTTGGTTCGCGCCTTCTCGGACTTACTGTGGGGACGGAACGCCACGCATTCGAAAGGAGCTGCTGGATGGAGATGAAGCTCGAGGTCGTGTTGGTGCCGGTGTCCGATGTCGATCGGGCCAAAGCGTTCTACGAAAAGCTCGGTTGGCGGATGGACATCGACTACGTCGGCGACGAGGCCGGCTTCCGGGTGGTGCAGTTCACGCCGCCGGGATCGGAGTGCTCGATCATCTTCGGCGAAGGGATCACCGCCGCCGACCCGGGTTCTTATGAGGGCCTGCAGCTGACCGTCACCGACATCGTCGCGGCGCGCGAGGAGCTGGTAGGGCTCGGGATCGAGGTCTCCGAGGTCTTCCACGACTCGGGCGGCATCTTCCACCACATCGGCGACGCCAGCCGGACGATCGGCGTGGCGCCCGAGAACGCCGACTACGGCTCCTTCGCCTCCTTCAGCGACCCCGACGGCAACGGCTGGCTACTGCAGGAAATCAACAAGCGGGCGCCCGGCCGCTGAACGGGTAGGACGGGCGTGAGGACAACGACGAGGGAGCAGACGATGGCTACTGAGTATGGATCGGCGGAGGAGCTGGCGGAGGCGATGCGGCGCGCTTCCGTGGCGCACGGCGAGCACGAGAAACGGATCGGCGAAGCCGACGAGAACTGGCCCGACTGGTACGCCAAGTACATGGTCGCCGAGGCGGCCGGCTCGGAGCTGCCTCAGTGAGCGGGGCCGACGAGGGCGCGTCCGGCGAGTTCGACTTCGACGCGATCGTCCTCGGCGGCGGGTCGCCGGGGGAGCACTGCGCGGGCGCGCTCCGTGCCGGCGGCCTCAAGGTCGCGGTCGTCGAGCGCGAGCTGATCGGCGGCGAGTGCTCCTACTGGGCCTGCATCCCGTCGAAGGCCCTGCTGCGGCCGGGCGAGGCGGTCGAGGGTGCGCGGCAGGCGGCGGCGACGGCGGAGGTCGACGTCGAGGCGGTGCTCGCCTGGCGCGACTACATGGTCTCCAACTGGACCGACGGCGGCCAGGAAAAGTGGCTCGCCGAACACGACATCACGCTGCTGCGCGGCGACGGCAAGCTCGCCGGGCCGGGCGCGGTCGAGGTCGACGGCAAACGTCACACCGCCCGCCACATCGTCCTCGCCAACGGCGCCGCGCCGTTCGTGCCGCCGGTGCCGGGACTGCGGGAGCTGGGCGGCGTCTGGGGGACCCGCGAGGCGACCAGCATGAAAGCGGTGCCGAGGCACCTGCTGGTGCTCGGCGGCGGCCCGGCCGGGGTCGAGCTGGCGCAGGTGATGAACCGGCTCGGGGGCTCGGCGACGGTGATCGACGGCGCCCCGCACCTGCTCGCCCGCGAACCGGCGCCGCTCGGCGAAGCGCTCGGCGAGGTCCTGCGCCGGGAAGGGATCGAGACGGTGCTCGGCGCCAAAGTGACCGGCGCGAGCCGCGAGGGCGACGACTACGTCCTCGCCCTCGACGACGGCCGCGAGCTGCGTGGCGACCGCATCCTCGTCGCCACCGGCCGCCGCCCCCGGGTCGAGGGCATCGGCCTGGAGACGATCGGGGTCGAGGCCGACCCTCACGGGGTGAAGGTCGACGACCACCTCCGCGTAGCCGACGGCGTCTGGGCGATCGGCGACGTCAATGGTGCCTGGCCGCTCACCCACGTCGGCAAGTACGAGGGCGAGGTCGTCACCTCCAACATCCTCGGCGAGGACCGGCCGGTCAACTACGACGCGGTCCCGCGGGTCACCTTCACCGACCCGCAGGCGGGGGCGGTCGGCGCCAACGAGGCGGAGTTCACCGGCACGGCGAAGCTGAAGGACGTCGCCAAGACCGCCACCTACACCCACGATTGGGAGAACTCCAACGGCTTCCTGACGCTGCTCTCCGACGGCGAGCGGCTGACCGGCGCCTACGCGCTCGGCCCAGACGCGGGCGAGTGGCTGCAGCAGGCGACCGTGGCGATCCGCGCCAGGGTGCCGCTCGCCGTCCTCACCGACACGATCCAGCCCTTCCCGACGTTCTCCGAGATCTACGTCGAGGCGCTGAAAGCGCTGCGGAGGGCGATCGGATGAGCCGGGCGGTAAGGGACGGGGTCGTGTCGGGCTGGCGCCCGGAGCTGAAAGGGACGGGCCGTCTCGTCCACGGCCCGGGCAGGCTGTGGCCGTGGCCGAGGCGGCCGGGAGTGCGGGAAGAGGGCCAAAGGCACGGGTCCGTGACGAAGGCCCATGGAA
>JAOPZF010000096.1 GCA_025964255.1 Solirubrobacterales bacterium | reverse complement strand
CGTTTCCGCTAATCGTGCTCGCCGTGCCGATCCTCGACACCGGCTTCGTCGTCGCCAAACGGCTCAAATACCGGCAGCCGATCTACCAGGCCGACAGCTGGCATTTCCACCACCGGATGGCCAACATAGGGTTCAGCCAGCGGCGCACGGTTGCCTATCTCTACGCCTGGACGATCGTCATGGCGGCGCTCGCCCTGGCCCTCCGATTCGTCCCGTATTCCGACAACCACGGCCATTTCAACGTCCTTTGGACCGCCGTGATGCTGGTCCTGATCGCCGCCGCTTTGGCATACAGCGTCTACCTCGTCTACGTGCTTGAGATTCTCAAGCTGCGCCGCGCCAAGATCAACCCTGAAACCGGTGAGTTCGAAGCCTTGGAACTGGCGGATGATCCAGTCCCACCCAAACCGACGTCAGGTAGTGGCAAGGGGCACTAACCCGCATCACAAAGCCATTTGTCGGAGTGTTCGGATATAGTCGCGCTGCGCTCGTCCCGCAGAGACTGAGCGTTTCTATGTCTCCTCCCAAATACGTTGATCTAGTGGTGCTGGCCGTCGCCGCGGTTGTTTTCGTGGTCGCCGATTTCCCCCTTTTGGGGTACTTCACCGCGCTCGCGGTGTGGGTCGCACAGCGCGGGATCCAGTGGCTTGCCCAGAAACGATCGACGGAAGCGCTGAAGAACGGCAATCGACAGCGGGCGATGGGGATCACCGCCGCGAGCACGCTCGGCCGAGTGTGGTTCATGTGCCTGGTGGTCCTCCTCGTCGGTCTTGCCGAGCGCACCGCTGGCCTTTCGTCGGCGATCCTCCTGGCGGCTCTCTTCACGATCTCGATGGGTGCCGCCGGTATGGCCTACCTCCTCGAACCAGAACCAGAAGGGCAGAGCGTTCAGCCGCGATGAGTCAGTCGTTGAGTCAGATGAAGACGAAAACCAAAGTGCTGCTCGGCCTGGGCATCTACTTGGCGATCGCGGTCGCCCTCCTCCTGATCTTCGGCAACGCGGGCAAGAACGAAGACTTCAAACCGCAGAACGAGTTCAAGCTGCCGGCCTGGGTCCACCTTCAGGTCGGCCCGATCGACCTCTCGATCAACCGCGCGGTCTTGTATCTGGCGCTGGCCAGCGTGCTGACGATCATCACGATGGTCTACATCGCCAAACGCATGACGCAGAAGCCGAACCGGGTCCAGACCGGTGTCGAGCTCTCCTACGAACTGGTCAAGAACAACATCCTCGGCGACAACCTGCCGGGCGACGTCGCCAAACGCTGGTTCCCCTTCATCGCGACGCTCTTCTTCTTCATCTGGTTCTCGAACATGATCGGCTTCATCCCGTTGCCGACCAACACCGAGGAGTATTTCAACGTCTTCGGGCTTGAAATCCCGTCCTTCGCGATCTACGCGGCGACGGCCAACATCTCGATCCCGATCGTCCTGACGCTGGTCGTCTGGATCAGCTACCACGTCGAAGGCATCCGGGCCAAGGGCTTCATCCCCTACCTGAAGAGCTGGTTGCCACCGGGCCTCGAGAACATGAGCCCGATCGGCCGCGCGGCGATCTTCGTGATCGAGGTGATCTCCCACTTCGTCCGGCTGATCAGCCTCTCCGTACGACTTTTCGCCAACATCTTGGCCGGCCACCTCTTGCTGCTCTTCATGGGCGGCGGGTTGGCGGTCCTGCTCGGGATCGCGGCGCTCGGCGCGCTGACCTTCCCGCTGGCCTTTGTCTTCTTCATCTTCGAGGTCGGGCTGGTCGCCACCTTGCAGGCATTTATCTTCTCCACCCTCAGCGCCATTTACATCGGCGGCGCTACCTCCGCAAGTCACTGAAACAACGAAAAGGAGCACTGTCCTCAAATGGATCTGTCCCCCATCCTCGGGGCCGTCGAACTCGGTGAAGGTGTCAAAGACGGCGGCAAAGCGATTGCCCTCGGCGTAGGCGCCGGCCTCGGTTCGATCGGCGCCGGTATCGGCGTCGGCTTCATCTTCGGTAAGGAGATCGAGTCGGTCGCCCGTCAGCCCGAGATGAAAGCGGAGCTCGAATCGATCCGTTGGCTCGGTTTCGCGCTTACCGAGGCCGTGGCCTTCTACACGTTCATCTTCGGCCTGATCGCCTTCTTCCTCTCGTAGAGATGGCGCTCGCCGGTCAAATAGCCGCGATTCCGGTCGCGGCGAGCGAAGGTAGCTTCCTGGTCTCGCCCAGTGTCGGGTTGATGATCTGGACGATCGTCCTGTTCCTGTTCACCATGTGGGTGCTCAGCAAGGTCGCTTTCCCGAAAATCCAGGAGGCCCTGGACAAACGGGCGAAGACCATCGCCGAGTCGATCGATGCCGCCGAACGGCAGCGCAAGGAGTCCGACGAACTGCTCGAGGAGTACCGCACCCGGCTCGCCGAGGCGCGTGAGCAGGCCGACGAGATCATGGCCCGGGCCCGCAAAGCAGCGGACACGGCCGAGAACGAGGCGCAGACCGCCGGTCGCGAGAAACGCGACGAGCTCGTCGCGCAGGCTCAGCGTGACATCGAGGCGGAGACGCGTCGGTCGCTCGAGTCGATCCGTCGCGAGGTCGCCGACCTCACCGTCCTGGCAACCGAGAAAGTCACCCGCAAAACGCTCACCGAGGCGGACCAGAAACGGCTCGTCGAGGAGGCGCTCGGCGAGGTCGACTTCTCCGCGCTTTCAGGCTCGGAGAACTAGGGGTACCTGGAGAGAGTGACCGTCCGGAAACCCCCACGCACGCCTGACGGCGCCGCACACACTTCGCGGGGCGTCGTCCTCGCGCGTCCAAATGGCGCTGCCATTCGGCCGCCCTGCGTCCTACCCCCGCTCGGTGCGGCACTCGTCAGCCGCACGCGCGAGTTCCCGGACGGTCACTGATGGCCGACGCCGCCCGCGTATACGCCGAGGCCCTCTTCGCCGCGGGAGAGGACAAAGGCAAGATCGACGAGTTGCAGGAGCAGCTCGGGCAGTTCGCCGACGCCGTGGACGGCGACCGCGAGCTGCAGATCTTCCTGTTCAGCCCGTACCTCAGCTCGAACGAGAAGGTGGAGGGCCTGCAACGCGCGGTGACGGGCGCCGAGCCGGAGTTCACCAACTTCCTCGAGCTGCTGATCGAGAAAGGCCGGATGCCGGAGCTCTTCCGCATCCGCCGCGAGTTCGACGAGCTCTGGAAAAAAGCCCACCAACGCCTCGACGTCACCGTCACCAGCGCGATCGAGCTCGACCCCGGTGTGGTCGGCAAGATCGGCGAGGAGGTCGAACGGCAGACCGGCGAAAAAGTCGAGCTGACGAGCCGAGTAGACAGCGAGATCCTCGGCGGCATCGTGCTGCGGGTCGGCAACATGGTCCTTGACGCGAGCATCCGCACCCGTTTGGACAAACTGCGAAAAAGCGTCGCGAGCGCGGCGTAAGGAGGATTGGGAAGCATGGCGATGGAGATCAAGCCGGACGAGATCGGGAGCATCCTGCGGGAGCGGATCGAAGGTCTGGAGACGGATTCCGCCGATCTGACCGAGGTCGGCACCGTCCTCTCCGTGGCCGACGGCATCGCCCGCGTCCACGGCCTCGACAACTGCATGGCGCTGGAGATGCTGGAGCTGCCCCACGGGGTGACCGGCCTGGCGCTGAACCTGGAGTCCGACAACGTCGGCTGCGTGCTGTTCGGCGAGTGGGACAAGATCGTCGAGGGCGACACGGTCAAACGGACCGGCCACCTGCTCGAGATCCCGGTCGGGCCGGAGCTGCTCGGCCGCATGGTCGACCCGCTCGGCCGCCCGCTCGACAACCGCGGCGAGATCGCGACGACCGAGACCCGCCCGGCCGAGTTCAAAGCACCCGGCGTGGTCGAGCGCCAGCCGGTCGAGGAACCGGTGCAGACCGGCCTGATGGCGATCGACGGGATGATCCCGATCGGCCGCGGCCAGCGAGAGCTGATCATCGGCGACCGCCAGACCGGTAAGACGGCGATCGCGATCGACACGATCATCAACAACAAGGACAAGGACCTGATCTGCATCTACGTCGCGATCGGGCAGCGGATGTCCACCGTCGTCCAACTGAAGGAGACGCTGGAGGAAAACGGCGCGATGGAGAACACGATCATCGTCGCCGCGCCGGCCGATGAGGCGGCGCCGATCAAGTACATCGCCCCCTACGCCGGTTGCGCGATGGGCGAGTACTTCCTCTACAACGGCAAAGCCGCCCTCTGCGTCTACGACGACCTCACCAAACACGCTTCCGCCTACCGCCAGATGTCGCTGCTGCTGCGGCGCCCGCCGGGTCGCGAGGCGTACCCGGGTGACGTCTTCTACCTGCACTCGCGGCTGCTCGAGCGAGCGGTCAAACTGAACGACGAGCTCGGCGGCGGCTCGCTGACGGCGCTGCCGATCATCGAGACCCAGGCCTCCGACGTGTCGGCGTACATCCCGACCAACGTCATCTCGATCACCGACGGTCAGATCTTCCTCGAGTCGGACCTCTTCTTCTCCGGCGTCCGCCCGGCGATCAACGTCGGCATCTCGGTCTCCCGCGTCGGCGGTAACGCGCAGACGAAGGCGATGAAGAAGGTCGCCGGAAAACTGCGCCTCGACCTCTCGCAGTACCGCGACCTCGAGGCCTTCGCCCAGTTCGGCTCGGAGCTCGACGCCGAGACGCAGAAAGCTCTGACCCGAGGCGAACGCCTGGTCGAGCTGCTGAAACAGCGGGAGCGCGAGCCGCTCGGCGTGTCCGACCAGGTCGCCTCGATCTACTCGGGCACCGGCGGCTACCTCGACCGGATCAAAACCGAGCGCGTCGGCGAGTTCCTCGCCGACCTGCGGGTCCGCCTGCACTCCGAACACCAGGACCTGCTCGACCGGATCGAGTCGACCGGCAAGCTGGAGGACGCCGACGAGGAGGCCCTCGGCAACGCGATCGGCGCCTTCGTCGACGACTTCGGCCCCGACTTCAACGAGCACGGCGACCCGGTCGAGGCCGGCGAACTGGAGCCGAAAGTCTCGAAATCGTCAAAACCGGATGACGACTCGAGCGACGACGAGCAGCCGAAATCGGACGCGTCGGAGACCGAGACGCAGGACGAGACCGCGGAGGCTTCCGCGGCTTCCTAGCCGCCACGGAGAAACACCATGGCCTCGCAGAAGGAAGTCAAGAGCCGCATTGCGTCGATCGCGAACATCCAGAAGATCACGCGGGCGATGGAGATGGTCGCGGCGGCGCGCCTGCGCCGCTCCGAACAGCGGATCGCCGACCTCCGGCCCTACTCGGAGGGGATGCGGAAACTGACCCGGATCGCCTCCGCCAACATCACCGGGGTGCCGCGCATCCCGGTTTTGGTCGAGCGCAAAGACGTCAAGCATGTCGGGATCGTCCTCGTCACCGGTGACCGCGGCCTGGCCGGAGCCTTCAACTCGAACATCATCCGCGAGGGCGTGCGCACCGCCACGCGCGTCCGCGGCGAAGGCGCCGAGCCGGTCTTCTTCGTCGTCGGCCGCAAGGGCGTCTCGGCGCTCAACTTCCGCAAATTGCCGCTGGCCGGCGAATACGTCGGCTTCACCGATCGCCCCGCCTTCTCCGACGCCCGCGACATCGGCGAGGCGTTGACCGCTCAGTACGTCGACGAGAAAGTCGACCGGGTGGAGATGATCTACAACCGCTTCGTCTCACCGCTCACCCAGAACGTCTGGCGCCAGACCTTGCTGCCCCTGCAGCAGGCGGAGATAGTCGGCGAGGGAGCGGAGGTCGAGGAGGAAGTCGACGAGGAGGATTCGTCGGATGGGCAGGGTTCGAAATCCGAGTGGGATTTCGAGCCGGAGGCCGAGGAGCTACTCGGCCGGCTGATCCCTGAGTACGTGACGATCTCGGTCTACCGGGCGCTGCTCGAGTCCTCCGCTTCGGAGCTCGGCGCGCGGATGACCGCGATGCGCAACGCAGCCGAGAACGCTGAATCGATCAACGATGAACTGACCCTGGAGATGAACCGCGCCCGCCAGGCGGAAATCACCCAGCAGATCCTCGAGGTCGTGGCAGGGGCTGAGGCACTCAGCTAGCGGTTAGCGGCGTTGGGCTCCACCGCCAAAAATTCCAAAATATTTTTACGAGAATTCGAAGACCAGGAAAAGGACCCAGATCAAATTGGCTGAGAACGGCAACGGCAACGGAGCAGAGCAGAACGTCGGGCGGGTCGAGCAGGTCACCGGAGTGGTGGTCGACGCGCTCTTCCCCGATGGGCTGCCCGAGATCTATTCGGCGATCGTGATCGAGAGTCGCGGCAATGACCAGGGTGAAGACACCCGGCTCGTCTGCGAGGTCCAGCAGCACCTCGGCGACGACCGCGTCCGCGCGGTCGCCATGGACGCCACCGACGGCGTCCAGCGTGGCGACGTGGTCCGCGACACCGGCGGTCCGATCACCGTCCCGGTCGGCGACGTGACCCTGGGACGCATCTTCAACCTGCTCGGCGATCCGATCGACAACGGCGAGCCGCTGCCCGACGACGTCGAGCGTTGGCCGATCCACCGTCCCGCTCCGAAGGCGTCGGACCTGACCCGGACCCAGGAGGTCCTGGAGACGGGAATCAAGGTCATCGACCTGCTCGCGCCGTACGCCAAAGGCGGCAAGGTCGGGCTGTTCGGCGGTGCCGGGGTCGGCAAGACCGTCCTCATCCAGGAGCTCATCCGCAACATCGCCGAGGAGCACGAGGGCCTGTCCGCCTTCGTCGGCGTCGGCGAGCGCTCGCGAGAGGGCAACGACCTCTGGCTCGAGATGAAAGAAAGCGGCGTCATCTCGAAAACGATGCTCGTCTTCGGTCAGATGAACGAGCCGCCGGGAGCCCGTCTCCGCGTCGCCCTGTCGGGCCTGACGATGGCCGAATATTACCGAGAGCAGGGTGGCCAGGACGTGCTTCTGTTCATCGACAACATCTTCCGTTTCGTCCAGGCGGGCTCCGAGGTCTCGGCGCTGCTCGGGCGCATGCCTTCGGCGGTCGGCTACCAGCCGACGCTGGAGACCGAGATGGGCGGCCTGCAGGAGCGGATCACCTCGACCGACCGCGGCTCGGTCACCTCGATCCAGGCCGTCTACGTCCCCGCCGACGACTACACCGACCCGGCCCCAGCCTCGGTGTTCGCCCACCTCAACGCGACCACCGCGCTCTCGCGGGCGATCTCGGAGAAAGGCATCTACCCGGCGGTCGACCCGCTCGACTCGACCTCGACGATCCTCAAGCCCGCCGTCGTCGGCGACGAGCACTACCGGACCGCGACCGAGGTCCAGGAAGTCCTGCAGCGCTACAAAGAGCTCCAGGACATCATCGCGATCCTCGGTATCGACGAGCTCTCCGACGAGGACCGGCAGACGGTGTCGCGCGCCCGCAAGATCGAGCGCTTCCTCTCGCAGCCGTTCTTCGTCGCCGAACAGTTCACCGGCCGCACCGGCGAGTACGTGCCGGTCGCGGAGACGGTCCGCGGTTTCCGCGAGATCCTCGACGGCCAGCATGACGACCTGTCGGAGGGCGCCTTCTACATGCAGGGCGGTATCGACCAGGTCACCGAGAACGCCGCCGCGAAAGCGTAAGGAGCGAAGTTGGCCGCCGACCACATGCTGGACGTCGAAGTCCTCACCCCCGAGGGGGAGGTCTTCAAGGGCGAAGTGCGCCAGCTCTCGACCCGCACCGAAGTCGGCGAAATCGGCATCCTCGCGAACCACGCGCCGGTGCTCGGCGCGCTGCAGCCGACGACGCTCCGCCTGCACGTCTCCGACTCGGAGACGAAACGGTGGGCGCAGTCGCACGGCTGGCTGCAGGTCTTCGACAACACCGCCCGGGTGCTGGTCGAGGAAGCGATCCCGACCGAGGATCTCGACGCCGGCGCCCTCAAAGAGGAGCTTTCCGACGCCGAACGCCGCCTCTCCGAGAGCGAGTCCGGATCGGCCGAGTGGTCGCGCGCGGTGAAAGACAAACAGCGCGCCGAGGCGTTCCTGGCGATCGCCCAGGGATGAGGCAGGCCCCGTCGGGCCGCCTCAGCCCTCAGAATCCGAGCCGATGAGCTCGGAACTTCTCTCGTTGGCCAAGCGGCTGATCGCGTACGAAACCTGCGAGCAGCAAAACATCGTCGAGTGCGCCGGGTTTGTGGAAGCGTGGCTCGAGGCGAGAGATATCGAGGCGACCCGTGAGACGGTGCGGGGGCTGCCGGTGGTGAAGGCGGAAGTGGGGCCCGAGGGGGCGCCCACGGTCGTGCTGGAGGGCCACATCGACGTCGTCCCCGCCCACGCCGAGCAGTTCGAGCCGCGGCTCGATGGCGATCGGCTCTACGGGCGCGGCGCCTACGACATGAAGGGCGCGATCGCGGCGATGATGGTCGTCACCGCGGCGCTGCGCGACCAGGACCGGGTGCGAGTGCGGCTTGGGATCGTCGGCGACGAGGAGTCCGAGGAGGGGGAGGACCGCGGCTGCGACCGGCTGGTCGATTCCGGCTTCATCGGCGACTTCGCGATCACCGGCGAGCCGACCGACATGCACATCGGGGTCGAGGCCAAGGGCGTGCTGGCGCTGCGGCTCGAGGTGGGCGGCACGGCGGCCCACGGAGCCACCCCGTGGCTCGGCGACAACGCCGTTCTGAAGGCGATCGACGTTTTCCGGAGTATCGAGTCGCTACCGTTCGCCAGACAGAGTTCGGAGTTGTTCGACCGCCCGTCGATAAACCTGGGGCGGATCTGGGGCGGCGACGCTCTGAACAAGGTGCCCGACCGATGTGTGATCGATGTCGATATCCGCTACCTGCCCGGCCAGGATCCCGATGCGCTTCTCGAGGCGGTCCGAGCGCTGCCCGGAGTCACGGCAGAGCCGCTGCTGGTGCGTCCGCCGGCGACGGTCGACCGCGAGTCGCCCTTCGTCCGCGGCCTCGGCGAGGCCTCGGCGACGCACCACGGCTCGGAGACGATGAGCGTCGGGCGCGACGGCGCCTCCGACGCGGTCAGCTTCCTGCGGGTGGGCGTGCCGGCGGTCGAGTTCGGCCCGGTCGGCGCCGGCCATCACGGGCCCGCCGAGTGGGTCTCGGTCTCCTCCCTGGAGGGATACCGGCAGGCGCTCGAGGCTTTCTTGACCCAGGTCCCGGAGCGGCTCGATGAGTAGGACCCCAATGCCGCCCGGCTACGGTGGCACCCGCAAGCCGCCCCCCGAGGGCGACGGCACGCCACCGCCGAAGAAGAAGCGCTACTGGTGGCGCTTCAGCCTCGCCAGCCTGATCATCGTCGGCGTCTGCGCGGCGGCGACCTCCTCGGCGGTCCTGCTCTACATCAACTCGATCGCCGAAGCGATCGGGACGAAGGAAAACAAGCACATCAGCAAGGAAGTCGAAGAGGTCGTCGAACACGTCCACGGCGGCGCGCCGGAGACGATCCTGGTCGTCGGCTCCGACAAACGCCCCGAATTCGGCGAAGAATTCGGCCGCTCCGACACGACGATCCTGCTGCGGCTCGACTCCGAAAAGCACCTGATCTCGGTGATGTCGATCCCGCGCGACCTGAAGACCGAAATCCCCGGCTACGGGACCGACAAGTTCAATGCCGCCTACTCCGACGGCGGCCCGAAGCTGACCATCCAGGTGGTGAAGGAACTGACCGGGCTGTCGATCAACCGCATCGTCAACATCGATTTCCTCGGCTTCGTCAAGGCTGTCGACGCGATCGGCTGCGTCTACACCGACGTCGACCGCCGCTACTACCACTCGAACGTCGGCCTGGGCGCAGAAGAACAGTATTCGGAAATCGACATAAAGCCGGGCTACCAGAAGCTTTGCGGCAAAAAAGCGCTGCAGTACGTGCGCTACCGCCATACCGACACCGACATCGTCCGCTCGGCGCGCCAGCAGAGCTTTCTCAGCCAGGTCCGTCGCCAGATCTCGCCGCTGGATCTGATCACCGACAGCCACAACCTGATCGACATCCTGGCCAAATACACGACCTCGAACATCGAAGACGGCAGCGAACTGATCGAACTCCTCGACCTGCTCTACGAACTTCGAGGCGCCGAAGTGAACCAGGTCCACTTCCCGGCCGAACTCGGCCCCAGCTACGTCTACGCCAATCCTGAAGAAGTCCACCACGCTGCGAAGGAATTCCTCGGCGAAGTCGGCTACGACTCAAAGCCGCATGAATCCGCCGAAGAAAAGGCGGCGAAACGGAAAGAAAAGCAGCAGAAGAAGGCCGAAAAGCAGTCGAAGAATGGCAAGGGCAAGAAGAAGCACAAGAAGAAAAAGAAGCACCACACGCCGCCGGGCGGCGACGAACTCGTGCCCGCCGCCGAAGCCGGCGAAGCGATCGCCGAGAGGGCGGCTCGCCACGTCGGTGGCGGCTTCCCGGTCTTCTACCCGACCCGCCTGCCAGAAGGCGCCTTCTGGCAGGAATCGAACTCCTACGAACACATCGTCAACCCGTTCGTCTACCACCTGAAGGACAAGGAAAAGGTGCGGCACGCGGCGTACCGGATGGTCGGAATCTTCGGCCCCGAATACGAACCGAACTACCTCGGCGTGCAGGGGATCCGTGGCTGGGAAGACCCGCCGATCCTCGATGATCCGACCGAAACGGAGACCGTCAACGGACGGGAATACTCGATCTACACCGATTCCGGAAAGATCAAGCTGGTCGCCTGGCACCGCGGTGAAAACACCTATTGGATCTCCAACAGCCTGCAACAGTTGCTGACCAACAAGCAGATGATGGGGATCGCCGAGTCCTGCCACGTGATCGAGCCGCAGAGAAAAACCGCGAAGAAGGGGAGCAAAGCCGAATGAGCGAACGCGATGCAGTCGGAGTGATCGGAGTCGGTTGGGTCGGTCTGGTGACCGCGGCCTGCTTCGCCGAGCTCGGCCACAAGGTGATCGCTCGCGACATCCTGCCGGAGAAGGTCGAGGCGCTCTCGCGGGGCGAGGTGACGATCCACGAGCCGGGGTTGACCGAGTTGCTCCACCGCAACGCCGAGCGGATCACCTTCACCACCGACATGGGCGAGTTGCTCGACGGCGCCCGGCTGCTCTTCACCTGCGTCGATACGCCGCCGACCTACTCGGG
Source organism: Solirubrobacterales bacterium (assembly GCA_025964255.1). Classification (GTDB taxonomy): domain Bacteria; phylum Actinomycetota; class Thermoleophilia; order Solirubrobacterales; family 70-9; genus VAYN01. Next base: position 8,842 of record JAOPZF010000096.1, on the reverse strand, counting down.
TGATGCCGACCTCTCGCGGGTGCGCGCGGTTGTCGCCGACCTGCCCGATGATTCCGACCACGTGCTGGTGATGAAGAGCACCGTGCCCGGCGGCACCGGCGAATCGATCCGCCGCGACATGCCCGGGCTGGCCTACGTCTCCTGCCCAGAGTTCCTCAAGGAGGGGACCGCGGTCACCGACTTCATGCACCCCGACCGGGTCGTGATCGGCTCCGACGCCGGCGATGAGGAGGCGGCCGAGGCGGTCGCCGCGCTCTACGCGCCGCTCGGCGAGGGGGAAATCCTCCACACCGATGTCGCCAGCGCCGAGATGATCAAGCTCGCCTCGAACGCCTTCCTGGCGACCAAGATCTCCTTCATAAACGAGATCGCCAACGTCTGCGAGGAGGTTGGGGCCGACGTCGGCGAGGTCGCGCGCGGGATGGGCGCCGACACGCGGATCGGGTCCTCCTTCCTGCGCGCCGGGATCGGCTACGGCGGCTCCTGCTTCCCCAAGGACGTCTCGGCGTTGAAGATGCTGGCCGGCAACACCGGCTACCACTTCCAGCTGTTGACCTCGGTGATTGAGGTGAACGAGCTGCAGAAGCGGCGCGTCGTCGGCAAGCTGGAGAAGCACCTCGGCTCGCTGATCGGCAAGCGGGTGGCGCTGCTCGGCCTCGCCTTCAAGCCCGACACCGACGACATGCGTGAGGCCTCGAGCCTGGTGCTGGCGGCGCGCCTTCAGGGCGAGGGGGCCGAAGTCGTCGCCTACGACCCGGTCGCGATCGAGCGGGCGAGCGAGATGCTCGACTCGGTCGAGATGGCCGATTCGGCGATGGCCGCGCTGGAGGGCGCCGACGCCGCCGTGTTGGTCACCGAGTGGAGCGAGTTCCGCGACCTCGACTGGAACGCCGCCGCCGCCGTGATGGCACACCCGCTCGTCGTCGACGGCCGCAACTTCCTCGACCCGGCGGCGATCGCCGCGGCGGGCTTCGAATACGAGGGAATCGGCCGCCGAGCCGTAGATGACCAGCGCATCTCCGCGTCCTCGGTCGCTCGCGTGCAGAGCACGCCACGCTCCCTGCGTCCTTGACCTGCTTGATCCTCCACGGCCCGGAAGCGACGTGCAAGCGATCGTCTTAGTCGGGGGCATGGGCACTCGCCTGCGCCCGCTCACCGACACCGTCCCCAAGCCGGCCCTGACGCTGGTCGACCGCCCCTTCCTCGCCTACATGATCGAGTGGCTGGCGGAGCACGGGGTGACCGAGGCGGTGCTCGCCTGCGGCTTCCTTCCCGATCAGCTGCGCGAGGCGCTCGGCGACGGCGAACACGCGGGCGTCGCGCTCACCTACGTGGTCGAGCCCGACCGTCGCGGCACCGCGGGGGCGATCCGCTACGCCGCCGAATCGCTCGGCGACCGGCTCGAAGACCGCTTCCTGGCGCTGAATGGCGATGTCCTCACCGACCTTGACCTGACCACGCTGCTGCGCGCCCACGAGGACCGCGGCGCCCGCGCGACGATCGGCCTCTACCCGGTCGAGGACTCCTCGGTCTACGGGCTGGTCGAGTGCCATCCGGACGGCTCGGTGCTCGCCTTCACCGAGAAGACCGGCGAGGCGGTGCCGGGAGAGATCAACGCCGGCGCCTACGTGCTGGAGCGCTCGGTGCTCGACCTGATCCCGGCCGGGCGCCAGTTCTCGATCGAGCACGAGGTCTTCCCGCGGCTCGTCGGCGACGGGCTGTGCGCATTGCGTCTCGATGGGTACTGGATGGACATCGGCACCCCGGAGCGATATCTGCAGGCGACCTGGGACATCCTCGAGCGGCGGGTGGACACGGCCGTGCGCCCGACCGCGCCGGGGATGTTCGTCGGCGCCGACTGCGCGCTGGCGACGACATCACGGGTCGGGCCGCGGGCGGTCGTCTCGGCCGGCTGCGCGGTCGAGGCGGAGGCAACGGTCGACGCCTCGGTGCTGCTGCCCGGCTGCACCGTTGGCGAGGGCGCGCGCGTGCGTGGCTCGATCCTCGGCGCGGGGGCTGAGGTGGCACCCGGAGCCGAAGTTCTCGACGCGATGGTCGCCGAGAATGAGAGGGTTGCGCCCTGACTATGTTCGACGACGTCCTCGCCATCCCCGATCAACTTCGCGACGCGCTCTGGCGGATCGAATCGGCGCGCCTCGAGGGGGCGCCGTCGGCCGGGCTGTTCGTCTGCGGGATGGGCGGCTCGGCAATCGGCGGCGATCTCGCCGCGGCGGCGCTCGGCGACCGGCTCACCGGGCCGATGGCGACCGTCCGCGGCTACGCGCTGCCGAGCTGGGCGACGCCCGAGTGGACGGTGCTCTGCTCGAGCTACTCCGGCAACACCGAGGAGACGCTGGCCTGCTTCGAGGCCGCCGAGGCGCTCGGCGCCAAACGCCTGGTCGCCAGCATCGGTGGGCAGCTCGTCGACCGGGCCCGCGACACCGGCGTGCCGGTGGTCGGGCTGCCGGGGATCTTCCAGCCCCGCGCCGCGGTCGCCTATATGGTCGTCGTCGCCACCGAGGCCGCCTATCTGGCCGGCGTGGCGCCGCGCGTCCACACCGAGGTCGACGCCGCCGCGGCGTTCCTCACCGAGCAGACCGAGACCTTGCAGCAGCAGGCGCGCGAGATCGCCGCGCATATCGCCGGCGCGGTGCCGGTCATCTACGGCTCCGACCTGACCGCGCCGGTGGCTCGGCGCTGGAAGACGCAGGTCAACGAGAACGCCAAGCTCCACGCCTGGTGGGGGGAGCTGCCCGAGGCCGACCACAACGAGCTGCTCGGCTGGTCGGGCTCGGTGGGGGACGAGCGCCCGGCGGCGATCTTCCTCGATGACCGCGACCAGCACCCGCGCGTCGCTCGGCGCTTCGAGCTGACCGCGAAGGCGGTCGAGCCGAACGCCGCCGCGGTGGTGCGGGTCGAGACGGCGGGCGAGACGCGGATCGAGCGGCTGATGTGGGCGGTGATGTTGGGCGACCTGGTCTCGCTCGAGCTGGCCCGCCAGCGCGGCGTCGACGCCGGCACGATCGAGGCGATCGAGCGCTTCAAGGAGGAGATGGGATGAGGGCGATGGTCCTCGCGGCGGGTCTGGGGACCCGGCTGCGGCCGATCACCTTCGACATGCCGAAGCCGATGGTCCCGGTCCTCAACCGCCCGGTGATGGAGCACATCCTGCGGCTGCTGGGCAAACACGGCTTCGAGCAGACGATCGCCAACCTCTACTGGTTCCCGGACCTGATCGAAGGCCACTTCGGCGACGGCTCGGCCTGCGGGGTCTCGCTCAGCTACAGCCGCGAGGAGGCGCTGCTGGGGACCTCGGGCGGGGTGCGCAACGCGGCGGACTTCCTCGGCGACGACTTCCTCGTCATCTCCGGCGATGCCCTGACCGACATCGACCTGACGGCGATGCGCGCCTTCCACGAGAGCCACGACGGGATCGCGACGCTGGCGACCAAGCGGGTCGAGGACACGACCCAGTTCGGCGTGGCGATCACCGACGCCGAGGGGCGGATCGGCGGCTTCCAGGAGAAGCCGCAGCCGAGCGAAGCACTCTCGGACCTGGCCAACTGCGGCATCTACATGTTCCGCAAGGAGATCTTCGACTACTTCCCGCCGCCGGGCACGAGCAAGGCGGCCAAGCCGGGCGACCCGGCGGGCTTCGCCGACTGGGCGATGGATGTCTTCCCGCGGCTGCTGGAGGGCGACGTGCCGTTCTACTCGCACGAGATCGACGCCTACTGGAACGACGTCGGCAATCTCGACGAGCTACGCGAAAGCACCTACGACGCCCTCAGTGGCGCGGTTCAGGTCGAGCAGGTTGGCGAGATCGTCGACGGCTTCCGCAGCGGGACGGCTGATGAGGATGAGCCCGACCTCGAGGGGCCGGTACTGCTCGGTCCCGGCTGTGAGATCGGCGACGACGTTCGGATTGACGGCCCGTCGGTGATCGGCGACGGCGCGAAGGTCGGGTCCGGGAGCCGGATCAAGGACTCGATCGTCCTCCCGGGCGCCCAGATCCCGGAGCGCAGCGTCCTCATCGGCGCCATCCTCGGCGCCCGCGACTAGACCCAAAGATTTGACTTTGTGCGCGCCACGCGTGCGCATTTGCTCGCTTGGGTCGGGGCATGGACCTGGTCAGCATCGCTTCTTCGTTGCTCGCGCCGCCGCTCTGCGCGGCCTGCGGCCGAGCGTGCCGGGCGGATGCGGTGCTCTGCACCCGGTGCTCGCGATCCCTCGGAGCGACGCGGCCGTTACTCACCAGTGGCCCGCAAGGACTCGATCGGGTCTGGTCCTCGGCCCCACACGAAGGCGTGGCGCGGGCGATGGTCGGGGCGTTGAAGTTCCGGCGGTTGCTGCCGGTGGCGGAGGTGATGGCCGAGCGGATCCACTGGCTCGTGCCCGACCACCTGTTGGGTGGCGCGGTCGTTTCGGTCCCGGCCGCACCCGCGAGGCGGCGACGCCGAGGCTTCGATCCCGCCGGTGAGCTAGCGGCGGCGCTCGCCTCGCGACTCGGCACCGAGCCCGTCCCCTGTCTGGCCCGCCGGGGCTCGGGCCACCAGGTCGGCCGTCGCCGCGCCGAGCGCATCGGCCATCCACCTCAGATCGAGTCGATCGCCGAGACCCCCCGCAGCGTCCTCCTGATCGACGACGTCCTCACGACCGGCGCCACCCTGACCGCCTGCGCCGCCGCCCTCCGCAGCGCCGGCGCCAAGCGAGTCGTCGCCCTGACCTTCACCCGGCGCGTGTAAATAACGATTCCGCTGCGCCCATTCGAGTTGCGTCCCGGGCGTCTCGTGGCGGCCGGGCAGGCTGTGACCGCCACGAGACGCCCGGGACGCGAGGGAGTTCAGGGAAGGGGACGGGTTCGGGACGAACTCCGGACTTCCGTCACCGCTTCGCCTGATTCGTCACGGATCCGCCGGGAACGTCACAGGTTTCGAGGGCACCGGGGACCCAGATCGAAGGCGGGCCGGTGCCGTTCGTCGCTTGCCCCCCTATAGGGGGTGTAACGACGAACGGCAGATCTCAAAGCCTGAGGAAGACGCGACGAACCGTGACATTCCCTCGGTTCTTCGTCACGGAACCCGCGCCTTCGTGACGGGTCCTGCGCCTTCGCGACAGCACGCGCGCTCCTTCCCGGCGCAACCCTCCCGAACCCGTGACCTCTCCCGCACTCTCGGCCGTCTCGGCCACGGCCACAGCCTGCCAGGGCCGTGGCCGAGACGGCCGCGTCCCTTGCAGCTTCGGGCGCCAGCTTCCAGCGGCCCCATCCCTTGGACCCCGCGCACCAACGGCTCCCGAGTCGACCTCAGCTTGCGGGGTCGAACCAGGAGCCGCGGGGCAACAGCCAAATCATCCGTCGGCGCGCCTTGCGGCCCGCCGCGGCGCCTTATACCGCCGGTCTACCTCGCATCTGGCCGATCACCCGCCGCGTCACCTTCCGCTTGCGGAGCATTTCGCGGTGTTTCTTCACCTGCCGATTCACGTCCTCGGACAGGTGGTGGATGCTCAACGCCATCTCGGGCGACGCCTCGCGGGCGTGCAGGGTGGCGCCTTTCAGGCGGACCGTAGCTTCGGCCACCTGACGATCGGAGATCGACGGGTTGCGCTCCTCGTAGAGGACCACCTCGCACGACGCCAATCCCGACACCTGGCGATTCAATCGACTGAATCGCTTGTTCACCAACTCACGCAGGTCGTCCGTCATCTCGACGTTCCGTCCCCGAATCTCAATCCGCATGAGCTACCTCCTTGTGGGTATCGAAGATCGATCGTACGCCGCTCACCGGCCGACGGCAAGGGGCGAGCCGGTACCGGCCCGCTACTCTTGAGCAATGCCCGCAATGGACCTCGTAACCAAGGCCCTGCGCGCGGGGGAGGGGCGGAAATTCAAGGCCTACCAGAAGCGCGCGGAGGCGATCAACAGATTTGAGCCGGAGATGGAAGCGCTCTCCGACGATGAAATCCGCGCGGAGGCGGACGAACTGCGCCATCGGGCGCGCGAGGAGGGGGCGTCGCTCGACGACCTTCTTCCCGAGGCGTTCGCCCTCTGCCGCGAGGCGTCGCGCCGGGCCACCGGCCAGCGCCACTACGACGTGCAGCTGATCGGCGGCATGGTGCTGCACGACGGTGCCATCGCCGAGATGAAAACCGGCGAGGGAAAGACGCTCACCGCGACCCTGCCCGTCTTCCTCAACTCGCTCGCCGGCAACAGCGTGCACGTGGTGACGGTCAACGACTACCTCGCCCGCCGCGACTCGGAATGGCTGACGCCGATCTTCGAGGCGCTCGGCGTCTCCGTCGCCGCCCTCCAGGATGGCGACGACCCCGCCGCCCGCCGGGTCAAATACGCCTGCGACGTCGTCTACGGCACCAACTCCGAGTTCGGCTTCGACTACCTGCGCGACAACATGTCGCAGTCGCTCGAGGAATGCGTCCAGCGCGGCCACGACTTCGCGATCGTGGACGAGGTCGACAACATCCTCATCGACGAGGCGCGGACGCCGCTGATCATCTCCGGACGCCCCGAAGAAGCAGCGCAGCTCTACTACACGTTCGCCCGCCTGGCGAAACAGATGGTCGGCGTCCCGCACAAAGAGAAGCTGAAATCGCTCGGTGAATCGAAGGACACCACCGAGGTCGACTACGACTACGAGTACGACGAGAAACACAAGACCGTCGCGCCGACCGAGGCCGGGGTCAAAAAAGCCGAGGAATTCCTCGCCATCGAGCACCTCTACCTGGCCGAACACGGCAACCTCGTCAATCACCTCGTCCAGTCGCTGAAGGCCGAGGCGCTCTACAAAAAAGACGACGACTACGCGGTGATCGACGGCGAGGTGATGATCATCGACGAGTTCACCGGCCGCATCCTCGAGGGTCGGCGCTGGTCGGAGGGGCTCCACCAGGCGGTCGAGGCGAAAGAAGGCGTGGCGATCCGCGAGGAGAACCAGACGCTCGCGACGATCACCCTGCAGAACTACTTCCGGCTCTACGACAAGCTTTCGGGTATGACCGGTACGGCCCTCACCGAGGCGACCGAGTTCATGAAAATTTACGAGATGCCGGTGGTCGAGATCCCGACCAACCAGCCGATGGTCCGGCTCGATCAGAACGACCAGATCTTCAAAACCAAAGACGGCAAGTGGCAGGCGGTGATCGACGCGATCGTCGAGCGCCACGAAGCGGGCCAGCCGGTGCTGGTCGGGACCGTCTCGGTCGAGGTCTCGGAGATGATCTCCGGGGCGCTGAAACGCGACGGCATCCAGCACGTCGTCCTCAACGCCAAACCCGAGCACGCCGAACGAGAGGGCGAGCTGATCGCCCAGGCCGGGCGCAAGGGCGCGGTGATGATCGCGACCAACATGGCGGGCCGCGGCGTCGACATCAAGCTCGGCGGCGATCCCGAACACCTGGCGATCTCCACCCTGAAAAAGCAGGGGATCACGCACGGCGACGAGGGCTACGAGGAGGCGCTCGCGGCGATGACCGAGGAGCAGAAGCCGCAGTGCCAGGCGGAGGCTGAGGAGGTCCGCCAACTTGGCGGGCTCTTCATCTGCGGCACCGAGCGGCACGAGTCGCGCCGGATCGACAACCAGTTGCGCGGCCGCTCCGGCCGCCAGGGCGACCCCGGTGAGTCGCGTTTCTTCCTCTCCGCTGAAGACGACGTCATCCGGCTCTTCGCCGGCGACCGGATCTTCAAAATCCTCGACCGCCTCGGGCCTGTCGACGACGACGGGACCGAAGTGCCGCTCGAGGCGAAAATGCTGACGAAAACGGTTGAGAACGCGCAGAAGAAGGTCGAGGAACAGAACTTCCTGATCCGCAAACGCGTGCTCGAGTACGACGACGTGATGAACGAGCAGCGCCGCGTCGTCTACCGCTACCGCCGTGAGATCCTCGAAGGCCGCGACATCTCCGAGAACGGGCGCGAAGAGCTCGAAGGCGTGATCGAGCGCCTGGTCGAGGAGTACACGGCGTCCGACATCCTCGACGACTGGGACTTGGAGGAGCTGGAGACGCAACTGCGCCAGATCTGGCCGATCGGGGTCGACGTGGCGGCGCTCGCGCCGGAGTCGGTCGACCGCGAGAAGCTCAAAGACGACCTCGACGAGGACGCGATGGCGGCCTACGACGAGCGCGAAGACAAACTCGGCGAGGAGCTGATGCGCCACCTCGAGCGCTCGATCCTGCTGCAGGTGATCGACAACCGCTGGCGCGAACACCTCTTCGACATGGACTATCTGCGCGAGGGCATCCACCTTCGCGGGTTCGCCCAGATCGATCCTCTCGTGGCCTACAAAAACGAGGGCTTCTCGATGTTTCAGGAGTTGATGCACTCGATCTGGGAGGAGTTCTCGAAACTCGTCTTCAACGCCGAGATCGAATTCACCGAACCGGCGGGCGGCGCCTTCCAGGGCGGCGGCTTCGAAGCGGGGACCGACCGGCGCGCGCTCGACTACTCGGGAGGCACGCTGGAGGCCCAGCCCTCAGCTCTCGAACAGGTCGCCCAGTCGGCCGGCGCGGGCACCGCGGCCGCCGGCGGCGCCGTCGACCTGGCCGCCTCACAGGCGGTCGGCGGCGGCGACGTGGTCGAGACCGTGGTCAAAGACGAGCACGAAAAAATGGGCCGCAACGACCCCTGTTGGTGTGGCAGCGGCAAGAAGTACAAGAAGTGCCACGGCGCCTAGGCGCCGAGTAGGCCTTCCAGCGAGGCGGCGGGCGAGCCTTCGGCGACGAAGGCCGCGAACCGGTCGCGACGGTCGGCGAACAGTCCGAGCACCCAGTCGGTCGTGAGGCACCGGGGCCGCCGCGCCAGGCCCGCCGTCGCGTGGTAGCTGCTCCA
>JAOPZF010000079.1 GCA_025964255.1 Solirubrobacterales bacterium | reverse complement strand
TTCACCGACCACCCGATCTTCGCCCGCGACGACGTCGTCGTCACCCCGCATCTCGGCGCCTCGACCGCCGAGGCGCAGGACCGGGCCGGCGTCGTCACCGCCGAGCAGGTGACCGAGGCGCTGACCGGCGGCGTCGTCACCAACGCGGTAAACATCGCCGCCGTGCGCCCCGAGGAGATGGAAGCACTCGCGCCCTTCGTGCCGCTCTGCGAAAAGCTGGGCCGGCTCGCCCAGGGGTTGAACCAGGGCTCCGTCGACTGCGTCACCGCCGAGTTCCGCGGCCGGCTCGCCTCCTACGACACCCGCCTGCTCGGGATCGCCGTTCTCGCCGGGATCCTCTCCGGCAACACCGAGACGCCGGTCAACCTCGTCAACGCGCCGCAGATGGCCGAGGAGCGGGGGATCGAGCTGATCGAGACCAAGGACTCGATCGCGACCAACTTCACCGAGCTCGTCACCGTGCGGATCGGCTCGGGCGCCCACGCGGTCGAGGTCGCCGGCACCGGCGTCGGCCCCAAGAACGAGCCCTACTTGGTCTCGGCCTGGGGCGAGAGCTTCTACCTGCCCTTCGCCGAGCACATCACCGTCTTCCGCTACGCCGACCAGCCCGGGATGATCGGCCGCGTCGGCACCGCCTTCGGCGAGGAGGGCGTGAACATCGTCTCCGCCGCGGTCGGTGCGGAGGGCGGGGGAGGGGACGGCGCGGTCATGGCGCTGACCACCGACGCCGCCGTGCGCCCCGAGGCGCTCGAGAAGATCCTCGGCCTCGACGGCTTCTCCGTCGGCCGCTCGGTCGACCTCTAGCTGCGACCCCGTCCCAACTGACGATTCCGACCGCAACTCGGCGTCAAAGGATTGTTAAGTAGGGCGATGAAGCGCTTCAGCCTCCTCGTCCTCGCCGGCGTCCTCGCGGTCGCGGTGTTCGCCGTCGGTTCCGCCTCGGCGGTCGAGGGCCCGCGGACCGAAATCGGGCCGCCGGAAAAATCGATCAACCTCGTGCTCGCCGGGAGCCCCGGCGACGACCGGATCACGATCGAACTGTCGGCCGACGGGCGCTCCTACGAAATCGACTCGGCGACGCCGCTCGAAGTCGCGAGCCCGGTCTGCTCGCACCCGGAAAAGGTCCAGGAAGAGCTGGTCTGCGAAGCGGCCCCGATCGCGGGCTTCGAAGTCAACACCGGGGTGGGCAACGACTCGGTCGTGATCGGCCGCCTGGTTCCGGTCCCGGCGACGATCCGCGGCGGCGAAGGCGACGATGTCCTGGTCGGCGGCGCCGCGGCCGACAAGCTGATCGGTGGCCCGGGCAACGACGAACTGAACGGCCGCGGCGGCAACGACGTGCTGATCGGCGGCTCCGGCGACGACACGCTGATCGGTGGCCCCGGCAACGACATCCTGCAGGGCGGCACCGGGCAGAACACCCTGGTCGGCGGCCCCGGCAAGAACATCATCGAATAGCTAGGCGGACGCGGCGGCTCGCTTCCGCACCACGGCCCCGCCGACGAACAGCAGGCTGACCACGACCCCGACCAGCGCGATGCCGGCGTCCAATCGGAAGCCCGCCTGGAAGCCGTCGATGAACGGCGGGTTGAAGCTGGAGAAGATCGTCGTCGTCAGTCCCAGGCCGATCGAGCCGCCGGCGATCTGGAACATGTAGACGATGCCGCCGGCGAGGCTCGCCTGCGATTCGTCGACCGAGGTCACCCCGGCGGTCGTCGCGGTCGCGTAGAAGCTGCCGATCCCGATGCCGAGCACGATCATCCCCGGCACCAGCGCCCCGTAGCTCGAGTCGGCGCCGACCAGTGAGAAGAGCAGCGCCGCGGTGCACATGCAGGCGGCGCCGAAGGTCGCCAGCCGCTTCGCCCCGACCCGTCCGTAGAGCGGCCCGGCGACGAACGACACGAGCGCGAAGGTCGCCAGCGCCGGGACCATCCCCAGCCCCGCTTCGAGCGGCGAGAAGCCGAGCTGCGTCTCCATGAACTGGGGCAGGTAGAGAAGCGCGGCGAAGAAGGTCGCAGACATGCAGAGGATCGCCACGCAGGACGCGGCGAAGCTGCGGTTGCCGATGATCGCCGCCGGGATCAGCGCGTGCCGGCCGGCGCGGCGCTCGAGCGGCACGAATGACCCGACGCCGATCACCGCGATGACGAGCAGCCCGATCACCCGCGGGTCGCTCCAGCCCCAGTCGTCGACCTGATCGAGGGCGACGAGCAGGCTGACGAGCCCGGCGGAGATCGACGCGATCCCCGGGTAGTCGATCGAGTGGTCGGCGTCCTCGGGTTCGTCCAGGTGGACGCTCCACCAGATCACGCCGACGGCGAAGGCAGCGATCGGCACGTTGAGGAAGAAGATCCAGCGCCAGGTGAGGAGGTCGGTGAAGACGCCGCCGATCAGCGGCCCGATCGCGTTGCCGAGCCCGGCCGCGCCCATGATGATCCCGCCCGCCAGCCCCGCCTTCTCTTCGGGCAGCAGGGCGTACGTCATGCCGATGATCGAGGGCAGCATCAGCGCCGCGCCGATGCCCATCAGCGACCGGGTGACGATCAGGATCGCCTCGTTCGGCGCCGCCCCGCCCGCCGCCGACATCACCGCGAAGATCGCCGCGCCGAGGAAGAAGGCGTTGCGCCGGCCGAACATGTCGGCGAGCCGCCCGCCGGTCACGATCATCACCCCGAAGGTCAGCGCATAGGCGTTGACGACCCACTGGATCGTGTTGATGTTGGTGTGGAAGTCGCCCTCCATCGTCGGCAATGCGACGTTGATCGCGGAGAAGTCGTTGGCGATCGTCACCGTCGCGATACCGATCGCAAACAGCGCCAGCCAGTTGATCGGTTTCGCCTGCGCCACCCAGGCGGCAGGCTAGAACACGGGCCGGCGGATGCGCTACCCTCCGCCGTGGAAATGGCCTTTCCGCTGAACAACACCCTCGCGCTTCTCCTTCTCCTCCCCCCTCGGGGGGAATAGCGCTGGGCGGCGCGATAGCCGCGAGAGACAAAAGGCCATTGCAGAGTTAGAGAGAAGGAGGGTCCCATGGGACCGAACGACACCGACGTAACCGCCTCGCCCGACGCCAACCGCGTCCACATCTTCGACACCACCCTGCGCGACGGGGAGCAGTCGCCGGGGATCTCGCTGAACGCGGTCGAGAAGCTGGAGATCGCCCAGCAGCTCGCGCGCTTGGGCGTCGACGTGATCGAGGCCGGCTTCCCGATCGCTTCGCCCGGTGACTTCGAGGCCGTCAAGGCGATCGCTGAAAAAGTCGAAGGGCCGACGATCTGCGGCCTGGCCCGCACCCACAAAGCGGACATCGACGCCGTCTGGGGAGCGGTTCAGTACTCCGAACGGCCGCGCATCCACACCTTCGTCTCGACCTCCGACATCCACATCAAGTACCAACTGCAGACCGACCGCGAGGACGTCAAGGGGCAGGCGAAGGCGGCGGTGACGATGGCCAAGTCCTACTGCGACGACGTCGAGTTCTCGCCGATGGACGCCAGCCGCTCGGAATTCGAGTTCACCGCCGAGGTGCTGCAGATCGCGATCGACGCCGGTGCGACGGTGATCAACGTCCCCGACACGGTCGGCTACGCGACCCCGGAGGAGTACGCCGCGATGTGGCGGACCTTCTACGAGATGGTCCCGGATCTGCGCAAGGTCGAAACCTCGGTCCACTGTCACGACGACCTCGGCCTGGCCGTCGCCAACTCCTATGCCGGGGTCCAGGCCGGCGCCCGCCAGGTCGAGTGCGCGATCAACGGGCTGGGCGAGCGGGCCGGCAACTGCTCGCTGGAGGAGATCGCGATGCTGATCAAAGTCCGCGAGGACGTCCACGGCTTCACCACCGGCATCAACACCCGAGAGATCGCCCGCACCAGCCGCCTGGTCAGCCGCATGACCGGCTACCCGGTGCAGCCGAACAAGGCGATCGTCGGCCGCAACGCCTTCGCCCACGAGTCGGGGATCCACCAGGACGGCGTGCTGAAGGAGCGCACGACCTTCGAGATCATGGACGCGACCGAAGTCGGCTTCGAGTCCAATTCGATCGTCCTCGGCAAGCACTCCGGCCGCCACGCGCTGAAAGACGCGCTGGAGCAGCTCGGCTACAAGATCGAAGGCGGCGCCCTCAACTCGGCCTTCAAGGCCTTCAAGGAGATCGCCGACCGCAAGAAGCAGGTGACCTCGCTCGACCTCGAGGCGATCGTCTCCGACGAGATGCGTGACCGCGCCGACTCCCACGAGCTGGCCTCCTTCGAGGTCACCGCCTCGAGCGAGAAGGAGCCGATCGCGAAGGTCGGTGTGACCCTGCCCTCAGGCGAGCTGGTCGTCGGCGAATCGACCGGCGACGGCCCGATCGACGCTGTCTTCCGGGCGATCAAAGCGGCGACGGGAGTCGACAGCGAGCTCGCCAAATACACGGTCGAGGCGGTCTCCGGCGGTGACGACGCCCTCGGCGAGGTCACCTGTCAGGTCCGCACCAACGGCACGCTGGCCTCAGGCTCGGGCGTCGCCACCGACATCATCGAGGCAAGCGCCCGCGCCTACCTGCGAGCCCTGTCCAACTCCCTCGAAGGCGCCGCGA
>JAOPZF010000053.1 GCA_025964255.1 Solirubrobacterales bacterium | reverse complement strand
TCGCTGATCGCGAACATGGTCGAGGGCGTCACCGACGGCTTCGAGAAGCGCCTCGAGATCCAGGGCGTCGGTTACCGCGCCGCGCTGAAAGGCAAAAATCTCGAGATGGCGCTCGGTTATTCCCACCCGGTCCCGATCGAGGCGCCGGAGGGAATCGAATTCGAGGTGCCGCAGCCGACCGAGATCATCGTCCGCGGCATCGACAAGCAGCTCGTCGGTCAGGTCGCCGCGGACATCCGCAAGCGACGCCCGCCAGAGCCGTACAAGGGCAAGGGCATCCGCTACCGCGGCGAGCAAGTGCTTCGAAAGGTTGGTAAGCGCGCATGACCGTTCAGACTTCCGAGCAGCGTCGGCTGCGTCGCCGTCGCCGTGTGCGCGCTCGCGTGTCCGGCACGGCGGAGCGTCCGCGTCTCTCCGTCTACCGCTCGAACAAGGGCGTCTTCGCCCAGCTGATCGACGACCGCGCAGGCCACACGGTGGCCGCGGTCAATTGGATCGAGCCCGATCTGAAAACCCTCACCGCCAGTGCCCAGGCCACCAAGGCCGGCGAACTGCTGGCCGAGCGGGCGAAAGCAGCCGGGGTGGAGACGTGCGTCTTCGACCGCGGCGGATACCAGTACCACGGCCGCGTCAAGGCGCTCGCCGAAGGTGCGCGCGAGGGGGGGCTGAAGTTCTGATGACCCACCTACGTTCAACTTCCGCTACGGTGGCCCGCTGATGAAGGGCATGGATATGAACAGCGTCGAGACGGTCAGCCCGCGCGGCCTCGACCTCCAGGAGCGCGTGATCGAGATCAATCGCGTCGCCAAGGTGGTCAAGGGCGGTCGTCGCTTCTCCTTCACCGCGCTCGTCGCCGTCGGCGACGAAGAGGGCGTGGTCGGGATCGGCTACGGCAAGGCGCGCGAGGTTCCGCTGGCGATCCAGAAGGGCGTCGAGGACGCCCGTAAGAACATGATCCGCGTGCCCAAATACGGGCAGACGATCACCCACCGCATCATCGGCCGCTACGGCGCCGGTCACGTGGTGCTCCGCCCGGCCAGCCCCGGTACCGGCGTCATCGCCGGCGGTGGCGTCCGCGCCGTGCTCGAGCTCGGTGGCGTCCGCGACGTGCTCACCAAGAGCATCGGCACGCAGAACCCGATCAACCTCGTCAAGGCGACGATGGACGGCCTGATCCGTCTGCGCCGTCCCGAGGAGGTCGCCGAGCTGCGCGGCCTGACGGTCAAGCAGGTTCTTGGCTTGACGACTGAGAAGGGCACCGAGGACGGCGAGCATCTCGAGCCGATCGCTGCTGACGAGAGCGCTCCGGCGGCGGGTCCTGTCGCCGACGGGGCATCCTCGTCCTCGCAGGCTGCGGGTGAGGACGCCCCGTCGACGCCACCCGCCGAGGAGGCTCCTCCGGCTGAGGCTGCTGCCCCGGCCGCGACCGAGGCTTCGGCTGCCGAGGCGCCTGCCACCGAGGAGGCTTCCTCCTGATGGCCGTGAAGATTTCCCAGGTCAAGTCGCCGAACGGCACGAATCCGAAGCAGAAAGCGACGCTGAAAGCTCTCGGTCTCGGTCGCATCGGTAAATCTGTCGAGCGCGAGGACTCCCCGCAGTTGCAGGGTCAGATCCGCGTCGTCTCGCATCTTGTGAAGGTGGGCGACTGATGGCTGACGAGCAGAAAAAAGACAGCTCACGATCCGAAGAGATCGGCCTCCACAACCTGAAGCCGAAGCCGGGCTCGACCCACCGTCGCAAGCGCATCGGTCGCGGCGAGGGCAGCGGCAACGGCAAGACCTCCGGCCGCGGCCACGGCGGCGCGGGCTCGCGCGCGGGCTCCAAGGAAAAGGCCGGCTACGAGGGCGGTCAGAACCCGATTCACATGCGGATGCGAAAGCTTCGCGGCCCGCACATGAAGAAGTCGATGCCCTTCGAGAACTTCCGCACCAAGACCCAGCCCGTAAATCTTGCCGATCTCGAGCTGCGGTTCGAGGCGGGCGATGAGGTCACTCCTGACACGCTGAAGGCCAAGGGCCTTGCGACCCGCACCGACCCCGTGAAGATCCTCGCCCGCGGCGAGATCAGCACGAAATTGACGGTCAGTGCGCACGCCTTCAGCAAGGCGGCCAAGGAGAAGATTGAGGCCGCCGGCGGTACCTGTCACACTCTGGAGCCGTAATGCTCAGGACTATTCTCAATGCCTTCGGCGTTGCGGACATCAGGAAGAAATTGTTCTTCACTGCCGCGATGCTGGCGCTGTATCGCCTCGGCGCCTACATCCCGGCGCCAGGCATCAACGTCAGTGCCGTCAAGGAAGTCTCGAGCAACTTCGGCGGTTCGAACGTCCTCGGCTTCCTGAACCTCTTCTCCGGCGGCAGCCTCTCTAGGCTGTCGCTTTTCGCGTTGGGGATCATGCCCTACATCACGGCCTCGATCATCCTGCAGCTGCTGACGGTCGTGCTGCCGTCGCTCGAGCGCCTGCAGAAAGAGGGTGAGGTCGGGCAGCAGAAGATCACCCAGTACACGCGCTACCTGACCGTCGCTCTGGCTTTCGTCGAGAGCATCGGCTACGTCTTCCTCTTCCGCTCGATCGGCAACGAAAGCGGCACCAGCGTCCTCGGCACGCTCACCTTCCCGAAGGTGATGCTGATCGTCATCTGCCTGACCGCCGGCTGCACCCTTCTGATGTGGCTGGGCGAGCTCATCACCCAGCGCGGCGTCGGCAACGGCATCTCACTGATGATCTTCGCCTCGATCGCCTCCTCGATCCCGAACGGGATCACCAAGTGGTGGAACAACCCCGATCAGGTCTTCGTCGTGATGATGCCGTTCATCGCGCTGGCGGTGATCGTCGCGATCGTCTTCGTCCAGGAGGGTCAGCGCCGGATCCCGGTCCAGTACGCGAAACGGATGGTCGGGCGCAAAATGACCTCGGGCGGCTCGACCTACCTGCCGCTGCGGGTCAACATGGCGGGCGTCATCCCGGTCATCTTCGCCGCCTCGATCATGGCCTTCCCGCCGACGATCGGGCAGTTGCTGAACACCCCGGCGGCCCTCAGCTTCGCCGAATTCTTCAGCCCGAACAGCTGGCCGTACGTGCTCGGCGAGATCTTCTTCATCATCGTCTTCACCTACTTCTATACGGCTGTGACGTTCAACCCGGTCGATCAGGCGGACAACCTCAAACGCTACGGCGGGTTCATCCCCGGCGTGCGTCCGGGGCGGCCGACGGCCGAATACCTCGACCGGGTCCTCTCGCGGCTGACCTTCCCCGGCGCCCTCTACCTGGGCGCGGTGGCGGCGTTGCCGACGATCCTGATCAGCCAGACGTCCGCCAACTTCTTCTTCGGCGGCACCTCGATCCTGATCGTGATCGGCGTCGCTTTGGACACCGTGAAGCAGCTTGAGGCCCAGCTCATGATGCGCAATTACGAGGGTTTCTTGAAATAACCCTGGGCGCGGCCGCTGCAAACCGGCGCATCTCGGGGTCCTCAGTCGTTCGGTTCGGGTCACGCACTAACTGTGCGCTCCCCTCGCCTCCCTCCCTGCGTCCCCCGACCTGCTTGGTTTTCACGGCCGTGCGTACTTCCCGGTCTGGTCTTGCCCGCGCCGAATCGCGGGGTGGCCTCGGCGGGCGGGTCCTGACCCCCTCCGAACGGCTTGTAACGAGGGCGCGGAGCGATCCACGTTCGTCCGCCTTCGATCCAGCCCGAGTTTGAGAGAGGAGGGGGTCAGGACCCGCCCCCTCGGAAACCCCGATCGACCGCCGGAACCAGCGGAACCGCTGGTCGCATGTTGCCGTGTTTCACATAGGCTTCCCCGATGCCTGAGCTGAACCTTGTCCTGCTCGGCCCGCCTGGCTCCGGTAAGGGGACTCAGGGCGAGCGACTCAATGCTGACCTTCACCTTCCGTACTACGCGACGGGTGACATCCTCCGCGGCGCCGTCCGCGATCAGACGGCCCTCGGGAAGAGCGCCAAGGAGTACATGGACCGCGGTGACCTGGTCCCCGACGAGCTGATCGTCGGGATCATCGCCGAGCGGATCGACTCCGAGGAGGCCCGGCAGGGCTTCATCCTCGACGGTTTCCCGCGCACTACTCCGCAGGCCGAGGCGCTCGACGCCAAGCTCGGCGAGTTGGGGCGCGAGGTCAGCTCGGTGCTGCTGATCGACGTCTCCGACGATGAGGTCGTCCGCCGCCTCGGCGGCCGCCGTACCTGCGAGGCCGAGGGCCACGTCTACCACGTCGAGTTCAACCCGCCGAAGGTCGAGGGCGTCTGCGACATCGACGGTTCGCCGCTGATCGTCCGCGACGACGACAAGCCCGACGTGATCCGCAAGCGGCTCGCCACCTACCACGAGAAGACCGAGCCGCTGGTCGCCTATTACGACGCCAAAGGCGTCCTCGAACGCGTCGACGGCGCGCGCGAGCCGAGCGAGGTCACGGACGAGCTGCGCGGCATCCTCGCCGCGGTCGGCTCCTAGCCGTTGCCGCGCCCCGAAGCTCTAACGTTCACCCCATGATCATCCGCAAGACGCCCGAGCAGGTCGACCAGATGGCGGCCGCCGGCGACATCCTCGTCCGCACCATGAAGGTCCTCAAATCGAAGGCGCGGCCGGGGATCACGACGCTTGAACTCGACGAAGCGGCGGAGAAATTCATCCGCTCGCAGGGCGCGGTGCCTTCGTTCAAAGGCTATCGGGGGTTCCCCGGATCGATCTGCGCCTCGCCCAACTCGATGGTCGTCCACGGGATCCCGGGCGAGTACGAATGCAGGCGCGGCGACGTGCTGTCGATCGACATCGGCGTGACCTACGAGGGCTGGGTCGCCGACGCCGCGGTGACGGTGCCGATCGGCCCGATCTCGACCGAGGCGAAAAACCTGCTCGAGGTGACGCGCAACTCGCTCTTCGTCGGCATCGAGCAGATGGTCGCCGGCAATCACCTCGGCGACGTCTCGCACGCGATCCAGAGCTCGGTCGAGTCCAACGGGCTGTCGGTGATCCGCACCCTGGTCGGCCACGGGGTCGGCCGCGAGATGCACGAGGAGCCACAGGTGCCGAACTTCGGCGAGGCCGGGCGCGGCCCGGAGCTGGAGGAGGGCATGGTGCTGGCGATCGAGCCGATGGTCAACGCCGGTGGCCCGCTGGTGCGGATGGGCGACGACGGCTGGTCGGTGTTCTCCGAGGACGACAGCCTCGCCGCCCACTTCGAGTTCACCGTCGCGGTGACCCCCGACGGTCCCCGCATCCTCACCCCCTGGCACGACGCCGAGTAGCGCGCCGCCGAGGCGTACGGCCGCCGGCGCTTCGCGCCGGTTTGCCCGCATCCGCCGGCGGGCATATATTCCTCGGGCGGCTCGGGAGGCTGCCAGGGAACTCTTGGAGGAGGTTTTTGTGGTTCGTCGTGGTTCGCTGCGCGTTTTCCTTGCCCTGTTCGCCTGCCTTGCGTTGGGCGCCGCCTGGTTCGCCGGCTCCGCCTTCGCGAACGCCGTCCAGCCGTATGGCACCAACGATGCGGGCGGTTTCCGCAACGTCCTGCCGCCGGGGGAGAACGGCCTCGACAACCTGCCGCAGGTGCTCGAATACAAATCGTCGAAATCGATCCCGAAGCACTTCGACGACCAGCAGCCGCTCTACGAAAACCTCCTGTACGGCGCGCCGACGCTGACCGACGAAACGGTCCCGAACTACTTCAAGGACGCCACCTTCGGCGTCGCGCCCGGCGAAGTCGAATCGTCGATCGAACCGAAACCGGGGGTGACGATCGAGCGCGACAAGGCTTACGGCATCCCGCACATCTACGGCGAAACGCGCGCCGACACGATGTTCGGAGCGGGCTACGCCGGCGCCAACGACCGCCTCTTCCTGATGGACGTGCTGCGCCACACCGGCCGCGCCGAATCGGCCGCCTTCCTCGGCGGCTCAAACGCCGCCGCTGACGCGAGCCAGTGGGCCTTCGCGCCGTACACCGAAGCCGATCTGGAAGAGCAGATCAAGGAAATGGAAACCGAACACGGCGCGCCCGGCAAACAGGCGGTCGAAGACCTCGACAACTACGTCGAAGGGATCAACGCCTACATCGCCGCCGCCAACCTCGACCCCAAACTGAAACCGGCCGAGTACTCGTTCATCAACAAGCCGATGGAACCGTGGAAACCGACCGACATCATCGCGATCGCCTCGCTGGTCGGCGGCATCTTCGGCAAGGGCGGCGGCAACGAGCTGCACTCCGCGCTGACGATGGAGGCGATGGTCGAACGGATGGGCGAAAAGGCGGGCCGCAAGGCCTGGCAAGGCTTCCGCTCGAAGAACGACCCGGAAGCGCCGACGACGATCGAAAAGCCGTTCCCGTACGAGACGGGGAGCGCCTTCGCCAAGCGCGGCCTGGCGCTGCCGGAACCGAAGAGCGTCTACGAACCGCCGATCGCGAGCGGCTCCGAGGTGTCCGGCGGGACCGCGGGTCTGAACACGGTCGGCAGCCGGCTCACCCGCGGGCTCGAAGAAGCCGGGCACGCCTCGAACTGGGAGCTGGTCTCCAAGAAGCACTCGGCCGACGGCCACCCGATCGCGGTGATGGGCCCGCAGGTCGGTTACTACGTGCCGCAGATCCTGATGGAGGAGGACCTGCACGGGCCGGGGATCGACGCCCGCGGCGCCGCCTTCCCCGGGGTCAACCTCTACGTCGAGCTCGGTCACGGGCGCGACTACGCGTGGAGCGCGACCACGGCGACCTCCGACAACGTCGACACCTTCGCCGAGGTCCTCTGCAAGGACAAGTTCCACTACGTCTACAAAGGCAAGTGCCTGAAGATGGAAAAGCTCGTCAAGAAGGAGAGCTGGACCCCGAACACGATCGACACGACCGTGGCCGGCTCGCAGAAGCTGACCGCCTACCGGACCGTGCACGGGATCGTCTACGCACGAGGAAAGGCCGATGGGGAGAAAGTCGCCTTCGTCCACGCGCGCAGCACGTACTTCCACGAGGCCGACTCGGTGATCGGGTTCGGCCAGCTGAACGAACCGGGAGTGGTGACGGGGGTGAAGGGCTTCAAAAAGGCCGTCTCCAACATCAACTTCCTCTTCAACTGGAGCTACGTCGACGCCAACCACATCGCTTACGCGATGTCGGGGGCGATGCCGCAGCGGGCGCCGGGCACCTCGCCCGACTTCCCGATCCTCGGCACCGGCCAGTACGACTGGCAGGGCTTCAACCCGAAGACGCACAACGCCGAATGGCTGCCGTTCGCCAAGCACCCGCAGGCGGTCGACCCCGAATCCGGATACCTCGTCTCCTGGAACAACAAGCAGGCGCCAGAGTGGGCGGCGGCCGACGACAAGTACGACTACGGGCCGGTCTTCCGCCAGCAGATGATCGCCGACCACATCCGTAACGACATCAAGGGCAACAAGAAGATGACGATCGCCCAACTGGTGCAGGCGATGGAGGAACCGGCGACCGAGGACCTGCGCGGCGACAAGATCCTGCCGCTGCTGTTCAAGGCGATCGGGGCGCCGAAGTCGGCGAAACTGAAGAGCGCGCTGGCGGAGCTGAAGACGTGGCGCGACCACGGCTCCCATCGCCGCGACCTCGATCGCAACGGCGAAGACGAAGAAACGCCCGCGATCGAGCTGATGGACGCCTGGTGGCCGAAGCTGCTCGAAGCGGAGTTCAAGCCGGCGCTCGGGCCGAAGGCCTACGAAGACCTCGAAGGGATGCTCGAAACGGGCAGCTACACCGGGGGATCGCCGACCGAACCGAGCTTCGACGACGGCTGGTGGGGCTACGTCTCCAAGGATCTGCGGGACATCTACGGCCCGACCCCGAGGGCGCCCTGGAGCCGCGGCTACTGCGGCGAAGGGTCGAAGGCGAAGTGCAAGCAGGTGCTGGAAAAGAGCCTGACGGCGGCGCTCAAGGTGAAGCCGTCGGCGCTCTACGGCGGCGGCGACGGAGCCTGCGCCGCCAACCCCCAGCCGTCCTGCTTCGACGCCAACCGTCCGCAGGAAACCTCGGGCATCGAACTGGGCAGCTTCCCGTTCCAAAACCGCCCGACCTTCCAGCAGGTCGTGACGTTGACCCAGAAGCTAGGGCGCTGAGCAGCACCCGCCCGCAAGTGAGTTCGCAGAAACCCGGGGATAGCGCGGGAAACTGCGAACTCACTTTGCCTTCTTCCCGCAAGAAAGAAGGAGTGGAGAACGGACTACGATCCGGTTGTGGGAGATCGCGAGCCGCGACGAGTGGAGAAGCCGTGGGGCCACGAGTTGTGGTGGGCGCAGGCGGATACCTACGCGGGGAAGCTGCTCTACGTCAACGCCGGCCACCGACTCTCGCTGCAGTTCCACCGGGAGAAGGACGAGTCCTCCTACGTCCTCTCGGGGCGTCTGCGGCTGATGCGTGGGGCGAGCGCTGACGACTTGCGCGAGGAGGAGGTCGGCCCGGGTTTCGCTTGGCGCGTGGAGCCCGGCGTCGTCCATTCGATCGAGGCGATCGAGGACTCGGTCGTCATCGAGGTGTCGACCCCTCAGCTCGATGATGTCGTGCGCCTCGAGGACCGGTACGGGCGCTCGGACTCCGGCACTTAGGTTTCACGGCATGGTCGAGCTGGTGATCTTCGACTGCGACGGGGTGTTGGTCGACAGCGATCGGATCTCGCTGCGAATCCAGGCGGAGCGGATCACGGCCTTGGGTCTCGAGACGAGCTACG
Organism: Solirubrobacterales bacterium; assembly: GCA_025964255.1. Lineage (GTDB taxonomy): Bacteria > Actinomycetota > Thermoleophilia > Solirubrobacterales > 70-9 > VAYN01. The sequence goes on along the minus strand of JAOPZF010000053.1, from coordinate 15,215 downwards.
AGGACTGCGCCCGCGACTTCCTCGGCCTGGGGATGCCGGCGACGTTGCGGATCCTGAGCGAGCGGCTGGCTCGGCCGGTCCCATCGGGATGGGCGGACGGGCTCGATCGCGCGGTGCGGGAGGCCTTCGAGCGCGAACTGCGACCCGTGCCCGGCGTCATCGAGGCGTTGGACAAGATTGACCTGCCCACCTGTGTCGCATCCAGCGGCAGCCAGGAGAAGATGAGGTTCACGCTCGGGCTCACGAGCCTGTGGGATGGGTTCGCGGGACGGATCAATTCGGCCGACGAAGTGGGTCGCGGTAAGCCGGCCCCCGAGCTTTTCCTCCGCGCCGCGTCGTCGATGGCCACGCCACCGGGCCGGTGCGTAGTGGTCGAGGACAGTCCGTTCGGCGTGATCGCCGCCAAGGCGGCCGGGATGTCGGCGCTCGGCTACGCTGCTGACGGTAATGGGGAGCGCCTGATTAGCGAGGGCGCCCGGACCTTCGAATCGATGCTTGAGCTCCCGGGCCTGCTGGGGGTTTCGACGCTCTAGAGAACGACGGACAAGGTGAAGCCGTCGTAGCCCTTGGCGGCGACGGTCTGGATCGTCGTCGCGGAGACGCGGGGCTCTTCGGCGAGGTACTCGTGGAAGGTGCGCTGGGCGACCTCATCCTCGCTGCCGTCCGGGTCGGCGATGCCGCCGCCGCGGACGACGTTGTCGGCGAAGATCATGCCGCCGGGACGGGTGCGGTCGAGGGCCCAGGCGAAGTAGGCCGGGGTGTTGACCTTGTCGGCGTCGATGAAGACGAAGTCGAAGGGGCCGCAGCCTTCGGAGGCGAGAAGGGGGAGGGTCTCGAGGGCGGCGCCGACGCGCAGGTCGACCAGGTCGGCGACGCCGGCCCGTTCGATGTTGGTCCAGGCGACCTCGGCGTGGGCCGGGTCGAACTCGAGCGTGGTCAGTAGGCCCTCCTCGGGGAGGCAGCGTGCCATCGCGATCGTCGAGTAGCCGGCGAGGGTGCCGAACTCGAGGATTCGCTGCGCGCCGATCGCCCTGATCAGGATCTCCAGCAGGCGCGACTGCGGCGGCGTCACCTGGATCTGGGGCAGGCCCGCGGCGTCGGCGTCGGCCTGGGCGGCTTCGAGTGCCGGGTCCGGCATGGCGAAGAGAGTAGATTCGACGAAGGCGTCGACTGCGTCGAAGGTATCCTGGTCAGGGCGCCGCGGCACGCGCACATCCTGCCAGAAGGACTGGTCGGGGCCAAGCTGCGGCCAGGATCCGTCCCCTGCTATCTTTCCTGGTCGGCCCATTGGGCCATGTTTCACCCTGCCGTCCGACTCATGGGGCGTGGAGGGATCCTGTATTCGAGAGGAAACCGGAGCGATGAAGGTTCGAGCGTCCGTTAAGCCGATGTGCGAGAAGTGCAAGGTAATCCGCCGCAATGGTGCGGTTCTCGTTATCTGCTCAAACCCCCGACACAAGCAACGTCAGGGCTAAGCAGATGGCACGTATCGCCGGGGTCAACATCCCCGACAACAAGCGGATCGAAATCGGGCTCACCTACATCTTCGGGATCGGTCAATCGACCGCGTTGCAGATCCTCAAGGACACCGGGATCGACCCCGGTATCCAGGGCAAGGATCTCACCGAGGACGAGACCATCAAACTGCGCGACGCGGTCGAGGACAACGAGGTCGAGGGTGACCTCCGCCGCGAACGCTCGCAGAACATCAAACGGCTGATGGAGATCGGCGCCTACCGCGGTCTGCGTCACCGCCGCGGCCTGCCGGTCCGCGGCCAGCGCACGAAGACCAACGCGCGCGGTCGCAAGGGCCCCCGCCGGTTGAGCATCGCCGGCAAGAAGAAACCTAGGTAGGAGATAAGAGTGGCGGATAAAAAAGCCTCGAAAGGGCGCAAAGGTCGTCGGGTCAAAAAGAACATCAGCTTTGGCCAGGCGCACATCAAGACTTCGTTCAACAACACGATCGTCACGCTGACCGACACCGACGGCAACGTGATCGCGTGGGAGTCGGCCGGCTCCGCGGGCTTCAAAGGCTCGCGCAAGTCGACTCCGTTCGCCGCTCAGGTGACCGCCGACGCGGCCGCCAAGAAAGGCATGGAACACGGCCTCGAAAAAGTCGAAGTCTTCGCCAAGGGCGCAGGCTCCGGCCGTGAGACCGCGATCCGCTCGCTGCAGGCCGCCGGCCTCGACGTCACCACCGTGAAGGACGTGAGCCCGCAGGCCCACAACGGCTGCCGGCCGAAGAAGCGGAGGCGCGTCTAATGGCTCGCGATACTTCCCCGCAGTGCAAGCAGTGCCGTCGCGAGGGTCAGAAACTCTTCCTCAAGGGTGAGCGCTGCTTCACCGACAAGTGCGGTGTCGAGCGTCGTTCCTACCCGCCGGGCGATCACGGTCGCGGCCGCCTGCGCCAGAGCGAGTACCGCCTGCAGCTGCGCGAGAAGCAGAAGACCCGCCGCTACTACCAGGTGCTCGAGAAACAGTTCCGCGCCTATTACGAACACGCCTCCCGCCAGGAGGGTGTCACCGGCGAGAACCTGCTCCGGCTGCTCGAGTCCCGCTTCGACAACGTGCTGGTCCGCCTCGGCTTCGCCGCCTCGCGGCGCCAGGCTCGCCAGCTGATCAACCACGGCCACTGGCTGATCAATGGCCGCCGTGTCGATATCCCCTCTTACCAGGTGCGTCCCGAGGACATCATCTCGATCAAACCGACCTCCAGCGCGGCCGACACGGTCCGTCGCGCCACGGAATTGGTTTCGACGGTCCCTGCTTGGCTGCAGGCCGACCACGACGCCCTGACCGCCAAGGTCCTGCGCTACCCCGAGCGCAGTGAGATCTCGGCGCCGGTCCAGGAGCAGCTGATCGTCGAGCTGTACTCCAAGTAGTCCGGGCCAGACGCATTCAGACAAGAAGAAGCAACGTAAGGAACTCATGACCACTGATTTCCAGGTCCCCAGAATTACCTCCGAGAGAGTCGACGACCGTCGCGGCACGTTCACCATCGAGCCGCTCGACAGAGGCTTCGGCTACACCTTCGGCAACAGCCTCCGTCGCGTCCTGCTGTCCTCGTTGGGCGGCGCCGCGATCACGAGCGTCCGCATCGAGGGGGTCGCGCACGAGTTCTCGACCGTCCCCGGCGTCAAAGAGGACGTCACCGACATCGTCCTGAACCTGAAGGACCTCGTCGTCCGCATGCACACCGACGCCGATGAGGTGGAGGCGCCGCTGGTGGCGACCGGCCCCGGTGAGGTCAAGGCGAAGGACATCGACCTGCCCTCCGGCGTCGAGATCCTCAACCCCGAGGCGCCGATCGCGACGCTCGAGAAAAAAACCAAACTCGAGGTCTACCTGACGATCGGCCGCGGCCGTGGCTACTCGCCGGCCGAAGAGAACAAGTCGGACGAGCAGCCGATCGGCGTGATTCCGATCGACTCGATCTTCTCGCCGATCCGCCGCGCGTCCTACGCCGTCTCCGGCGCCCGCGTCGGGCAGCGGACCGACTTCGACAAGCTCGACCTCGACCTCGAGACCGACGGTTCGATCGAGCCGGGTGCCGCGCTCCGCGAGGCCTCCGAGATCCTGATCAAGAGCCTGGCGATCTTCACCGACGCCGACCGGGTCGAGGAACTGACCGCGCGTGAACCGGTCGCGACGCTGCCGGCCGACGGCATCGCCTCGAACGGTGCGGGCGAAGGCGGCGGTGCCGCCAACGGCCTCGACGAGATCCTGATCGAGGAGCTCGAACTCGGCGTCCGTTCCTACAACTGCCTGAAGCGCGCCGGCGTGCAGACGGTCGGCGACCTGGTGCGCAAGTCGCGCGCCGAACTGAACGCGATTCCGAACTTCGGCTCCAAGTCGATCGAGGAAGTGATCGAGACGCTGCACGCCCGCGGCCTCGATCTCCAGCAGGACTGAAGCGATTTAATCTAGGTCCGGTACGAGAGCGGCGGAGGAGAAACAATGCGGCACAAAATGAAGCGCAACAAGCTGAGTCGTGACTCCGCGGAACGCAAAGCGCTGCTCTCGAACCTGTCCAAGCAGTTGATCGAGCACGAGCGGATCGAAACCAGCCAGGCGAAGGCCAAGGCGGTCAAGCCCGACGTGGAGAAGCTGATCACGCTGGCCAAACGGGGCGACCTGCACGCTCGTCGTCAGGCCCTCGCGGCGCTGCACAACGACAAGTTCATCGTGCACAAGCTGTTCGACGAGGTCGCTCCCCGTTACTCGGAGCGTCCCGGCGGCTACACCCGCATTGTCAAGCTCGGCCCGCGTCGCAGCGACTCGACCGAGATGGTCTACCTCGAGCTGGTCTAACCGGCCGTAGTGGTCGCCTACTCGTAGGCGACCGACTCGAGGTACAGAGCGTGGGGTGGGGCGGTGTCCCCGCCCTCGGTGCGGGGACGGCCCTCCAGCAGGGCTTCGAAGCTCGCGACCGTGCGTCGGGAGCTCGCGACCGCCAGCATCGTCCCGACCAAGGCGCGGACCATGTTGCGCATGAAGGCGTCGGCGGTGATGCGGAAGGCGAGGATCTTCCCTTCGTCGGTCCATGACGCGGCGAAGACGTCGCGCTCGAAGCGGACGTGGTCGGTCTGGGTCGGAGTGAAGGCGGTGAAGTCGTGGGTGCCGATGAGGGCGGCGGCGCAGGCGTCGAGCGCCTCGCGGTCGACCTCGTGCGGCCACCAGAGCGCCCGGCCGTGCTCGAACGGGCTCGCCACGGGCTCGGTGGCGACCCGATAGAGGTAGGAGCGCGAGCGGGCGTCGAAGCGGGCGTTGAAGCCGTCGGCGACGACCGCGGCCCGCCGCACGGCGACGTCGGGGGGCGTCACGCCGTTCAGGTTGCGGGCCAGCTCGGGCGGCAGCGGAACCTCGGTGTCGAAGCTCGCCACCTGTCCCAGGGCGTGGACGCCGGTGTCGGTGCGTCCCGCCACGGTCAGCAGGATCTCCTCACGTAGCACCTGCGCCAGCGCCGCCTCGAGCACGCCCTGCACGGTCCGCTGCTCCGGCTGGCGGGCCCAGCCGCGAAAGGCGGATCCGTCGTATTCGATGTCCAGACGGACAGTGGTCACGGCGGCCAGTATCGCCGAAGGCGGACTGGCGGCCGCCGTGCCGGGCGTCGCCTGCTGAGCCACCTAGAATCGACGGGATGCGCGTACTGCTCACCAACGACGACGGGATCGGTGCCACCGGGCTGCAGAGCCTGCGCCGGGCGCTGGTCGCACTCGACGACCTCGAGGTCGTCACCATCGCTCCCGACTCCAACCGCAGCGCCACCGCCCGCAGCATCACCACCCGCTCGCCGCTGTCGGTCGAGGAGGTCACCTTCGAGGACGGCAACGTCGGTTACGCGACCGGCGGCACCCCGGTCGACTGCGTCCGTTTCGCCGAGCTCGGCCTCGGCGGCGGCCGGCCCGACCTGATCGTCTCCGGGATCAACCATGGCGCCAACCTCGGCGACGACATCACCTACTCGGGGACCGTCGCCGCGGCGCTCGAGGGGATCGTCCTCGGGATCCCGGCGATCGCGCTCTCACAGCAGTCCCAGAGCGGCGGCATGGGCTACGTCCACGGCAAGTTCGACTTCGACTTCGCCGCCCAGTTCACCGCCCGCATGGTCGAGCGCCTGCGCAGCGAGCCGATGCCCGAGGCGACGCTGATCAACGTCAACTTCCCGGGTGTCGAGGTGACCGGGGTCGAGGTGACGACGCTCGGCAAGCGGGTCTACAACGACGAGCTGAGGCTGCTCGACGAGCCCGACGAGAGCGGCCGCAAGCGCTACGAGATCTACGGCTGGACGCCCAGCTACGAGGAGGCCGAGGGCACCGACCTCTGCGCTGTCGCGGCGGGGCGGATCGCGATCACGCCGATCCACTTCGACCTCACCGACCACGGCGGCCTCGAGCGGCTGCGGGGTTGGGGGCTCGAGAAGCTGGTCGAGGACTCCACCCCGGCGGCATGAGCGCGCCCGAGGACAGCGCGCCCGCGGGCGACGGCGGCCCGGCCGCCGCGGAGGTTCCCGCCGACGTAACCTCCCGCGCCGCCGAGCTCCGCGCCGAGCTCGACCGCCACAACCGCCTCTACTACGTCCTCGACGAACCTGAGGTCGGCGACGACGTCTACGACGAACTGCTCAACGAGCTGCGCGACCTCGAGCGCGAGTTCCCGACCCTGCGGACCCCCGATTCGCCGACGCAGCGGGTCGGCGCGCCGCCGCTCGAGCGCTTCGAGCCGGTCACCCACCACGAGCCGATGCTCTCGCTCGCCAACTCGCGCAACGAGGAGGAGCTGCGCGCCTGGGAGGCGCGGCTCGCCAACTACCTGAAACGGCTCGACATCACCGCGTCGCAGTTCAGCTACACGACCGAGCCGAAGATCGATGGCCTCGCGATCACGCTGACCTATGAGGACGGCGTGTTGGTGCGCGGCGCGACGCGCGGCGACGGTCGGATCGGCGAGGACGTCACCCAGAACATCAAGACGATCGGCTCGGTGCCGCTGCGGCTGAAAACCTCCTCGCCGCCGGCGCTGATCGAAGTGCGCGGCGAGGCCTACCTGCCGATCGCGGCCTTCAAAGCGCTGAACGAAAGGCGCGCCGAACGGGAGGAACCGACCTTCGCCAACCCGCGCAATTCGGCGGCGGGCTCGATCCGCCAGCTCGATCCGAAGCTGGCCGCCGAACGCCCGCTCTCCACCTGGATCTACGGGATCGGTGCGGTCAAAGGGCTCGACCTGCCGACCCACATGGACGAGGTCGAGTGGCTGCGGGAGCAGGGCTTCAAGGTCAACCCGGACACCGACCACCATCAGGGTGTCGAGGGCGTGGTGAAGCGCTGCCACTGGTGGGAGGACCGGCGCGAGACGCTCGACTACGAGATCGACGGCGTCGTGATCAAGGTCGACGAGAAGGCGCTCTGGCGCGAGCTCGGCGTGGTCGGGCGCGAGCCGCGTTGGGCGATCGCCTGGAAGTTCCCGCCGACGACGGCGGTGACGACGATGCACAAGGTGGTCTGGAACGTGGGGCGGACCGGGCACCTGGTGCCGTTCGCGATGCTCGAGCCGGTCCACGTCGGCGGCGTCACCGTCTCCACCGCGACCCTCCACAACGAGGAGGACCTCGCCCGCAAGGACGTCCGCAACGGCGACGAGGTGGTGGTGATGCGGGCCGGCGACGTGATCCCGCAGGTCGTCTCGCCGAAACTGCCGCGCAAGAACAAGAGCGCGCGGAAGCCGAAGCCGCCGAAGAAATGCCCGAGCTGCGGGACGCCGACGGTGAAGCCGGAGGGATCGGTCTTCACGATCTGCCCGAACCGCACCGGCTGCCCGGGCCAGAACTGGCAGCACGTCAAACACTTCGTCTCAAAGGGCGCGATGGACATCGAGGGGCTGGGCGAAAAGCAGGCCTCGGTCTTCCTCGACCAGGGCCTGATCGTCGACGTCGCCGACATCTACGACATCACCGAGGAGCGCCTGGTCGAGGTCGACCGGTTCGGCGAGACCTCGGCGAAGAACCTCGTCGCGGCGATCGACGCCTCGCGTGCCCGTCCCTTCAAACGCGTCCTCTACGCTCTCGGCCTGCCCGGGGTCGGTTTCGTCACCGCCGAGGCGCTGGCCGACTACTTCGGGTCGATCGACGCCCTCCACGAGGCCGACCCGGAGAAGATCGTCGAGGTCGACGGCGTCGGCCCGATCATGGCCGAGCAGATCGCCGAGAGCCTCTCCGACGACGCCACCTGGGCGTTGGTCGAGAAGCTGCGCACGAAGGGTCTGCGCCTCGAGGCGGACGAGTCCGAACGCCGCGCCGAGGGCGGCGTCCTGGAAGGCAAGACCATCGTCCTCACCGGCACCCTGCCGACCCTCACCCGCGAGGAGGCGGCGTCCTTGGTCAAAGCCGCGGGCGGCAAGATCGTCAACTCGGTGTCGAAAAAAACCGACTACGTGGTGGTGGGGGAGAGCCCCGGCTCGAAGCTGACCAAAGCCCAGGACCTAGGCACGAAGGTCCTCGACGAAGACGGCCTCAAGGATCTGCTGGAGAACGGCCCGCCGCCGGAGCGGGAGGATGTGCCCGCGGACGCCGACGCGCCCGCCGACGATCAGTAGCCGGCGACCATCCCCGCGATCTTGTCTTGGTAGTAGTGCGCCGTTTCGGTGTTCGCGACGCTGCCCATCAAGGTCGAGAAGACCATCACTTTGCCGTCGGTGTTGAAGCAGTAGCCGGAGAGGTTCGAGACGCCGGTCAGGGTACCGGTCTTCAGGCGGCAGCGGCCGTAGGCGGCGGTGCCCTTCATCCGGCCGGCGGTGGTCCCTTCCTTGCCCGAGAGGGCGAGGTCCTGGATGAATTCTTCAGCGATTTCGGACTTGTTGATGCCGAGGAGGAGGTGGACGACGTCTTCGGGCGAGGCGAGGTTGGTGCGGGTGAGGCCGGAGCCGTCGACCTGGCTGATGTGGGAGCCGAGGCTGCGAGCGTAGGCCTCGACCACCTGGGTCCCGGCGGCGGTCGTCCCGGCGCCGCCGAAGCGCGCGCCGAGCAGCTTCTCCAGCATCTCGGCGAAGAAGTTGTCGGAGTAGACGTCGGTGGTGTTGACGATTTCCGAGATCGGCGGGGAGTGGATGACGGCGATCGATTTCGCGTCGGTCGGCGTCGGCGCCAGGGCGATCGTCGGGCTGATCGTGATCCCCGAGTGGCGCATGCTGTTGTCGAGCGTCTGCGTCGCCAACTTCGCCGGGTCGGAGGAGAAGTGGGTCGAGCTGGTGCTGCCGGCGAAGCCGGAGTTGAAGTCGAGGCCGGAGAGCGGGCCGATGTACTGGCTGGTCGCGTAGCCGGAGTCGGCGACGCCGCGTTTGCGGTCGAAGATCGTGTCGTCGCCGTAGAGGCGCCCGGTGACCGAGGTGATCCCGGCCCGCTTCAGCTGCGGGACGAGGGCGAAGATGTTGGTCCCGAGGCCCGCCAGGTAGCTGTCGTAAAAGGCCGGCGTTCCGAGCGACGGGTCGCCCGCGCCCTGCAGGTAGAGGCTGCCGTGGAGGACGCCGTTTTCGTCGACCGCACCGTCGGTCATCACCTTGGTCGCGATCGTCGTTTCCGGGCCGAGCTTGGCGAGCGCCGCCGAGGTGGTGAAGAGCTTCGTGTTCGAGGCCAGCGGCAGCTGCTTGGTGGCGCCGCTGGCGCAGACGACTTCTTCGGTTTCGGAGTCGACGACGAGCAGGCCGCTGGAGGCGCCGCCGCCGGCCTTCAGCCAGCTCTGCATCTGCGAGCAGGGGGTCGCCGCGGCGGCGGGGCCGGCGAGCGCGAGCAGCGCCACGCAGACCGCGAACGCGGGGAGGAGCAGCTTCTTCATCGTCCCTAGAACCACGTGCGGGACGCAAGGTAGCGGCGCGGTCGGGCCGATTCGCGGGTTCATCCGCCCCGATCGGGGATACTTCGGTACCTCAATGGGCAAAGTTGTCGACATCGAGTCGAAACCGCGCCGCAAAGCGCGCCGCCGGAAAAAGCCGTCGAAGACGGCGCTGGTCCTCGGCGGCGGCGGCTTCACCGGCGGCGTCTACGAGATCGGCGCCCTGCGCGCCCTCGACCTGCTCGCCGTCAACAGCACGGTCAACAACTTCGACGTCTACGTCGGCACCAGCGCCGGGTCGTTCGTCGCCGCGATGCTCGCCAACGGCGTCACCCCCGACGAGATGATGCAGGTGATCAATACGCGGGTCGAGTCGGAGTTCGAGGATCTGGCCCTGAGGAAGATGCTGAGCCCCAACTACATGGGGTTCGCAAAGAGCCTCCTTCGGCTTCCGCTGCGCAGCGCCGAGGCGGTGCGGGCGCTGCTGCGGGTCAACGAGCTGTCGGCAATCGACCTCGGGTTCGCGCTCGCCGAGAACCTGCCGACCGGCCTCTACGACGGCAGCGGGATCGGCGACTACGTCGGTCGCGTGCTGACCGACGGCGGTCGCTCCAACGACTTCCGCGTGATCGATCCCGAGCTTTACCTGACCGCCACCGACCTCGACACCACCGAGCGGATCGTCTTCGGCGAGGACGGCTGGAGCGACGTGCCGATCTCGAAGGCGGTCGAGTGCTCGACCGCGCTACCGGTCGTCTACAAGCCGGTCGAGCTGAAGGGGCGGCAGCTGGTCGACGGTGGGATCCGCTCGACCACCAACGTCGACATCGCGGTCGAAGCGGGGGCGAAGTTCATCGTCGTCGTCAACCCGCTTGTCCCCTACGTCAACGACTTCGAGAAGACCATCCCGACGATGTTCGGCAGCCGCGTGCGCCGCGTCTCCGACATGGGCCTGCCGGCGATCGGCAACCAGACCTTCCGCCTGATCGCCCACGCCCGCCTGCACCAGGCGGTCGAACAGTGGCAGGAGCGTTACCCGGGCGTCGACATCGTGCTGCTGGAGCCGGAGGAGACCGACGAGCTGATGTTCGGCACGCCGATCATGGATTACGGCCACCGCCTCGACATCGCCCGCCACGGCTTCGAATCGGTGACCGCGATGCTCGCCCAGGATTACGAGCGCTACGCAGAGCTGGCCGCCAAACACGGCCTCGAGATCTCCGAGCGCCGCCTTCGCCGCGTGGTCGAGAAAGCCGAGGAGGCTGAGCCCGAGGGGCATTCCGCCTGGCGCCGCGTCCTCGAACAGACGACCTCGGTCCTGCTCCGCCAGTCCGGCGAGGCGTCCTAGCGCAACGCCACAGCTCTACGCCGCGTAGAGCTCCTCGATCTCGGCGGTGTGCTTCTCCGTCACCACCGCGCGCTTGACCTTCAGCGTGGGAGTCAGCTCGCCGCCCTCCTGAGTCAGATCGCGGGGCAGGATCGCCACCCGCTTGATCTGCTCGACCGGGGCGAATTTCTTGTTGATGTCCGCGACGTGGTCTTCGACCACTTTGAGGATCTCCGGGCTCCGGGCGAGCGAGGCCGGATCCTCCGGAAGGCCGTGTTCTTTGGCGTACGCGGCCGCTTCCTCGGGGTCGAGCGTGACCAGCGCGACCAGGTAGGGGCGGCGGTCGCCGACGACGACGCACTGGGAGACCAGCTGGTGCTGGCGGATCTCCGCCTCGAGGTTGGCCGGGGTGATGTTCTTGCCGCCCGCAGTGATGATGATGTCCTTCTTGCGGCCGGTGATCTTGATGAAGCCTTCCGAGTCGATCTCGCCGAGGTCGCCGGTGTGGAGCCAGCCGTCGACGATCGTCTCGGCCGTCGCCTCGGGGTTCTTGTGGTAGCCCTGGAAGACGTTCGGGCCGTGGACGAGGATCTCGCCGTCCTCGGCGATCTTCACTTCGCAGCCGGGGAACGGTTTGCCGATCGTGCCGAACTTGAAGTCGTCGGAGGCGGCGACGGTTGCGCCGGTCGAGGTCTCGGTCATCCCCCAACCCTCGACCACCAGCACGCCCGCGGCGTCGAAGAAGCGCAGGATGTCGGGGTTGATCGGCGCCGCGCCGGAGATCGCCAGGCGCAGGTTGCCGCCGAACAGGCCGCGGATTTTGGAAAGCACTTTTTTGTCAGCGAAGGCGTACTCGCGCTGCAGCAGGAAGCCCGGTTTGCGGCCCGCGCGTTCGGTCTCGCGCATCCGCTTGCCGACCCGGATCGACCAGTCGAAGATCGCCTTTTTGACGCCGCCCTGTTTTTCCATGCCGCTGTTGGCGGCGGTGAAGATTTTCTCGAAGATGCGCGGCACCGACGGGAAGTAGGTCGGTTTGAGTTCGACCAGGTTCGGCACGATCTTGTTCGGGTCGCCCTCCCAGTAGGCGATCGTCGCGCCGAGGTCGAAGCTCGAGAGCTGGATCAGCAGGGCGAAGGAGTGGGCGAGGGGGAGGTACAGGTAGGTGATGTCTCCCTCTTCGATGACGCTGGTGCCATTGACCATGTCGAGCATCGCGCGGTAGTTCGAGTGGCTGATGATGCAGCCCTTCGGCGGCCCGGTCGTGCCCGATGTGTAGATGAAGGTGCAGATGTCCTCGGGGGTGACGGCGGCGACGCGCTGGTCGAAGACGGCGGCGTCGATCTCGGCGCCCTTGGCCGCCAGCTCGTCGGCGGAGAGGACGTCGTCGGCGTCGCCGATCATCATCACCACCTGCTCGAGCTGCGGCAGCCCGGCGCGGACCTTGCGGACCTTCTCCATCTGTTCCTCGTTCTCGACGACGCAGATCTTGGCGTCGGAGTTCTCGAGGACGTAGGCGCACTCCTCAGGCGAGTTGGTCTGGTAGATCGGCACGACCGTGGCGCCGATCGAGAGCGCCGCGTAGTCGAAGTAGGTCCACTCGGGGCGGGTGTTGCCGAGGATCGAGACGCGGTCGCCATTCTCGACGCCGAGCGCGACCAGGCCCAGGGCCAGCGGCTTGACGATCTCGAAGACCTCCTGGAAGCTGCGGTCGACCCAGGTTTCGCCGTCCTTGTAGCGCACAGCCGGGTCGGCGCCGTACGCCGCCGCCGAGCGCGGCAACAGGTCCGCCAACGTCTTCGATTGGGTCCCCCTCCCCTCCATCGCCGGTCAGTCTATTCAGGTGCGGGCCTCAGTTGCAAAACCGTTGCCCGGCGGGGGGCCGAGGCCCGAGCTTCGAGGTCGGGATAATGGGGCGGTGAGCGATATCGGCACCACCGAGCCCGAGCTGAGCCAGGGGCCGCCGCAGCGGCCGACCCCGCGGCGCGGGCGCATCTGGGTGATCCTGATCGCCTTATTCGCGCTGACCGCGATCGGCTACTCGATCGTCAACCTCGCGACGCAGAAGCCGAACCAGAACATCGTCCGCATCGCAGGGGTGGGGGAAACGCAGGAACTCTTCGGCGGCGTGCCCCAGGAAGGCGCGCGGCTCGGCTCCGAAGACGCGCCGGTGGTCGTCCAGGTCTTCGCCGACGAGCAGTGCGGGGACTGCCGCGAAAGCTTCCTCGCGACGATCCCGACGCTGACCGAAAAGTACGCTCGCCCGGGCAAGGTCAAGTTCCTCTACCGCCACTACTCGAACAGCGAAAACGAAATCGAGTACGGGTTTTATGGCACCGAAGCGGCGGCCGAACAGGGCTCGGGCTGGGAGTACGCCTACCTCTTCTTCGTCAATCAGGACGAAGCCAACCGCGTCGGCGTCAGCGAAGCGGAAAACCGCCGCTCGGGCCTGCGTGAAAACCTCATGGAGTCGCTCGCCGGCGGGGTCGAGGAACTGGAAACCGAAGAATGGGAGAAGGCCTTCGAAGAAGGCAAGGAAAAGGGCAGTGCGATGGAAAAGAGCCTCTTGGCCCAGGAGGAACTCGGCTCGAAACTAGGCATCCGCTACGGCATCGCGATGATCGTCAACGGCCCCGGGGGCAACGTCACCCTGCAGGAAAACCCGACGCTCCCCGAAGTCGAAGCCGCGATCGCAAAGGTCGAATAGCTCTGCGGGCATGAACTGGCTGTGGAGCTTTACTCGCGCATAGAGGGAGTAAAGCTCCACAGCTGACTTCAGTCATCGGGGCGCCCGGATTTGAACCGGGGACCTCACCGACCCGAACGGTGCGCGCTACCAGGCTGCGCCACGCCCCGAGAGGAGCGGATTGTCGCAGAGGGCGGGCGGCTCGCGCTGTCTGGTCGATGTGGGGGCGCGGGTGGGCCGACCGAGCGGGCGCGCTACTTTGCCGGTGCGGGGGTTTGAAGCCAACGATGATGCGCAGGATCGGGGTCGTGATGGTCGTCTTGGCGGCGCTGCTCGTGCTGCCTGGAGTGGCATCGGCGTATCTGCCGCCGGGGTTCGTCGGGATCGCGCCGCAGAACCCGCTCGGGCACAAGGATTTCGAACTGATGGAGGAAGCCGGCGTCGACAACGTTCGACTGCCGATGTTCTGGTCGGGGATCGAGGGGAAGAGCCCGCTGCTGGTGCGTCCCGACTGGTCGGGGTTCGACAAGGAGGTCGAACTTGCCGCCGAAGACGACATCCGGATCTCCCCGTTCGTCTGGGGCTCGCCGGAATGGATCGCCGCCGAAGCGGTCGACCTGCCGGTGAAGACCAGCTTTCAGCGCTGGGCGTGGCAGAAGTTCCTCCGCGAAGCGGCGCGCCGTTACGGGCCGGAAGGTGAATTCTGGGAAGACCACAAGAAGATCGACTACCTGCCGATCACCCACTGGGAGATCTGGAACGAGGAGAACATCGTCACCCAGGCGAAGGAACCCGAACCGGTCGAATACGCGCGGCTGCTTCGCATCTCCGGCCGCACGCTTCACACCGTCAAGCCGGGGTCGAAGGTGCTGATCGGCGGGCTCTTCGGCCGGCCGCTGCAGATCCCGCCCAACGTCGCCTCCGGCAACTTCCTCGAGCGCGTCTACAAGGCGGGCAACGTCAAGCCCTATTTCGACGGTGTCGCGCTCCACCCGTACGTCGCCCAGGCGAAAGCGATGGGCCCGGAGCTGAACAACTTCCGCCGCATCATGCGCCAGAACGGCGACGCCGCGACGCCGATCTACATCACCGAGCTCGGCTGGGGCTCGGCCAGCGGCCCGACCCGCTACCAGCGGGGGTCCCAGGGCCAGGCCAATCAGCTCTCCGAAGCGTTCGAAATGCTCTCCCGCAACCGGATCCGCTGGAAGGTCGAAGGCGTCTGGTGGTTCACCTGGACCGACGAAGGCGGCACCTGCATCTTCTGCGGCTCGGCCGGGCTGCTGAACAAACGCTACGAAGCGAAGCCCTCCTGGTATCGGTTCATCGAATGGACCGGCGGCAACCCGGAAGCGGTGCCCTCGGCGGTCGTCATCGAAGAATGAGCGCGCCGCGGCCGCCGCGTCTCCGATCCCGGACGGGCTACGGACCGGCCCCCGGGAGTTTCGCGACGCCCCTCGGTGGATAGGCTCTCAAGGACTCCATAGACCGAGTAAAAAGGAGAACCGCAGATGGCTTTCGAGGTACCTGATCTTCCCTACGCATACGACGCTCTCGAGCCCCACATCGACGAGGCGACGATGCGCGTGCATCACGACAAACACCACCAGGCCTACGTCGACAAAGCGAACGCGGCGCTCGAGGGCACCGATTGGGCCGGTCGTCCGGTCGAGGACGTGCTGACCAACCTGTCGAGCCTGCCCGGCGACAAGCAGGCCGCGGTCCGCAACAACGCCGGTGGCCATTACAACCACTCGCTGTTCTGGCGGATGATGGCCCCGAACGCCGGTGGCGACCCGACCGGCGCGATCGCCGGCCAGATCTCCGAGACCTTCGGCTCCTTCGACGCCTTCAAGGAGCAGTTCAAAGCCGCCGGCGTCGCCCG
>JAOPZF010000019.1 GCA_025964255.1 Solirubrobacterales bacterium | reverse complement strand
AGGAACTCCCGACGCCCACGCCGGCCCCGACGCCCGCGCCGGCGCCGGTCGTCTCGGTGACCAAGGGGCCGGCCCCGCTCGACAACGAACCGCGGCCGACCTTCGAATTCAGCGCCTCCCAGCAGGTCACCTTCGTCTGCCAGATCGACGGCGCCGCGCCGCAGTCGTGCAGCTCTCCGTACGTCGCCCCGTCAGCGCTCGGAGACGGCCAGCACGGCTTCGCCGTCGTCGGCACCGACTCCGAAGGCCGCAGCGGCGCCAGCAACACCTACTACTTCACCGTCGACACCAAGGCGCCGCGGGCGCGGATCGTCGGCCACCCGGCGAAGCTGGTGAAGACCGCCAAGTCGACCTACGTCGCCCGCTTCCGCCTGACCGCCGACCAGTCCCCGGTCACCTACTACTGCCAGATGGACCGCGAACCGCTGCGGATCTGCAGCGCCTCGATGACCGCCAAGGTGAAGCCCGGCGCCCACGTGCTCAAAGTGAGGGCGAGGGACGAGTTGGGCAACACCTCGGTCAGCCCGTCGACCTACCGCTTCCGGGTCAAGAAGACTCCTCGGGCGCGCTCTGCTCGGTAGCGCCGGACCGCTTGATGATCAGGTGGGCGGCGAGCAGCAGCACAACGACCGCGACCAGCGTCCCGATCACCGCCGGATCGGTGAAGTGGAGACCTTCCAGTCGCGTCCCCAGGTAGACGGCCAAAGCGGTGATCGGCAGGAAGCCGACCGCGGTCGTCCAGCAGAAGCGGCGGAAGGGGACCCCGGCGGCGCCCTCGGCGGCCGAGATCAGGCTGAAGGGGACGATCGGTAGGAGGCGTAGGGCGATCAGCAGGGTCACGCCGCCGCGGTCGACCATGCCTTCGACTTTGGCGAAGCGCTCGACACCGAACCAGCGTTCGAGCAGCGGGCGCGCCACCCCGGTGCCGAACCAGTAACAGATCAACCCCGAGATCATCCAGCCGACGGCGACGATCGCGAGGCCGCCGAAGAAGCCGTAGGCGAAGCCCGCGGCGGCGTTGACGATCTCCGCCGGATAGGGGATCACCGAGTGGACGACGGCCAGGCCGATGATGATCAGCGGCCCGGCGGCGCCGAGCGACTTGATCTGTTCGCGCACTTCCGAGGTTTCGCCGTGGAGGGCGGCGAGCGCGGCGTGGCGCAGGGCGGGGACCGCGAGGACCAGCCCGGCCAGCAGCGCGATCCCGACCAGGGTCAGAGCGATCTCCAGCCAGGGGACGCCGCCGTGCTCGCGGGTCGCCTCGGGGGCGGGGCGGACCGGCGCCGCGGGGACTTCGTCCAGGTCTTTCGTCTCGTCCGTCACGAGCCCCCAATTTGCCACACGGCAGCGGCGGGCAGGTAAAGGACCCGCTAGGCGGGGGCCTGGCCGCGCAGCCGCGGCGCCAGCCCCGAGTGACGGCCGCCCGACTCGCCGCGGCCGACCGCCGCCGCCAGCGCCGCCGAGTCCCCGACCAGGACGCAGTCGCGCCGCGCCCGGGTGATCGCGGTGTAGAGGAGCGGCCGAGTCAGCATCCGGGTGTGGGAGCGGTGGCAGACGGCGACGATCACCGGGACCTCGCAGCCCTGCGCCTTGTGGACCGAGATCGCGTAGGCGAGCTTCAGCGTCGCCGTCTCCGAGTAGGGCATCACCAGGGTGCCGCCCTCGTCGGTGTCGACGACGATCCGTTCCTCGTCGGGGGAGTCGCTGCGCAGGAAGACGATCGAGCCGTTCATCAGCCCGAGCTCATGCGAGTTGCGGGTCTGGATCAGCCGGTCGCCGATCCGGAAGCGCTCGCCCAGGGCTTTCTTCCCGTCGGGATTCAGACGCGCCTGGAGCCGCTCGTTCAGCGCGTCGATCCCGACCGGCCCGCGGTACATCGGCGCCAGCGTCTGCACCTCGCGGATCGGGTCGACCTTGAAGCTCTCGGCGGCGCGCTCGGCGACCACCTCGACCACCGTCTCCAGTGCCCGCTCGGCCGACGGTCGCTCGATGAAGAAGAAGTCGCGTTCCTGTTCGGGGCCGGGCTCGAGGTGGGGGGGACGCCCCTGATTGATCTCGTGCGCCGCCGTCGTGATCATCGACTTCGCCGCCTGGCGGAAGATCTGGGTG
The DNA here is from genome assembly GCA_025964255.1 of Solirubrobacterales bacterium. Classification (GTDB taxonomy): domain Bacteria; phylum Actinomycetota; class Thermoleophilia; order Solirubrobacterales; family 70-9; genus VAYN01. The sequence goes on along the minus strand of JAOPZF010000019.1, from coordinate 28,155 downwards.
AGGCGGACGACCGGCGCGGCGCCCGAGTCGATCAGGTCCTCGAAAGGTTTGCCCGCGCCGATCGGCGGCAGCTGGTCGGCGTCGCCGACGAAGACGATGTGGGTGGTCTCGGCGAGCCCTTCGAGCAGCACCTCGGCGAGCCGCAGGTTCAGCATCGAGGACTCGTCGACGATCACCAGTTCGACCGGCAGCGGCCGGCCGGGGCCGAAGCCAGGTTCGCCGCCGGGGACCCATTCGAGCATCCGGTGGATCGTCTGCGCCTCGTGGCCGGTCGTTTCCTGTAGCCGGCGGGCGGCGCGGCCGGTCGGCGCGCAGAGGGCGATCTTGGCGCCGGCGTTTTCGGCGGCGATGACGATCTCCTTGGTGCAGCGGGTCTTGCCGACGCCGGGGCCGCCGGTGAGGACCGAGATGCGCGACCCAAATGCGCCCCGCACCGCTGCCCACTGCTCTTCGGTGAGTTCGTCGTCCGGGTCGCTCTCGCCGGGGTCGTGGTCGAGCTCCGGCGGCGCCACCAACCGCCGCGCCAGCGTCGCCGCCACCGCCCGCTCGCTCTCCAGGGTCAGCTCGCGATAGACGCGCCCGTCCTCGTCGACCAGCCCGCGGGCATCCGCCAGCACCGCCGGATCGGCGACCAGGCCGATCAGCCGCGCCGTCCGTTCGGAGAGCTCCTCCATCGGCAGGAAGCTGTTGCCACCCTGTTCGGCCTCGCGCAGGACGTAGACGGCGGCCGCCTGGGCGCGTTTGTCGGACTCCGGCGGCATGTCGGCGGCGAGCGCGATTTTGTCGGCGCGGGCGAAGCCGACGCCCTCGACCTCGGTCAGCCGGTAGGGGTCCTCGTGCAGGATCGTGGTCGAGCGCTCGCCGTAGCGGGCGTGGATCGGCGCCGCCAGGTGGGCGAGCCCATGCGGGGCGAGCTGGACGTGGAGCTCACGCACGGCGCGGCTCTCGTGCCAGGAGGCGGTCGCCGCCGCGGCCTGGTCGACGCTGACGCCCTTCAGCGCCTGGAAGGTCCGCTGCGGGTCGGCGGCGATCACCTGGAGGACCTCGACGCCGTGCGCCTCGACCAGCTTCTCGGCGCGCCGCTTGCCGATGTGGCGGAGGCTCGAGAGGTAGGCGATCTGGCCCTCGCGGTCGGTCGGGTCGAGCGGGAGGGCGCCCTGGGCGCGCAGCTGGCGGCCGTAGCGCGAGTGGGTCTGCCACTCGCCGCTGACTTCGGCGCGCTCGCCGGGGCCGAGGTGGGCGACCGGCCCGACCAGCGCGAAACCGTCGCCGCCGCCCATCTCCTGCACCTCGAGAACCGCGTAGCCATCGTCCTCGGCGCGGAAGATCACTCCGAGCACCTCGATCGTGCCGGTGTAGGAAGCGGCGTCGGCGTCGAACAAACTGGCGGTGCGCATCACTTCAAAGCTACGCGGCGGCGAGGCGGACCGCTCCGGTGTAGCGTCGGAGCGATGGCAAGTTGGGGAGAAATAGAGAACGTGGCGCCACTAGAACAACTGGCGCGCCGCGCGCGCGAGCTCTTTCAAGCACATGTCCATCTGACCATCGCAACGCTGCGCGCCGACGGCTCACCGCGGATCAGCGGCCTCGAGGCGAAGTTCATCGAGGAGGACCTCTGGTTCGGCTCGATGCCGGGCTCGCGCAAGGGCACCGACCTCGCCCGCGATCCCCGCTTCGCCCTCCACAGTGGCTCGATCGACCCGCCCGGCTGGCAGGGCGACGCGAAGCTCTCCGGGATCGCCGAGGAGATCGTCGACCCGGGCCGCAAGGAGGAGATCTTCCGCGCGATGGGGGCGGCGGACGTCGCGGTCGACTCCCTGCTCTTCCGCGCCGACGTACGCGAGGTGGCGGTGACGCGGCTGACCGAGGCCGGCGACGAACTGACGATCGACTTCTGGAACGAGTCGGCCGGCGTGCGCTCGATCACGCGCAAATGAGCGACGGAGCGGAGATCGACGGCGCGGGCGGGCGGTCGCCGGACGACCTGCCCTGGGTCGATGAGCACGCAAGTGAAATCGACGCGCCCGCCTCGGTCGTCTGGCCGGCGCTGCTGCGGACGGTCGAGCGGATGACCGCGGGTGGGGCGGCGCCGCACTACGCGCGGGCGGTCGGCTGCGCCGACACCGAGTCGGGTGGGCCGCGGCCGCTCGAGGTCGGTTCCACCGTCCCCGGCTTCCACGTCGCCGAGCTGGCGCCCGAGCGATCGCTCGCCCTCGCCGGCTCGCACCGCTTCTCGAACTACGCGCTCGTCTTCCGGCTCGAACCATTGGGCGGTCGACGGACCCGGCTCCTCGCCGAGACCCGCGCCGAGTTCCCGAGGTTCGCGGGCCGCGCCTACCGTGCGGCGGTGATCGGCACGCGGATGCACGTCCTCGTCGTGCGGCGGGTGATCCGCGGGGTGGCGCACCGTGCCGAGCGCGCGCCGCGATGAACGCCGCGCCGCCGCCCCACGGCCTCTGCGACGCCTGTCGTCATCAGCGTCTCGTCCCCAACACCCGCGGCTCGGTCTTCTCGCTCTGCGAGCGCTCTCGCGAGGATCCTGACTTCCCGCGCTACCCGCGGCTCCCGGTCCTCCGCTGCCCCGGCTTCGAGCCGACGGAGGACCGGGACGCGGGCAAGGGTGACTAGGAGAGTTTCGGCTCCGGACCGCCGATTTCACTGGGCGCCGGCGGGGCGTAGGCGCGCCCCGGGATGCCGCCGAGGACGAGCAGGCGGATCCCGTCGGGGCCCGACCAGACCTTGCGCTTCGCCGCCGGCCCGACCCGGGCGATGTGATCGGCGTCGAGCGGCATCCGCTCGCCGTCGACCTCGAGCTCGCCGCTGCCCCGGAGGGCCAGGAAGACCTCCTCCTGGTCGTCGTGGGTGTGGTCGTGACTCGGGTAGCCGCCGAAGGAGGGCGGCAGGTCGATCACCTGCATGCCGAACGATTGGACGCCGAGCTCGGCCCGCGCCCGCTTGAAGCTGCCGTAGAGCGCCGCGTCCATCTCGTCGATCCGTTTCACCGCGTAGTCCCCCATACGTCTCCTTTTCCTGGTACGAACGTTCGTGCTTTTCTATCCTGTCTGGATGGCCAGTGCAACCAAGGGCGAACGAACGCGTGCCGCGATCCTGGGTCGCGCCGTCGACCTCGCCACCGTCGAGGGGCTCGAGGGGCTGACGATCGGCCGTCTCGCCACCGACCTCGGGATGAGCAAGAGCGGCCTCTTCGCCCACTTCGGCTCGAAGCAGGAACTGCAGTTGGCGACGGTCGCGGCCGCCGGCGACCGCTTCCGCGCCCAGGTGATCGAGCCCTCGCTCGAGGCGATCGAGGGCGGGCCGCGGCTGCGGGCGATGGCCGAGCACTACTTCGGGTATCTGGAGACCTTCCCCGGCGGCTGCTTCTGGGGCGCCACGGCGAGCGAGTACGACGACCGGCCGGGCCCGGTCCGCGACGCGATCGCTCAGGCGATGGACCTCTGGATGGCCGAGCTGGTGCGCCAGGCGACGGTCGCCGGGATCGCCGATCCCGACCGCTTCGCCTTCGAGCTCTACGCGATCGTGATGGGCGCCAACTCGCGCTTCCGCCTCAGCGGCGACCGCCGCGTGTTCGACCTCGCCCGCGCTGCCCTGACGCGGCTCGAGGCCGAACTTCCCGCCTGACGGCGGGAAGTCCTACAAAGCCGCCGCCCTCGCGGACGACGGCCCCGCCTCCTCGGCCCTACGGGTTGGTGTGGTTGACCTTCTCCGGCTCGATCTTCACGATCACGCGCACTTCGCCGTCCTGGCGGAAGGGGTAGGAGTCGGCGTCCAGGTAGCGCTTGGCGAGCGCGTCGATGTCGTCGTCGGCACCGTCGTGGGCCAGCTCGACGACTTTGCCCTGGATGATCAGGTTCTCGTAGGGGTTCTCCTGGTTGACGACTGAGATCGCGACCCGCCCGTCGCGGGCCACGTTCTTCGTCTTCAGTCGGCCCTCGGCGGTGTTGAAGGTGACCAGGTCGCCGTCGAGGCCGATCCAGACCGCGGAGTTCTGGGGCGAGCCGTCCGCGTTCAGCGTCGCGACGTGGGCGAAATCTTTGTTTTCGAAGAGGTGCTTTGCCTCGTCGGGAATTGCAGCCATATCTGAGTCCTCCTGATGCGTGGGTTAGTGTCGTCGGCAACCACTTTCTTACTACTCCGTGGAGGTTGTCGCGTGAAAGTCGCAATCGGACTTCCGAACGCAGTGCCGGGAACCACCGGCGGGCAGCTGACCGAGTGGGCCGAAAAGGCCGAGGAGCGGGGCTTTTCCAGCCTCGGCACGCTCGATCGCATCGTCTTCGGCAGCTACGAGCCGTTGGTCGCGCTGGCGGCCGCCGCGGCGGTCACCGAGCGGATTGGCCTGGTCACCGCGGTGCTGCTGGCCCCGCTGCGCGACAACGGCGCTCTTCTCGCCAAGCAGACCCTGAGCCTCAACGCGCTCTCCGGCGGGCGCCTGACGCTCGGTCTGGGGCTGGGCGGTCGCGCCGACGACTACGCCGCGATCGGCGCCGACATGGGCACTCGCGGCGTCGAGATGGAAGAGGTCCTCAAACGCCTCACCGAGGTCTGGGCCGATGACTCGATCGGGCCCGACGTCGCCCCGCCGCGCCTGATCATCGGCGGCGCCGTGCAGGCCTCCTACCGACGCGCCGCCAAGTACGGCAGCGCCGGCTGGATCGGCGGTGGCGCCCCGCCCGACGCCTTCGCCGAAGCGCTCGGGCAGGTCAAGGAGGCGTGGGCGGCGGCGGGCCGTGACGGCGAGCCGGTCGGCATGGCGCTCGCCTACTTCGCGCTCGGCGACGACCCCGAGGGCGACGCCAACCGCTACCTGAAGGACTACTACGCCTTCCTCGGCGAGGAGACGGCCGGCTACATCGCCGGGTCCGCCGCCAAGGACGCGGAGACGGTGAAGGGCTACATCGGTGCCTTCGAGGGGGCGGGCTGCGACGAGCTGATCCTCTTCCCCTGCTCCAACGACCCGGCCCAGGTCGACCTGCTGGCTGACGCTGCCGGCCTCTGAGCGGCTCGACCGACCCGGACGGTGGCCGACGAGCTGGAGATCGTCCTCTTCGCCGGCCCCGGTGAGCTCGAGGAGTGGCTGGAGGGGAACGCCACCGAATCGGCGGGCCTCTGGCTGAAGATCGCCAAGAAAGGGGCGCCGGAGCCGAGCGTCACCTACGCGGAGGCGGTCGAGCTGGCCCTCTGCTTCGGCTGGATCGACAGCCAGAAGCGCGGCCTCGACGACACCCACTTCCTGCAGCGCTTCACCCCGCGCCGGCCGCGCGGGCGCTGGTCGAAGATCAACCGCGAAAAAGTCGAAGCGCTGGAGAAGGCGGGCGCGCTGCGTCCCGCCGGCGCCGCCGAGGTCGCCGCGGCGAAGGACGACGGCCGCTGGGAGGCCGCCTACGAGGGCTCCCGCACCGCCAAGGTCCCCGACGACCTACAAGCCGAGCTCGACGCCAACCCCAAGGCCGCGGCGTTTTTCGCCGACCTCGACTCCACCAACCGCTACGCGATCATCTGGCGCCTCGGTGAGGCCAAAAAGCCCGAGACCCGCGCCCGCCGCCTCGCCAAATTCGTCGCCATGCTCGAGCACGGCGAAAAGCTCCACTGACCCTGGCTTCCGGAGCATCAGGCGGTCGACTTTGGGTCCCCCATAGAGGCTGTCGCATAAATCCCGGCTCCGTCCGCCCCGCCGGCGAGCATCGGCGCATGGCCCAGAACTTCCTCCCCTGCGAGCGTGACCAACCCCTGCTGCTGCCGCCGGACCTGCGCGATTGGCTCCCCGAGGACCATCTCGCATGGTTCGTGATCGCCTCGGTCGAGGCGCTCGACCTGCGGGCCTTCTACGCCGCCTACCGCGCCGACGGACACGGCCGCTCCGCCCACGACCCGCAGATGATGGTCGCCCTCCTGCTCTACGCCTACGCGACCGGGGAGCGCTCCTCGCGGCGGATCGAGCGCCGCTGCCACGAGGACGTCGCCTACCGGGTGATCGCCGCGGGGCGGATCCCCGACCACGCGACGATCGCCCGCTTCCGCGCCCGCCACGAGGACGCCCTCGCGGGGCTCTTCACCCAGGTGCTCGGCCTCTGCGTGGAGGCCGGGATCGCCTCCGCCGCGGTCCTCGCCGTGGACGGGACCAAGGTCGCCGCCGCCGCCTCCGGGCGCCGGAACATGGCCCACGAGGAGATCGCCCGCGAGATCCTCGCCGCGGCGGGCGGGATCGACGCCGCCGAGGCCGAGCTCCACGGCGATCGCCGCGGCGACGAGCTGCCCGAGGAGATCTCCACCCACGGCGGCCGCCGGGAGTGGATCCGCGAGGCGCTGCGCCGCCAGAGGGAGGAGCGCGAGGCCGACCCCGGGCCGGTCCCGAGGGACAGGGCGGGGCGCCTGGAGCTCTGCCGGCGGCGGCTCGAGGACGGGCATCGGACCGTGGTCGAGGCCCACCGCGCCTACGAGGAGGCCAGGCGCGCCGCCCCTCGCCGGGGCCGCCCGCCCGGGTCCGTCGAGCCACCCGCGCAGCCCGGCGGCGAGGTCAACCTCACCGACCCCGACTCGCAGAGGATGCGCTCCCCCCACGGCTTCCTCCAGGGCTATAACGCCCAGGCGGTGACCAACGAGGCGCAGGTGGTGGTCGCCGCCGAGGTGCTGACCGAGGGCAACGACTCCCGGGCGCTGGTCCCGATGGTGGATCTGGCGAGGACCGAACTGGAGCGGGCCGGGTCCCCGGGACGCCCGGGCATCGTCCTCGCCGACACCGGCTACCGGTCGGCCGACCAGGTCGACCGGGTGCGCGAGGGCGGGGCGATCCCGCTGGTCCCGCCCGACGGCCACCCCCGGGGCGCCCCCGATCCCGGCGGCGGCGCCGGCCCCGACGGGTTCATGCGCCGGGCGCTGCGGACGCCCACCGGGGCCGCGCTCTACCGCAGGCGCCAGTGGATGATCGAGCCGGTCTTCGCCGACATCAAGGTGAACCGACGCGCCGGGCGCTTCAGGCGCAGGGGCCTGGCGGCGGTGCGCTCGGAATGGCGCCTCCTCACCGCCACCCACAACCTGCTGAAGCTCCACCGCCACCGCCTCGCACTCGCCGGAGGGTGAGGCGGGGCGGTCGACCTCGGATCCCGGGGTCGACGCGCCCCGCGCGGAGTGACCGCCGCGGCTTTGCGCGACTGCCTCTATGGGGGACCAAAGGTCGACCGCGCGTTTTCGACTTCCGATTCAGGTGTCGGAACACGCACGGACCCGTGACGGTCCCCGTCTCTCGGGCAAAGCGGCATGACCTCTACTCTCGTTGCATGGATATACAGCGTCTCAACGAGGTTCTCGCCGCGGCGGGGGAGCCGGCTTACCGCGGTTCCCAGGTCTGGGAGTGGGTCGCGCGCGGGGCTGAGAGCTATGAGGAGATGACGAATCTGCCGGCGGGGCTGCGGGGGAGGCTCGAGGTCGACCTGCCGATCTCGACGCTCAGCGTGCGGGGTGAGGCGCGGTCGGATGACGGCACCGTCAAGACCCTTTTCGACACCGGCGACGGGCGGCCGATCGAGGCGGTACTGATGCGCTACCGGGACGGGCGGAGGTCGGTCTGTGTGTCTTCGCAGTCGGGCTGCCCGCTCACCTGCACCTTCTGCGCGACGGGCAAGATGAAGTTCGCCCGCAACCTCACCGCCGACGAGATCCTCGATCAGGTGCTCCACTTCCGCCGCGTCGAAGCGGTCGACCACGTCGTCTTCATGGGCATGGGGGAGCCGACGATGAACATCGACAACGTGCTGGCCGCCTGCGAGCGGCTGCCCGACATCGGCGTCACCAACCGGCGCACGGCGATCTCCACGGTCGGCTGGGTCCCGGGGATCGAACGCATCGCCGAGTACGAGAAACCGATCGCCCTCGCGCTCTCGCTGCACGCGCCCAACGACGCCCTGCGCTCGCAGCTGATGCCGGTCAACGATCGCTACCCGCTCAGTGAGGTGCTCGCCGCCTGCGACCGCTACCGGGCCAAGCGCCGGCGCAAGGTCTTCGTCGAGTACGTGATGCTCGACGGCGTCAACGATCTCCCCGAGCACGCCCGCGAACTGGCCGCCCTGCTCGACCCGCGGATCTACAAGATCAACCTGATCCCCTACAACCCGACCGGCGCCTACGACGGCTCCTCGCCGGAGCGGATCGAGCAGTTCCGCGCGATCCTCCATGAGCACCGCGTCCCCGCCACCGTGCGCCTCACCCGCGGCCGCGACATCGACGCCGCCTGCGGCCAGCTCGCCGCCAAAGCCGCCGCCTGAGCCAGATCCGGCAAAACTGGCCAGCCAGCCAGTTTTGCCTATAAGCTTCGGCCCATGGCCACGGTCGACTCGACGAAGCCGCTCGCCGACCGCCCGCCGCGGCTGTCCGCGAACCCGTTCCTCCGCGTCGCCAACGACCTCCGCGCCGAGTGGCGGGGGAGGGGCGCCTACCCCCCCGGCCCGAGCGACTTCAGCCTCTCCCGCACCAAACAGGCCGCCTACGACCCGCTGCCGCTGCTGCTCGGCGCCTACGAAGAGTTCGGCCCGATCTTCAGCATGCGGCTGCTCCACTCCAAGGTCGTCTTCATGCTCGGCCCGGAGGCCAACCACTTCGTCACCGTCGGCCACCCGGAGAACTTCCACTGGCGCGAGTCGAGCTTCGGTGACCTGATCCCGCTGCTCGGCGACGGCCTCCTGACGATCGATGAGGGCTACCATGACCGCGCCCGGGCGATCATGGTGCCGGCCTTCCACCGTGCTCAGGTCGAGGCCTCGACCGCGGCGATGCTGATGGAGGCGGAGGCCGCCCTCGCCACGCTGCGCCCTGACACCGTCGTCGACGTCTACGCCTGGATGCGCACCCTGGCGATGCGGATCGCGATGCGGGCACTGCTCGGCCTCGACCCCGACGATGGCGGCCAGGGCGCGGTCGCGGCGCACCACTTCGAGGCCGCGCTCGGCTTCTTCGGCATCGACTTCGCCCTCCGCCTGCTGCGTGGCCCCGGCTCGCCTTGGCGCAAGATGATCGCCTCGCGCGCGGTCCTCGACCGGATCGTCTACGAGGAGATCGGCCGCCGCCGCGCCGCCCCCGACTCCGGCCGCGAGGACATCCTCAGCCTGCTCGTCGCCGCCCGCGGCGAGAACGGCGAGGCCTTCAGCGACCGCGAGATTCGCGACCAGGTGATGACCCTGATGTTCGCCGGACACGACACCTCGACCTCGACCGTCACCTTCGCCCTCTACGAGCTAGCTCACCATCCCGAGGCGCTGGCCCGGCTCTGCGAGGAGCAGGACCGGGTGCTCGGCGGCGCGTCGCCGACGATCGACCAGATGGAGCGCGAGCTGCCCTACCTCGACATGGTCGTCGACGAGGTCCTGCGCCTCTATCCGCCCGCCTGGATCGGCCCCCGCCGCGCCGTCCGCGACTTCGAGTTCGGCGGCTACGGGGTCCCCCGCGGCGCCTACGTCAACTACGTCTCCTGGGCCAGCCATCGCCTGCCCGAGGTCTTCCCCGAGCCCGAGGCCTTCGTCCCCGAGCGCTTCACCCGCGAGCGCAAAGCTGAACTGCCCCGAGGCGCCTACGTCCCGTTCGGCGGCGGCAAACGCGTCTGCATCGGCAAACGCTTCGGCCTGATCGAGGTGAAGCTCGTCTTGTCGATGCTGAGCCAGCGCCTCCGCGCCGACGCCCTGCCCGGCCGCACGATGACCGTGCGCCAGATGCCGACGCTCTCGCCGAGCGGCGGTCTGAAGATGCGCCTTAGACACCGGGCATAGACTCGCCTCCTTGCGCGCGCTGGTCATCTCCGACACGCATTTCGGTGCCTGGACCGGGCGTGACCTCCTGCGGGAGGACTTCTTCCTCGAGCGCCTCGCGCCCGCCCTCGACGGGGTCGACGAGGTCATCCTGCTCGGCGATCTATTCGACTTCCTCTTCGGCTCGGTCGCCGAATCGGTCGACGCCTCGTCGGGCCTGCTGGCGCTGATCGCCCGCGAGCTGCCCGGCAAGCGCTTCATCTTCCTCGCCGGCAACCACGACCACCACCTCGTCCACCGCGACGAGGAGAGCCGCGTGATCGAGGCGGCGCTGGCCCGCGGCGAGGCGCCGCGCGACGACGGCGTGCCGCCGCCCGAGCCGCCCGGCCCGGCCTTCTTCCAGTCCTTCCTCGAAAAGCGCCTGCCCGGGCTCGAGGTCGAGATCGCCTACCCGACCTACACCTGCGCCGGTGTCCTCTGCACGCACGGTCACTACCTCGACCCGCACGCGCGGATGGCGGGCTCGCGGGGATCGCGCCTGCTGACCCGCACGCTCTGGGGGATCGCCGCGGGCGGCCCCGAGGAACCGACGTGCGCCGCCGATTATGAGTCGGTGATCACGCTGCTCACCGAGTGGCTCTACATCGCCGCCCAGATGCCCCACGGGACCCACGCCCAGCAGAACGTTCTTCGCGCCGCCCAGCGGGCCGGCCGGATCGCCTCCGCCGCGGGGGCGCCGATGCGCGGGGCCAAACGGTTCGCCGGCGAGGTCCGCGCGCGCACTGGCGCCGAAGACGCCGAACCGCTGCCGAGCGCCGAGCACTTCGAAGGCGTGATCCGCGACGAGGCCGAGCGCCAGGCTCGCGAAGCCCCGGTGCCAGGCAGGCCCGGATCGCCCCCGCGCTATCCCGAGCCGACCGTGCTCTCGCGCTCGAGCCCGACCGAGGGCGCGCTCGAGGCCTTCTCCAAAGTCGTGGCCAACCTCGAATGGGACAAGGAGGCGTCCCAGATCGTCTTTGCCCACACCCACCAGCCACTCGACGACGTGCGCGCCCAGGCCGGCGCCACGCGGTACTGGAACAGCGGTTGCTGGATCTACGAGCCGGACCTCTCCTCGCGCCAGGCCTACGCGCGCTACTGCCGCTATGCCTGGCCGGGGACGGCGATCGTGATCGACGACGCCGAGCCCCAGCCGCGCCTGCTGGAGCTGCTCGCCGACCTCAACCCGCTCGCCGGCGGCGCCGGCCTGCCGAAGGCCCCGGCATGATCGGCCCCGAGACGATCGCCGCCGGTGCCCGGCTCACCGCCGGCATCCGCCTGCCGCGCGCCGAAGAGGCGTGGGAGCCGGTGATGTTCGGCGCCCTGATCCCGGCGTTCGGCCTCGGCGCGATCCTCTGGCTGATCCGCTACGCGATCAAGGATCCGCCCGAGCACAACAAAGACCTGCCCGAGGACGACTTGACGCCGCCCCCGGGCCTTGATGACGACGGGCACGAAGGCCCGCTGTCCTGATTCAAATCGCGCTCGCCGGCGCTACTTGATGAAGAGCATCTCCTCGTACTTCGGCAGCGGCCAGAAGTCGTCGGCGACGACCTTCTCCAGCTCGTCGGCGGCCTCGCGGACCTTGCTCATCGAGGCCAGCTGGCTGTCGCGGGCGTAGACCGCCAGGTCGAGCCCCTCGAGCTCACCCGGCACCCGGTTCGCCGCTTTCAGCTCGCCGAGGGAGGCGACCAGGTCGTCGACCAGCTCGCGGATCTCACCCTCGAGCGCCGAGACGCCCGCCTCGGAGATCAGCGACAGCTGCCGCAGGCCGGCCGGGAGGATCATCGTCTGGGCCATCGAGAAGGTCTCCTCGGCCTCGATGTTCGCCCGGATCGAGTATTGCTCGACCCACACGTCGTAGCGTGACTCGAGCTCCCGCCTGGAGAGGACGTTGTACTCCTCGAACGCCTTCACGGTGTTGTCGGAAACCACTTCCGGCAGCGCGTCCGGGGTGGTTTTAAGGTTCTTCAGGCCGCGTTTCTCGGCCTCCTCGTGCCACTCCTCGGAGTACCCGTCGCCGTTGAAGCAGATGACCTTGTTCTCGAGGTAGGAGTCTTTGACGATCTCCATCACTGCCTCAGGCATGCTCGACCCGGCGTCCAACTTCTCTTTCAGCTTGCCCGCGAGGTCGTCGATCGCCTCCGCCGCGATCGTGTTCAGGACCGTGTTCGGGAAGGCGAGCGACATGCTCGACCCGAGCGCCCGGAACTCGAATTTGTTGCCGGTGAAGGCGAACGGCGAGGTCCGGTTGCGGTCGCCGCCGTCGAGCGGCAGCGGCGGCAGCACGGTGGTGCCGAGGTCGAGGAAGGAGGCCGGCGTGTTGGGATCGCCTTCCCCGGTCGAGATCGCCTCGAACACTTTTTCGAGTTCGGCGCCGAGGAAGATCGAGATGATCGCCGGCGGCGCCTCGTTCGCCCCGAGGCGGTGGTCCTGGCCGATGTTCGCGACCGAGGCCCGCAGCAGCCCCTGGTGTTTGTTGACGGCCTGGATCACTGCCGTGCAGAAGAACAGGAACTGGATGTTGTCCTGCGGCGTGTCACCCGGGTTCAGCAGGTTGGAGCCGGCGTCGGTCCCCATCGACCAGTTGTTGTGCTTGCCCGACCCGTTGACGCCGGCGAACGGCTTCTCGTGCAGCAGGCAGACGAGGCCGTAGCGGCGGGCGACGTTCTCAAGCGTCCGCATCAGCAGCTGCTGGTGGTCGGAGCCGACGTTCGAGCTCTCGAAGATCGGCGCGATCTCGTACTGGGCCGGCGCCACCTCGTTGTGGCGGGTTTTGACCGGGATGCCGAGCTTCCGCATTTCCAGTTCCGACTCCATCATGAAGGCGAGGACACGCTCCGGGATCGAGCCGAAGTAGTGGTCGTCGAGCTCATGGCCCTTCGGCGGCTTGGCGCCGAACAGGGTGCGGCCGGTGCTGATCAGGTCGGGGCGCTCGAAGAAGTACTGCTCGTCGATCAGGAAGTACTCCTGCTCCGGGCCGACGGTGGTGAAGACCCGCTCGGTCTCCTCGTCGCCGAGCAGTTTCAGCGCTTTGACGGCGGTCTGCGACAGCGCGTCCATCGAGCGCAGCAGCGGGATCTTCCCGTCGAGTGCCTCGCCGGTCCAGCTGGCGAAGGCGGTCGGGATCGCCAGCAGCGTCCCGTTCGGGTTCTCGAGGATGAAGGCCGGGCTGGTCGGGTCCCAGGCGGTGTAGCCGCGTGCCTCGAAGGTCGCGCGGAGGCCGCCGGTCGGGAAGGACGATGCGTCCGGCTCGCCCTGGATCAGCTCCTTGCCGGAGAAGCCGGCGACCAGCTTGCCTTCGCCCGCTGGCTCGAAGAACGAGTCGTGCTTCTCCGCGGTCGAGCCGGTCAGCGGCTGGAACATGTGGGTGTAGTGGGTCGCACCCATCTCGAGCGCCCACTCCATCATCGCCTCGGCGACCGCATCGGCAAGGCTCGGGTCGAGCGCGTCGCCGTGCTCGAGGGTGGCCTGAAGCTTCTCGAACACGTCCTCGGGGAGGCGTTCTTTCTGAACGGTGACGTCAAAGACGTTGGCGCCGAAGGCGGCGTTCTCGGGAAGGGTCAGATCGATCGCGCCCAGGGCCTCACCGTTGGAGCTCCACTGGGCTGCGGTCACGTTCTGCTGGCGGATTCGGCTCATCGCTTCTACTGTCCCTCGCTTGGCGGCGCGTCCGGTGTCCGGCCGCGATCGTTTTCCTTTCGAAACTCCCTAGACAGAGCCAAACGAGCCTACTGCGGCGCCATTAACGCAAGGTTTGTCCACCCGTACAGTCTTTGCCTCGGGGCGCTGTCCCATATGTAGAGCGCTCAGGGCCGGCGGCGCAGGATGGTGATCTCGCCGACGGTCTCGAAGCCGAGCCGGGCGTAGAAGAGCTGCGGCCAGTCGGCCGCCTCGGCGGTGAGGAAGATCGTCCGGTCGCCCGCCGCCTGGGCGGCGGCGATGGCGGCGAGGACGGTCGCTTTCGCGTAGCCGCGCTCACGGGCGGGGGTGAGCGTCCCGACGTCCTCGACCTGGCCGATCCCGCCGCAGTCGCGGAGGAGGCGGCAGGCCGACATCGGCTCGCCCTCGGCCGGGGCGACGAACCAACGGTCTCCGGCGACCTCGCCGTAGCGCCGGTCGAGCTCGTAGAGCTGGTCGACGGCCGCCGCGCCGCCGCCGTCGGCGGGCATCGACTCGTCGATCAGCGCCTTGCGCAGTCCCTCGATCTCCGCCAGCCGCACCTCGCGGGCGGTCCCCGGCTCGACCTCACCGCCGCGCCAGACCATGTAGCGGGTCTGCTCGACCCCCCAGCGCGGCCAGAGCGACTGCTCGGCTTCGACCGTTTCGCGGACCCGCCTGCCGTCGGCCTGGTCCACGAATCCGATCGTCCGGTGGCCGAAGCCCTCACCCCCGAGCGCGTCGTCGCCGATCGCGACCAGCTGGTCGACGCTCAGCCCGACCTGCTCGACCGCGATCCAGTTCGAATCCCAGATCAACGGCCTCGATGGCGTCAGGAAGAGCCGGCCCCAGGGCAGCCCGTGCACCTCGTCGACGACCCGCTCGTCGAGGCTCAGCTCGAAGGCCAGCAGCTCGTCACGTTCTCGTGTCTCGCTTCTCGTCGCGTCGTCGTCCATGCAGATAGCCTCCCAATTCGCGCGGCCGCCGGCCGCCCAGCCAAAGTCGCCAGAACCAGAGCAGTAGGGAGGAGCGAGTCGAATGTTCGTAAGTAAGGCCGCCGTCGTCGGTGGAGGCACCATGGGTGGGGAGATCGCCCAGGCGATCGCCGCCGCCGACATCCCCGTCGTGGTCAAGGACATCGACCAGAAATTCGTCGACGCCGCTCTGGAGAAGGCCCGCGCCGTCACCCAGGGCCAGCTGGCCGGACAGGTGAAGAAGGAGCGGATCACCCAGGAGCAGGCCGACGCCCGCGTCGCCGAGGTGATGGCGAACATCACCGGCACGACCAGCTACGCCGAGTTCGCCGACGTCGACTTCGTGATCGAGGCGGTGCCGGAGAAGATGGAGATCAAGCAGGCCGTCTTCCGCGAGATCGACGCCGCCACCCCCGGCCACGCGATCCTCTCCTCCAACACCTCCTCGCTCTCGATCTCCGAGATGGGCGAGGCGACGCTGCGCGCCGACAAGGTCGTCGGCTTCCACTTCTTCTATCCCGCGTCGATCATGCCGCTGGTCGAGGTGATCGTCGGCGAGGACACCTCGCGTGAGACCGCCACCGCCGCCTACAACTTCGCCCAGGCGATCAAGAAGCAGCCGATCGTCTGCGGTGTGGTCCCCGGGTTCGTCGTCAACCGCATCCTGATGGCGACGATGGGGGAGATCTGGCGCGCCCAGGAGGAGAACGGGCTCTCGCTCAAGGCCATCGACCAGGCGATCGCCGAGGCGAAAATGGCGCCGATGGGGCCGTTCTTCTTGCAGGACCTCCTCGGCCTCGACACCGTCTTCCACGTCGCCGAGCACTTGAACCACTCCTACGGCGACAGCTTCTACGTCCACGAGGGCCTGCGCGGCCTGGTCGGCGAAGGCAAGCTGGGGATGAAGAGCGGCGGCGAGGGCTTCTTCAAAGAGGGCGAGCAGAACATCCCCGGCGACGCGGAGCCCAACGCCCAGGAGCTGATCGACATGTTCGGCGCCCGCGCGCTGATCGAGGCCTGCCTGCTGGTCGAGGAGGGGATCGCCTCGGTTCGCGACATCGACCTCGGGATGATGACCGGCGCCGGCCTCGACCCGCGCAAAGGCCTGCTGCCCCCGTTCTGGAAAGCCGACGTCGAAGGCCTGGACAAGATGCTCGAGAAGATCGAGACGCTGGAGGAGAAGTACGGCGACCGGTTCGAGCCGCCGATCACCCTCAAGCGCCTCGTCGCCCAGGGCCGCCTCGGCATCGCCACCGGCCAGGGCTTCTACGCCTACCCGCAGCCCGACGCGGGCGACCAGCCGGAGAAGGTGAAACTCGAGACCCGCGGCCCGGTCGCGATCGCCTGGCTCGCCAACCTGCCGATGAACGCCGTCCACCCACAGGTGATCGCCGACCTGAAGACGATCTGGGAGCAGGTCAAGGCCGACGATTCGATCCGCGCGATGGTGATCGCCTCCTCGGTGCCGATCGTCTTCTCGGCGGGCGCCGACATCAAAGCGTTCACGACGATGGACGAGGCGGGCGGCAAAGAGTTGCTCGACACCGCCCACGCGCTCTTCCGCGAATTCGAAACCGAGGATGTCGCGACGATCGCCGCGGTCAACGCGATCGCCTACGGCGGCGGCTGCGAGATGGCGATGGCCTGCGACTTCCGCATCGCCGCCGAGGCGGCGGTCTTCGGCCAGCCGGAGATCAAACTGGGGATCATCCCCGGCTTCGGCGGGACCCAACGGCTGCCGCGCCTGGTCGGCGAGAACAAAGCGCTGGAGATGAACCTGACCGGCGACGCGATCCTCTCCGAGGAGGCGCTCGACATCGGCCTCGTCAGCCGCGTCGTCCCCGACCACGAGCTGTTCGAGACGGCGATGATGTGGGCGCGGAAGCTGGCCGCCCAGGCGCCGATCGCGCTCGGCCAGGTCAAGAAGGTGTCGAACAAGGGCGACCTCGACGAGGGCATCGAGGCGGAGAAGGGCGGCTTCATCGCCGCCTTCTCGAGCGACGACGCCAAAGAGGGCATCGGCGCCTTCCTCGGCACGCGCACGCCGAAGTGGAGCGGTAAGTAGGGACGTGTAGGGCGGGGAGGGGGCGCACCCTCTCCCCGCGGCTCAGCAGGCGGTCAGAATTTGACCGCCTGCTTTTCGCAGTTCCCGACGATCGTCTCCGCCCGCGCGCCTTCGTATTCGGAGGCGTGGGCGCAAATGTCGACCGCCTCTTGACCGCAGGCGTTGATCGTTTCCGCGCCGACGATGCCGGCGACGGTCGGGTTGATACAGCCGATCGCCGGCGCCGGGTTGCTGTTCGACGCCCCGGTGAAGGCAACCATCGTGACGACGGTCACCAACGTCACCACGAGAATGCTCGCGGCGACCCAGATCTCCCTCTTGCTCAGTTTGTAGAGCGGCGTCGTCTGCCGCTCGTAATGACCTTCTAGTGGCATGGCATGACCCTAGGTGCCTGCGCTCAAGGGGTCTATCGCCATGCGGGAGAAGTTCGCCCATCGATCTTTAGACACCTGTACGTAGAGGCGCACGGTGCTGGGCGAAAGGGTTACGCCAAGTCCAGATGGGCGCGCTGTGTCATTGCGGAGCCGTTCCGCAGGGTGGCCCGCTTAGAACGAAAGGAAGCATCAATTAAATGGAATGGTTGAGCGAAGGCGCCAATTCATGGCAGCTCACCGCCGCGACGCTCGTCGGTTTGATGAGCATCCCGGGACTCGTTGTCCTCTACGGCGGCGTAATGCAGAAACGCTGGTCTGTGAACTCGATGATGATGGCGTTCGTCGCCTTCGCGATCGTGCTCATCCTCTGGGTCCTGGTCGGATTCAAAATGGCCTTTGGTTCTCCGGTCCACATCTTCGGGGCTACCAGCGGCTTCTTCGGTAACTTCATCGGGAAGCCAGGGGCGATCCTCAATAGCCACAGCCTGTTGGAACAGGCCCATATCCCAGAGCTCGCGGAAGAAGAATTCCTCTTCCCGATGTCGACGCTGGCGTACTTCCAGATCGTGTTCGCCGCGATCACGCCGATCCTCATGCTCGGCTCGGTCCTCGGCCGGTTCAACTTCAAGGCGTGGATCCCGTTCGTCGCGCTCTGGACCCTGCTGATCTACACGGTCAACGCCTTCATGATCTGGGGCGGTGGCTTCTTCGCCCAGCAAGGCTCGCTGGACTTCTCCGGTGGTTACGTCATCCACCTCGCGGCCGGTGTGTCCGGCTTCGTCGCGGCGGCGGTGATCGGACCAAGGCTGCAGCGAGACCGAGAGGTCGATGCTCCAAACAACCTCGCCATGGTCGCGGTCGGCGCCGGCCTCCTCTGGATGGGCTGGAACGGCTTCAACGGTGGTGACTGGTACAGCGGCGGGGAAATCGCTTCCGCGGCGGTGCTCAACACCAACCTCTGCACCGCGGTCGCCTTCCTCGTCTGGGTCGCCCTCGACTACGCCACGGGCCGCAAGCCGAGCCTGATCGGCAGCGTCAACGGCATGATCGTCGGCCTCGTCGCGATCACCCCGGCGGCCGGTTTCGTCAACGGCTGGGCAGCGATGATCATCGGTGTCATAGCCGCGTCGCTGGTCTACTTCGCGCTCAACTACCTGAGCCGCGTGGCGCCATTCAGGAATGTCGACGACACGCTGGGCGTCATCTACACCCACGGTTTCGCGGGTGTGTGCGGTGGTCTGTTGACCGGCATCTTTGCCAACAAGCTGATGGCGGGCGAACACGAAGGCCTGATCTCCGGTGGCGGGCTGCACCTCCTCTGGGTGCAGGCATACACCGCGGCCTGGGTGATCGTCTTCTCCGCGATCGGCACCTTCATCCTCCTCAAAATCGTCGGGCTCTTTATCCCGCTGAGAATGAGCGAGGCTGAAATGGAGGTCGGCGACATCGCCGTCCACGGGCACGAGGTGTACCCGTCGGACGTCCCGTCGCTCGGCTACCCCGACGGTGTCACCGCTTCAACTTCGGGGTCTGCGGCCCCGACGGCGGGTACGGCCTGACGCCTACCGCCATGGCAGGTAGGGCTGGCTTGATGCCTACCGCCTGAGCCCGAAACCAATCACGGAGTCGCCTCCCGTCCTCCTCCCGGGGGGCGGCTCCGGATTCGGGCTTCGCGTCTGAGCACGTCGAGCATCGTCGCCACGGCGGCGGTCGCGGCAGCGGCCCGAGGGGTCGCGGCGAACACCTTGCGGACCGGGCTCCCGGGAGCCAGCGGCCGCACCACGATGTCCTCGCGGCTCCCGGAACCGGGAAGCGCGAGCTGGGGGATGAGGGCGACGCCGACGCCGGCCGCGACCAGGCCCTGGACCGTCTGGTAGTCGTCGGACTCGAAGGAGACGCGCGGTTCGAAGCCCGCGGCGATGCAGCTGCGGACGACATGGCGCGCGCAGGGGCTGCTCGCCGAGGTCTGTACCCAGGACTCTTCACGCAGGTCCTCGAGCCGCGGCGCCTTCTCGCGGGCGGCGAGGGGGTGGTCGGCGGGAAGGGCGAGGTGGAGTGGGTCGTCGAAGAGCTCGAAGCGGCGCAGGCCGGTGGTGAGGTGTTCGCCGACGCCCTCGAATTCGAACAGCAGCGCGAGGTCGAACTCACCCGCGCGTAGACGCGGCGCGATCTCCTCCGGCTCGCCCTCGGCGAGCGAGACCTCGACCCCGGGGTGGGAGCTGCGGAAGCCGGCGATCGCCCCTGGCATCAGCGAGGAGCCGGCGGTCGGGAACGAGGCCGTCCGCAGGTGGCCACCGCGACCGGCGACGATCGCCGCGATTTCGTCCTCGGCCGCCTCGAGCTGGGCGAGGATGCCGCCGATGTGGCCCGCGAGCGCCGCCCCCGCGGCGGTCGGGCGGACGCCGCCGCGGGCACGATCGATCAGCGCCACCCCGGCTTCGCCCTCGAGCGTCTGGATCGCCTGGGAGACCGCCGACTGCGAGTAGTCGAGCGCGTCCGCGGCGGCGGAGAAGGAGCCGTGCGCGATGACCTCTTTGAAGATGTTCAGCCGCCTCACATCAAGCATAAGCAGAGCTTATCGCAGGTAGCAGTAATTCCAGTTGCGCTGATGCTGAGTCCGTGGCACAGTCGAGGAGTACTTAAAGACCCGCAAGTTGACAGGAGACTTCCCATGGCACTGAAGATCATCGTTTCCTACGACGACAGCGACAACGACCGCGACGCTCTCGCCCTCGGCCGGCTCCTCGCCTTTTCCGGCGCCGAGCTCTCGCTCGCCTATGTCCGTCATTCCTTCGGCGAATCGCTCGACCAGCACGCGGCCGAAGAGCTGCTCGCCCGTGGCGCCGATTCCGTCGGCACCCCCGACATGCCGAAGTACGTCGTCATCAACCCCGCGACCAGCGTCGGCCTCGCCGAAGTCGCCGAGCAGGAGCACGCCGACGTGATCGTCTTCGGCTCCGAGTACCGCACCGCCAACGGCCTCGTGAAGCCGGGCATCTCGGCGCACAAACTGCTGCTCGGCGGCGGCTCGGCGATCGCCGTCGCGCCCGCCGGCCTGCGCTCCAACCCGGCCGTCTCGGTCAACACCGTCGGCGTCATCGACGAGGGTGACCCGGCCGCCCGCGCGACCGCCGATGGCCTCGCCGCGGCGCTCGGGGCGACCGTCGCCGAGCACGGCTCCGGCCCGCTCGACTTCCTCGTCGTCGGCTCGCGCAAGGAGGCCCCGGAGGGCAAAGTAGTCCTCAGCGCCGCCAGCGACTACGCGGTCGAGGCGGCGAACTACCCGGTGCTGGTCATCCCCCGCGGCACCGCGCTGAATTTCGCCGGCGCCCCCGCAGCAAGCGCCACCAACTCGGCGCCGACCGCTTAGTCCCGCTGCACCACCAGGATCACAGCCGCGACCGTGGGGTCGCGGCTGTCGATCCGCTCCAGCGCCTTCTCCGGCGACACCGATTCGGTGTCGTGGCCGGAGACGATGTCCGCCAGCGTCTGCACCGGCGAGTCGGAGCGGATGATCAGGGTCGCCGGCCCGCGCTGCGAGCGCCGACCGTCGGTCGCCGCCTCCAGCACCGTCGCGGTGACGTCGGTGGCGGAGCGCCCGGCGTTCGCCCAGCCTTGGCTGAAGGCGAGATCTTGGATCGAAAGCTCCGGCCCTTCGAGGATCAGCAGCCGGGCGTCCTCGTCGTTGCGAGTCCATTTGCGGTCGCCGAGGAGGATCGGGCGGTCCGAGAGCCAGGGGTCGAGGACGGTCCGGCCCAACTCCTCCTCCGTGAGGTTGAAGGATCGGGCGTGGCGCCTGCCGGTGGCGACTTCGATGTGGAAGGGCATTGTGGGGCGAAACTACCGCGTTTCGGCGACGCCGGGTCGGCGCGGCGGGGTTGACATGATGCGCGCCATGCCACCCCAACGCCCCGACGCCGTGGTCTTCGACAACGACGGCCTGCTGCTGGATACCGAGTCGGTCTGGACCCGCGCCGAGGAGGACATCTTCGAGCGCCACGGGTTCGAGTTCACCTCGACTCACAAGGTCGAGCTGATCGGCAAATCCGGGGCGATGGCCTCGAAGCTGCTCGAAGGCTGGTTGGAGCAACCGGACCAGGGCGTCGCGCTGATGGCCGAGCTCGACGAGCTGGTCGTCGCCGAGCTCGAGCACGGGGTGGAGGCGATGGTCGGCGCCCGCGACCTGCTCGAACGACTGAAAGCCCAAGGCACGCCGATCGGCCTCGTCTCCAACTCGCCACTGATCTTCGTTCGCCGCTCACTCGAAATCGTCGGCTTCGAATCGATCTTCGACATCGTCATCAGCGCCCATGAAGTAGCCGAGCCGAAGCCGGCGCCCGATCCTTACCTGGAGGCTTGCAAGCGCCTCGGGGTCGAGCCGGGCCCGAACGTGATCGCCCTCGAGGATTCCCCCACCGGGGTAGCAGCAGCCCGAGCCGCAGGCCTCACCGTGATCGGCGTCCCCTCGGTCGAGGGCATCGAGCTTCTCGAAGCCCACCACATCGCCGCCGACCTCCTGGACGAAGTTGTACTGGGCCTTACCCTCGGGGCCTAACCCTCAAGTCGAGGGTTACTCGCCGTCGGACCCGGGCGCCTGTTTCTCCGCTTTTGCAGTGATTTTGCGACGGAGGGCACCGAGTTCCCGGTTCAGGTCGTCGATCTGCTCCTCGGCGTCCTCGAGTCGCTGGGAAAGCGAGCGGACCCGCCGCTCGAGCCGCTCGACGTCGCCCGCCGATGGGAGATTGAGGGCGCCGAAGGCAGCCTGTTGGGCCTCGAGGGCCCGATCGCGGGCACCAAAGGCGGCCTGCAACGCGCTGTGGAGAGTGGGGCTGTCGATCAGTGCCTGGGCGATCTCGCCGATCGCCTGCTCGGAGCGGGCCCGGAGGCCGTCTCCGTCAGCCATCGGGTCGCCGTTCTCGCCGTAATCATCAGGGCTCAAGGTCAGTCCAATCTTTTCAATTCGTTGACGCCAGCTTAACGAGCACATCCGGAACACATGGGAATCTCCTGCTCGCCGTATGAGGTCGACCGTCGTTATTAAGTCCATATTGGGGGCGCCGTTCGGCGTTGCCCGCGACCGGCGTTCTCAGTACGGTGATCAACCAGATCCGCTGGGAGGGGTCGGTCGCTGTGGTGATCGTCCAAAGCGGGACTAAATGAGGCGTATGAAGAGCAAGCTCGCACTGATCCTGGCGCTGGCCGCCTTCCTTTCGCTGGCCGTGATCGGCAGCGCCGGAACGGGCAGCGCCGGCGCAGCGCTCCCGCTGGCCTCGGTGACCGAAGCGCTCCTGCCCGGGCTGGTCGGCTCGAGCGGCTCCTCGACCGAATCTCCGCCGTCGAGCACCACCACGCCTTCGACGACGACCGCCACCCCGTCGACCGGGACGACGCCTCCGGTGCCCCAGTGCGCCGACGGCATCGACAACGACGGCGACGGACTGATCGACATGGAAGACCCGGACTGCTCCTCGCCGACCGACAACACCGAGGGACCGGAAGTCTCAACCTCACCCTCGACCCCGGCGACCGGAACGACGAACTCACCCTCGACCACCACTTCAGGGTCGACCGAAGGCGAACCGATTGGTGCCGGCGCCACCGAAGAACCGAAGACGACGAAGGTGCACAAGGACTTCAGTCGCGGTGAATCGCTCGAAGAGGAAGTCGAACCGGAAATCCGCGGCGGCATCGCCCACGGCGAAACGCTCGGCGACGACAGCGGCGGCGGCAAGAGCGGCGGTGCCGTCAAGGCCCCGACGGCGACCGGGGGTGGCACGCAGCCACTCCCTGAAATCGGAGACGGCGGCGCCCAGTTCGAACTCGGCGGCGCGCCGAACCTGCTGAATCCGACGACGACGATCGCGCCCTTCGGCCCGGCTCCGATCGGCGTCCCGAATTTCGTCATCAACTCGTTCGAGATCCCGCCCTTCCTGCTGCCGATCTACCAGGCCTGCGGAACCGAATACGGCATCCCCTGGGAGGTGCTCGCGGCGATCAACAAAATCGAGACCGACTTCGGCAAGAACCTGAACGTCTCCAGCGCCGGCGCGGTGGGCTGGATGCAGTTCCTCCCGTCGAGCTGGGAAATGTACGGCCTCGACGCCAACGGCGACGGTCGTAAGGACCCGTACAACCCGGTCGACGCGATCTGCGCCGCGGCGCATTACCTCAAGGTCGCGGGCGGGCAGAAGGATCTCTACGGCGCGATCCTCGCCTACAACCACGCCGACTGGTACGCGCAGGAGGTCCTCACCTACGCCCGCGCCTACGGTCGCATCCCCTCGACCCTGGTCGGCTCGCTGACCGGCCTCACCGAGGGCGCCCACTTCCCGGTCGCGGCGAGCTCCCGGTACTCCGACGAACTTGCCGCCCGCCAGGCGCTGAAGAACTCGAACACCGACACCCGGATCAGCGGCAACGCGGCCGAAGTCATCTCTTCCTCGCCGACTCGACGCGGGATCAACATCTTCGCCAAGAAAGGCTCACCGGTCGTCGCGGTCAACGACGGGGTCGTCCGCAAGATGGGCAAGTCGGCCAAGCTCGGCAACTTCCTCGTCCTCGAAGACACCTACGGCAACCGCTACACCTACGCCGGCCTCGGCAAGCTGGTCCGCAACGGCCGAACCGTGGTCACGACCAACGGCAAGGAAAGGGCGGTGCCGGTCGAAAGCCAGGAACTGCGACCGCGACTGCGCGCGCTGCCGAAGCGTGCCGGGGCCGACGTGCCGAAGAAGCAGAAGGTCGAAGCCAAGGCCGACGAACTGCTCGAAAAGGCGTCCGGCAACGGAGCGATCCGGGTCGGCTCGAAGGTCATCGCGGGCACCGTCCTGTCGCATGTCGCCAAGGGCGGCGAAGGGATCGACCCGCACATCAACTTCTCGATCCGCCCGGCCGGTAAAGGCGCGCCGCGGATCGACCCGAAGCCGATCCTCGACGGCTGGAAGCTGCTCGAAGCGACGGCCATCTACCGCGCCAAGGGCAAAAATCCGTTCAACGAGAAGCTGAGTGGCGCGGGCGTCCTGCTGCTCTCCAAGGAAGCGCTCCAGCAGCGGGTCCTCGGCGACGAAGGCCTCGACATCTACCAGTGCGGCCGCGAAGACATCGAACAAGGCAAGATCGACCGCCGCGTCCTCGCGGTGCTCGAGTACCTGCGGACCAAAGGCTTCACGATGCGGATCACCGCGCTCGAGTGTGGCCACGGCTACCTGACCGACAACGGCAGCGTCTCCGAGCACTCGACCGGTGACGCCGTCGACATCGCCGAAATCAACGGCGTCCCGGTGACCGGCAACCAGGGTCCGGGCACGCTGGTCGACGAACTGATCAAAGACGTCCTGCAGCTGCAGGGCACGATGCACCCGCACCAGGTGATCTCGCTCGAGGACCTGCCCGGTGAAACCAGCTTCGCCGAACCGTCGCATTACGACCACGTCCACATCGGCTACCGGCCGATCGGCGAAGGGGCGGCGGCCGAATCCCAGTTCGCCGAAGCGCTGCTGAAACCGAACCAGTGGGAACACCTGATCCAGCGCCTCGGGCAGATCGAAAACCCGACGGTGCCGATCAAGCCGTCGAAGTACTCGCTGCCCGACCACCCGAAGAAGGCGAACGGCCTCGAAGGGGTCCTCGGCGGCGGCGCCCACCCGCGCGGCGAAGACTAGGCACCGTCGGCGGGGTCGGCGTGGCCCACCAGAATCCATTGTCCTGACTCCTTTCTTCGGATTCGCGCAGTTCGACTTCGCCGGCAGCCTGCCGCTCGCCGACGGTCGCTATCTGGCCCGGCGCGAGGGTGACGAGGGCGAGAGCGTGCTGGTGGTCGAGACGATCGCCGCATCGCCGCGCCCAAGTCGCCGTCGCCGGCGGCCACGCGATGCCGATGCCGCCGCCCCTCCGGCCGAGGTGCCGCTGGCACGGGCGACCGCGATCCGCGCCTTCGGGCCGTTCGAGCGCGAGGAGGAGGCCGCCGCCTGGCTCGCCGCGGCGACCGCCGAGGAGGCCGGGGTAGATGCCGTCGTCGACGCCGGGATCGCGCTGGTCAACGACGCCCTCCACGCGCAGGCGATCGCCGCCGCCGACCCTCAGACGCACGCGGTGGTGCCGGAGCGCGCGGTCGCGGTGCGGATCGGGTGGGGGAGTGGCGAGGAGACCGCGGCCGGCGCCTACAGCGAGGCGCTTGAGGTCGACGTCACCGGGGGTGCGTCGCGCCGGCGCCGACGGACCGAGGACATGCGCCCCCAAGAACGCGTCGCGGCGCTGCTGCGCGGGCGCGAACGCGCCGCGCTCTGCGAGCTCCTGCTCCTGCGGGCACGCTCCGACCTCGACGCGGGCCGTAAGCGAGAGGCGGCGATGCAGCTGCGAGCCGGAAATGACGCCCTGCTGGCGGAGCTCGCCGGCGCTTTCGACGATGACGGCCACCGCGAGGACCTCGAGTCACTCGAAGGCCGCCGCGGGACGGTCGAAGCCGCCGCCGAGGAGGCCCTCTCCGGCGACCTCTCCCCGGAGTCCCAGACCGCGGTCCGGGAGTCCCTCGAAATCGCCGAGCGAGTTCTCCGCAGGCGCCGCGTGGTAGATAGCTAACCCTCAAGTCGAGGGTTGGATATTCCTCATATCGGCATTGCCAAGCCGTTTATGGGAAGAGTGATAAAGCGGCCGCCGTGGCGGCCACGGAGGCGCGGTCGGCGATGGTCTCGTCGGCCAGGGGGTCGGTGTCGGGGGCGTCGGTGACGATCAGGATGGCGGCGAGTGCGACGTCAAGGTCCTTGGCGGTGGCGAAGAGAGCTGCGGTCTGCATGTCGGCGGCGTCGCCGTCGGGGGTGGCGTGGCCGGGGGAGGGGTGGAGGACGTCGAGGCTCGCGACTCGTCCCGTCTTCGCTTCGTCGCCGAGGGCCGACCGCAGTCGCTCGGCCAGCGCCTCGTCGGGGAACGCCGGCAGCCCGGCGCCGCGGCCGTCGACCGACCACGGTCGCGCCTCGCAGACCCAGACCAGATCTCCCGGCCGCAGGCTTGGGTCGATCGCCGCGCAGGTCCCGACCCGGACCGCGCTCCGCACCCCCAGGTCGGCCAGGTCGCTCAGCACCAGGGCCGCGCTCGGGCCGCCCATCCCGGTCGCCTGGACGGTCAGGCCGCGTCCCTCGGGGGTCATCCCCGAATAGCCCCAGAGCCCACGGGCGTGGTTCGACATCTTCGGCCCTTCGGTCAGCACCTGGGCGAGCGCCATCGCCCGTCCCGGGTCGCCGACCAGGATCGCCTCGGAGTGGATCTCCGCCGTTGGTCTGAGTCGCCGTGGCAAGGGCGCGACCATAAACGCCCCATCTCGGACTAGCCTCATCCCACGTGGCGGACGAACGGATCAGCCTCAGCGAGGCGGCGCGGCGTTCGGGGGTGTCCCAATCGACCCTCAAACGCTGGGCCGAGGAAAAGATCATTCCGGTCCGCAAGGGCGCCTGGACGCCGGCCGCGGCCGCCCAGGCGCGGGTCGTCGCCCGCATGCGCGACCGTGGCTACTCGCTCGAGGATCTGAAGGAGGCCGGGCGCGAGGGGCGGCTCGCGTTCGCCTTCGCCGAGGACCTCTTCGTCGAAGCGGAGGGCGAGCTGACGGTCGAGGCGATCGCCCGCGACACCGGCATGGAGATCGAGCTGATCGAGCGGATCCTGACGATGATGGGGACGCCTGGAGTCGGCCAGGCGAACCTCACGCCCGCCGATGCGATGGCGCTGCGGATCTGCGGCGAGGTCCTCGAAGCGGGCTTCCCGCTGGTCGCCTTCCTGCAGCTGGTCCGCGTCTACGTGCAGAGCCTTCGCCGGATCGCCGAGGCCGAGGTCCGCCTCTTCCATCTCTACGTCCACGAGCCGCTGATCCGCGACGGTGTCCCCGAGCTGCAGATGGCCGAGGCGATGGGCAACCTCGCCGCCGAAATCATGCCGCTGGCGGTGCCGCTTACCGAGTACCTCCACAACCGCTACCTCCGCTACTACATCGAGCAGGACGTGGTCGGTCATATGGAGACGACCGGCGAGCAGACGACCGCCGAAATCGAGCTCGGCCAGATCCCGGTGACGCTCTGCTTCATCGACCTCACCGGCTTCACCGCGTTCACCGAGGAGGAGGGCGACATCGAGGCCCTCGACGTGGTCGAGAACTTCGTCGAGACGGTCGAGGCGACGCTGCCGCGCGACGCGACGATCGTGAAGACGATCGGCGACGAGGTGATGGTCGTCTCGCCCGACCCGGCCTCGCTGACCGAGTGGGCGGTCGCCTTCCTCGGTCGCTTCGACCGCCGGCCGCAGCCGCGGGTCGGGATCCACAGCGGCGACGCCGTCTACCGCGACGGCGACTACTTCGGCAACAGCGTCAACCTCGCCCACCGGATCGTCAACCGGGCCCTGGCGGGTGAGGTGCTGGTCACCGGCCGCGTCGCCGCGAGCCTGGAAACGCGGCCGAAGCTGCGGCTCGAGCCGATCGGCGAGGTGTCGCTGAAAGGCTTCCCGGTGCCGACCGCGCTCTTCGCCGTCCGGCCCGCGGAGGACTGAGGATGGTGGCGGGCTCGCGGCGGACCCGTGACGCTGACCTCTTGGCTCGGGTCGAGACCGGCGGGCTGATCGATCCGCCCGCACCCGTAGTCGCGCTGCTCTCGGGTGGGCGCGACTCCGTCTGCATGCTCGACCTCGCGGTGAGGGCGCGTGGGCCGGAAGCGGTGACGGCGCTCCATGTGGACTATGGCCTGCGCCCCGAGTCCCAGGACGACGCCGACTTCTGCGTCTCTATATGCGGGGGCCTCGGGGTCGAGATCCTGGTCGAGCGCCCGGTCCGTCCCGACACCAGCGGCAACCTCCAGGCCTGGGCGCGCGACTTCCGTTACGCAACGGCGGCGCGGCTCGCCGAAGCGCGCGACGGGGCGATCGTCACCGGCCACACCGCCGATGATCAGGTCGAGACGATCCTCTACCGGCTCGCCTCCTCGCCCAGCCGGCGCGCTCTGCTGGGGATGAAGGAGCGCGACGGGCGGCTCGCACGGCCGCTGCTCGGCACCACCCGGGCCGAGGTCACCGCCTACGACGAATGGCGCCGGCTCGCCTGGCGCGAGGACTCGACCAACGAGGAAGAGGGCTACGCGCGCAACCGCGTCCGCCATGGCCTCCTGCCGGAGCTGGCGGCGATCCACCCGGCCGCCGCGGCCAACGTCCTGCGGACCGCGGCGCTGCTGCGCGACGAGGCCGAGATCCTCGACGGGCTCGTCGTCGCCGAGCTCGACGGCTCCGGCGGGGCGCCGAGCGGGCGGATCGCCCAGGCCAGC
>JAOPZF010000250.1 GCA_025964255.1 Solirubrobacterales bacterium | reverse complement strand
GGCGCAGACCGAAGGGCATCGCCCCGAGCTGAGTCCCCTGCCGTACCCTTTGCCCATCGTGCCCCGTCCGAGGACCTCGCTCGTCGCCGCCGCGGCAGTCATCGCAGCGCTAGCCGTCCCCGGCGCCGCGAGCGCCGCCGACTACCCCGGCTGGGCCCCCGAAGTCCCCTGGGGCGCAGGCTGCGAACCGGCCCAGAGCGTCGCGACCCGAACCGCGGCCAATTGCGGCGCGACCTTGGTCGAAGGCGAAGCCGTCCCACCCCCGAACGCGCCGCCCTCGGTCAAGCGCGTGATCGCGGCCGCCAACGAAATCGACACCACCCCTTACATATGGGGCGGCGGACACGCGAGCTTCGAGGCGAATGGCTACGACTGCTCAGGAGCCGTCAGCTACGCCCTCCACGGCGCAAACCTTCTCTCCTACACCCAAGTCTCAGGCCAGCTGGCCCACTACGGCTCCCCCGGCCCCGGCAGATGGATCACCATCTACGCCAACGCCGAGCACGTCTTCATGGTCGTAGCCGGCCTCCGCTTCGACACCCGCAACGACCCCGAACACGTCAGCGGCCCCCGCTGGAAGATGGCCGCCCCCGAATCCAGCATCCTCCCGAAGTTCTCGGTGCGACACCCGGCGGGGCTCTAACAACAAAGGGGGACGCGACATCGTCGCGTCCCCCTTTGCGGATCTAGAGATCCGGACTTGCACTCAGTGTTCGTTTACGGACACCGCGCGCGCAAGGAACGTCGTGTTGTTGAGGATCGAGACGTTCTTGCCAGCTGCGGCCGGCAGCCCGATCTCGGCGTTGATGATCGGATCAATGATCAAGTCGACGATCGCTCCGCCACAACCATTTGCACTCGGTGCCGCCCAAGCGTTGTCCACCAGTTCGGAACCAACGATTTCGGCAACCTGTTCTTCTTCAAGGAAGTTCAGTTTGCCGCCGAACCCGTGAATCGGGGCGGTGCCCGTCGGCGGATTAGTGTTGCCGGTGGTGAGGTTCCAGATCAGCGGGCTGCTGCTCGAGCCGACGTAGCATCCGCCACCGAGGAAGGGGTTTTCCAGATGGAGTTTGACCGGCAGCTTGAAGGCAACACCAAATTCTTCAGCGAGATTCGATTCGCTGACTTCGACTTCACTGGCGGGCTTTGCGAGTTCCAGCGTCGCGTTGACGCCGGTCAGGCCGTTTTCGAAGACGGTTTCGCAGCCAAGGCGGACGATGAAATTGCCGATTTCTTTGCAATTGACGAGACCCGCGAGACCACCGGGTACCGGCTGCGGCGTCTTCGACAGGGTGTCCACCCCGTTCGTGGCGGCGATCATATGCTCAACGAATTCTTCGCCCCGTTCGACCGGTTTCGTCACACCACCTTGGATCGTCACCGGGTTGACGATCGGAACGGTCTTATTCCCGAGAACAACTTCCCCCGTCGTCGTCACAGAATTGATGCACTTACGTGCTTCGGGGTTGGTCGAGGGACAATTGTTGAACTTCGCCCAGATGCCCGTGTGAGCCGAGGCGGACGACGCCATGCCAATCGCTGCGAGGGCAACGGCAAGTATCGCCGCGCATGCACCCCTCGAGATGAATTTCTTCACTCGCATTACAGTGTGCTCCTTTTTCGTGGGTTCGTGTTGCTTCTCGAGATCCGCAGGCGGGGCCCCCGCCGTGGATCGTCGGGCCGCTAAGCAGCCCTGACCACTGAGATGAAGTTCTTCGGCCTTCGGCCTATGGCTGCGCCTCCCGCGCTCAGCCTCCCTGTCGCCCTGATCCCCGTTGTGCGCGGCGGATCCACCCTGTCGCCGCTACAACTTGAGGATCGCGGGACGCGGCGCCATTGTCAAGGTCTTTATGATTAATCCGGGTTAGCCGGTATATTTTTTTACTTTTGACGGCTTCCACAGACCCAGCGTCGAGGCGCCGACAACACGTGCGATAAGTCACGCCGCGGAGCCGTGGTCCCGCGGCGTGGCTGCTCAATTTCAGTGTTCGTTTACGGCCGCCGCGCGCGCGAGGAAGCTCGTCGTTTTCAAGATCGCGACGTTGCTTCCTGCCCCGGCGGGTAGGCCGACTTGGCCGTCGATCACCGGGTCCACAAGCGCTTCCAGGAGGATCCCGCCACAGCCCGCCGATTTCGGCGCGGCCCACGCGTTGTCGACCAGTTCCGAACCGGCGATTTCGGCGATCTGTTCTTCTTCGTAGAATTCAAGTAGGCCGCCGAATCCATGTTTTGGTTCGATGCCGACAGGTGGGTTGGTTTTTCCGGTGGTGAGGTTCCAGATCAGCGGTTTCGTGTTCGAACCGACGTAGCAATTACCACCCAGGAACGTGTTTTCGAGATGAATCTTCACCGGTAGCTTCAGAGCAACGCCTTCTTCGAAGGCGAGGTTTGATTCGCTGATTTCGATTTCACTCGCCGGCCTGGCCAATTCGAGCGTCGCGTTGACCCCCGTGAGGCCGCTTTCCGCGACTGCTTCGACGAGTTCCTTGATCAGAGGCGGAGAACTTTCCGGCGGCACGAGACCGAGGAGTCCACCCGGCACCGGCTGTGGCGTCTTCGAAAGCGTTTCCCCGTTGCTGGCGGCGACCAGATGCTCCACGAATTCTTCGCCGCGTTCTTCCGGTTTCGTAACGCCGCCCTGCAGGGTGACCGGATTGACGATCGGCACCGTCTTTTCCCCGAGCACAACCTCCCCACCAGTCGTCAGTGAGTTGATGCACTTACGCGCTTCCGGATTGGTCGACGGGCAGGCGTTGAACTCCGCCCAGAGACCTTCATGTGCTGACGCCACAGATGCCAGACCCAGTGCCGCGAGCGCCGCCACGACCGTGGCCGCAGCAAATCCTTTGACTCTCGTCTTCTGCTTTCGCATCGCTCCAGAGCTCCTTGGTTGTCCTTGATGATCGAGCGGGGCAGCCCCGTTGCCCTTGGACGGGCCCGAAATCAGGCAAGGTGAAGCCAACTGCTCGAGAGCTCGCTCAACTGATCCCATTCCCCACTCCATATATCCCCGTCAGGAGCCGACAGCGAGCGCGGAACGCCCTGCCGACCTCCTCCCAAACAGCAGCCGCGCGGTCATGTACCAATAAAGACCCCCCTACCGCTGTACAACGCTCATCTTATCGCGTTCGTACCGAATGCTGTCAAGGGGCGGCCCACAAGAAGACGCCCGCTGCGCCATGTTCAAAGGCTCAGCATTCGGCGCCCCGCCATCAGCGAGTTGATGGCTGGCGAGATCGCGAAGGGCTGCTCCACGAATTCTTCGCCCCATTTGCTACCTGCACCGTAGAACGTGCCCTTCAAAGCGTACGTCCCTGCGATCGAGCAGCAGGCTATTTTCGATGTTCGCGATAGCCATCCCCGATGCCAGCGTGAACTTGTCGTACCGCGTGCGGATCCAGCCCGCGCGACGAGTTCCGTTTTCGGCGCGCTGGTTTTGATCGGTGAGGTAACAGTCCCACCGCAATTGCCTCCTGTTCATGATGAGATCCTCTCTCCCGTGGCTAGTTCGCCACCCCGAATTTCTGACCGTTGTGGACACCGATTAGCCAGATAACGATGTGGCCTCCGAAGGTGGCGGCGTTTGATCCGAGGCTCAACGAGCCCAGCGTGATGGCCCCAGTGTCATTACGGCAGAGCGAGGCCCCGCTCCAGATCTGGGGACCTTGCTGTACAGCTCCCTTTGCGTCCGCGGGGCTGCCCCGGCCGACCTTGCCGCTATCGAGCGCCTGACGCCGAGGGGCGGCTCCTCGTGCCTATGCTGGAGGCTTCCCAGAGGAACAGGATGCTGCCCGACCGATCAGGA
The DNA here is from genome assembly GCA_025964255.1 of Solirubrobacterales bacterium. Classification (GTDB taxonomy): domain Bacteria; phylum Actinomycetota; class Thermoleophilia; order Solirubrobacterales; family 70-9; genus VAYN01. Next base: position 23,596 of record JAOPZF010000250.1, on the reverse strand, counting down.
CATGAGTACGAAACACGAGGCCGCGCTCTTCAGCGCGGCCTCGTGTGGACCAACATCGGACACTGATCGTGACCGACTATTCGACGGCCCCGAATACGCTACCGACGTGCGCCACTGAAAGGTGCTCGAGGACGTGCATCGTGAGGGTCCCAGGGTTCGACCCCCAGGTCAGGCTGCCGCCTAGTGTCGTGTTGATCGCCGGGCTGAACGCGAGGGGCTCGTTGACAAGTTCATTTCCCCAAGTTTCGCCTTCGCCGTAAAACGAGCCTTTGAGGTTGTAGAGGCCTTCGAGCGAACAGCCGGTCACCTCGATCGTCGAGAAGACTTCCCCCGACGCCGGAACGAACTTGTCGAAGAAATGGGTCGATCCATTATGGGCCACCAGTTCCGTCTTCAGCGCTTTCGTTTTAATCGGCGAGGTGACATCGCAGTTGGACGGTTTTCTGACCGTGACTCCGGAGAAGATCAGCTTGCCACTGTCTTCCGCGACGGTACCGTTCTGCGTGATTTTCCCTTCTTCGCTGGTCAGATGACTCATGTCGATGATGACTTCCTGGCCAAGGAGGGTTGCCGTCAGGGTCGCGACCGTTCCTGCTGGGAGTTCGAGAGCGACATTTGCCGAGCCCGAAAGATTCGACCCGTCGATCTTCCAGGTATGCGCCGAGGCTGACGCCGCGGCGAGCGCGGCGAATACCGTGGTAGAGGCGAGCAGCGCCAGCAAGATCGCCAGCCTATGTTTGGTCGATCTATTTCTGCTAAGCAGCATCTTGCGACTCCTTCTCCCCGGTCTTCTGCCCGGGCGTCGGTTTCGTGATGTACACGTGCCCCGGCGCCGCCCAGGGCTATCTGGACGGCGACCGGGGACGTGCTGTTCCCCTGCTCGGCGGACTGTTAGCGGCGGTGGCGCCGCTTTTTGTTCTTTGCCTTCTTGCCGCCTTTGCAGCTATTTGCGATCAAGGGCCTTAGTTGCAGCCTCTTCCCGCTCTGCGCCACGAGACTGGCATTTGCGCGCTGCGGCTTGCTGCAGATGTTTTCCGAATTTTCGAGCAGGCCGTATTTCTTGCCGCCCTTCATTTCCAGCACGAAGCGCGATACCGGGGCGTCGGGAACGGTTTCGAACGTGTTGCGGATGCCCTTTTGCTTGCCGGTATCGATCCTGCCGATCAGCAGGACCCGGATCTGGCCGTTCAATTCGGCAACCAAGGCGGGAAGCTTGTATCCGTAGCCGCCGACCAGATAGACGGGGCCTTCGAGCGGCTTTTCAAGCAACGGCGTCCATGCCTTCACCTTCCCGTAGATCGACTTCGCGGGACAGGCGTGGGCTGCCAGCACGGGTCTGGTGCATGCCCTTCCGATGTTGTTCTGATCCAGGAACTCTGAGTGGGGTAGGGCGACCTGTGCGCGGGCGATGTTGGCGTACTCGCCCTGCTTGGGGTACGTGACCACGGCTTTGAGGGCCGGGTGTCCCGTCCGCTTGGTGCCCCCCTTGAGGCTGATCTGCACCTTCGGCTTGAAACCGAGGCGGCCACAGGAGCCGACCTGGAAGCGATTCGAGAGATGCGCCGCCTGCCCGAGCATCGAGACCGATTCCGCCCCAAGGGCCATCGGTTCGCAGCTGGTCGGATTGAGCGTGAACTGTGGTTTCGCCACTTCGACGGCGATCGAGCGGACGTCGAGCGGGATCCCCTTCAGGATGGTCGGCAAAGGATCGGAGTGGACCGTGATCTGCGCCGTTTCAAGGTCGACGTGAAGAGCGGCCCGCACGACGACGGTGCCGAGGTCGTAAGGCCCCGCCACCGCGGGCGTGATGATCGCCAGCGAAAGCGGGTCCCCTTTGTAGGGCCCGGCGAGGTAGGCGCGACCGGTCGCGTAGAAGGGCATGGACCCGGACCCGGCGCCGACGGTGACATGGCCTACTTCGGATGCCGGCGGACAGGATGGGCTCGCCTGCTCTTCACCGCCGCTCTTCTTTTCGGCGGCCGCGAGCGCCGAATCCGGGCAGTAGGGAGTACCGGCGAGCCGGCCGGTCAGGCCGGGCGGCAAGGTGACATTCAGGCCACTGAACTGCTGTGACCCGTCCTCGCGGCTCAGGTGGAGGACGAACGGGCTGTAGGCGCCCGCCAGCGGATTGACAGTGCCGGCCGAGAAGGACGGGTTGTTCGGCTCCTGTCCAGGAGCACCGGCACAGGGGCCTCCGCCGGCCGCCTGTGAGATGGGCACCGAGTTGGTCAGCGAGACCGGGGTCGTGCCCGACCAAGGGCTCAGGGTGCTCTGCGCCGAATATTCACCGCAGGTCATCGGGGTTCGCAGGGCCGCTCGAGGTCCGGTGAAGAAGGTCAGCTGGAAATCTTCGAATGGCAATTCTGGATTTTCGGCAAAGGTGGTCGTCAGCTGCCCCGTCACCGGATCCGCTTCCACGTGGCCGGCGAGCTTGACGACGACACCGGTGACCGGGTCGTACACCGCGATATAGATGGCAAGGAGTGAGCCGAACGGATTTTCATAGGGCTGCGCCAGGTAGACGCCGCCGGGCAGGGGATGATCGAGCAACGGCGTGTCGACCTCAGCGCTGCCGACCTTGGCGGCGTCAGGACAACTCGCTGGTGAGTCGGAGAAGTGGATTTCCCGGCTCTGACCGACCGGCGTGACGAGACCGATCTGCGCCGCGGTGCAGGCGGTACGGCCGTTGGCGGCGGACGGGTTGACCGCGAAGCCCTCCGGCAGTACCACTTTGGCGCCTTCGAGCGTCGAGGCGGCGCGTTCACCGAACGCCTCCGATTGTGGCACATGCACATCGACCGCGAGCCCGCTGGCGCTATCAGTGGATGCGGAATCCGGCCGTACAGCGATCGAAGGGGTGAACTCGAGCTCCGAGCAGCCGTCGATGCCAACGGGTTCGCCCCCCAGCCCGGTACTAGCCGCAGCATCGATGGAGAAGATTCCTGGCGCGCGCCATGAATCTATTTCCCCCCTGGTGGTGAGGGGACCGGAGCAGCGGCTGGGCAGGGTGAGAAAGGCCGGATCAGTGGCTTCAACGGGACAGCTGGCTTTGCCAATTTCGGCTCTGATACACGGGCCCCGGACCGCGTCGTGGCTCGAGCTGCTTGGCTCACCCCAGAGGCTGGTCTGGACCGACTGGATGGCCACCTCGGCGAGCGTGTCACTGGCGGTCGCGGCGAGTTCATAGCTCCCGTCGCTGCGGACGGAGCCGATGAGGTGCTCATACACTCCACTTACCACTTCGAAGCCGAACACGCCCGGCGAACCTCCCGGGGCCTGCATGTTGTAGAGGGCCTGCACGGAAGTGGTCACTTCCTTGGAAATACCGATGCTGAGGGTCACCGTGCCAACCTGGGACGCGATCGGACACGCCGTTCCCGTCTCGGTTTCCGTCTCGAGTTCCGCCTCCTTGCACTTGACGGTCGCCTGCGGATTCGCGACAACGCCACGGGGGAGAACCACGCGCGCGTCCCGGAGGCCCCCACCCGTCGCCAAGACGGTGTCCGGCTTTTCGCCGTTTGGCACGATTTCGTTGGGAAAGCCCAAACCGATGTTGAGCTCAGCCGGATGACCACCAGCGGAGGTAGCGGGGGACCCGTCTTCCTCGGTCGCCGAGGAGAAGAAGCCCGACCTGCCAGACAGAAACCCGAAGGTCGCCGGGGTGTCGCTGACGATGCTATGGGCCGTCCCGGACACTGGCGCCGCGCCGCCTCCGGTGGCTGTGACCGTGTTTTCATAGGTTTTCGCACCCCCCGTTTTGACTTTCACGGGGATGGTGACTTCGATCAATTCGCCGGGCTCGACCGCCGGCGTTTCGCCACTGCAGGTGACCGTCTGGCCACTCCTACTACAACTCACGGATACCGGCAGGCTCCCTTTGGCGTGAAGCGCTCTGCCGCCAGCGGCAAGAGTCGGCGTCACCGTGGCGGGCAGCGTGTCGGTGATCGTGAATTCACCTGCCGTCGCAGCGCCGCCGACATTCACAGCAACAATATGATACGCGGGACCGAACAATTCGCGTGCCGCCCCTCCGCTTCCCAATTCGCCGCCTTCCGTGCCCGCGACGAAGTTCGTCGGGTATGGGGCCGCGGTCACAGACCACGCCGGTGAGGCAGCGCCTTGCGCCATCGAGGCACCGAAAAACAGGACGGCCACGCTGCCGACCAACAAAAGCAATCCCCGGCGAATCATCGTCCTGCCCTCCCATGTTTTCCGCTTCCACCTCGGCGGTGCTTGTGCCCTGCACCGGCCTTCGAGCGACCACCGGCCTTATGGTGTCTATGCTTCGTCCGCTTCTTCGACTTGACCTTCACGCACGTTTCCTTGCCCTTTTTGGTGACCGGGTGGAGGCCCTTCTTGCAACGGATCGGTTTCGGATTGCCGGGTCCCACAAACGCCGGGGAGCCCGGCTGCTGGGTGGGAGGCGCGCCCGAAGACATCCCCGCGCAGTGCTGTTCGTCCGCGCACGGGGTCGGTTCGACCTGGTTCTGGGCCGGTATCCCTCCGCGGACCCTGGCGTCGTAGACATCGTCCAGTTCGTCCTTGTCCTGAGTGACGAGGGGCTGCGCCGTGAGGATAAAGACATCATCGCCATCGGTGCTGGCATCGACGAAGTAGGAGGGGCGTGGACTGGTCCCGGTGGAGATCAGGTAGAGGCAGCCGCCGTCCTGGGATTCGGAGGTGCATGAGCCTTCCCCACTCGCCTCCCACTCATAGACATCGTCGACTCCGTTGACATCGGTCGATATGAGCTTGTCGGGGGTGTCGAAGAACACCCTGTTCCCATTCGCCGAAAGGTTGCGCGAGGTGATCGCGGCGGTGGAGGCGGGTTTGCTGAGCGGAAGGTTGAAGATGTCGCTGACCGACGCGCCTCCGACGGCCGGGGCCCCGGTGGGGTCGCAGGACACGCATCGGAGTCCGCGCGTCTCGGCGTCATACCGATACATCTCCGGCACTCCGGCGTTTTCATAGGATGTCAGCTTGAGGTAGGAGCGGAAGAGGAGGACGGCCCCACCTTCGGAAACGCGCGCGGTTCGGCGCACTTTTTCGAGCGCCACCCTCGTCGTGGGCGCCCAGTCGCGCATTTCCGCCTGCTGGATCTGCTTGCTTTCTCGGCCCGGCGCCAGCCGCCCGATGTACGTAATGCTGCCTGCGTGCCAGACGTAGAGGTTGCATTCACCGGATAGGCCTTCTTCCGGCGATTTGCTTTCGGCCACGCCACAAGACCCCGCCGCCGCTCCTTCCGCCAGTGAACCGTTCGCGAGGAAGTAGACGTAGGAGACGACTCCCCCTTCTTCTCCGTAGCCGAGGACCCCTTTCACCTCGGCGCCATCGCCGCCTTCCTCCGGGGTGAGATCGGTGAGCTTTCCGGCGTCGGCGTCGTAGAGGTACAGGTCGCGTCCGGTGTGGGTCGGCCCGGTGTTGGCATCGGCGGTCAAGGGCGACGAGCTCATCAGGAGCGTCTGACGCCCGGCGGGCGTAGCGCCGACAAAGATGGCCTGCTGTTCGTCGGAGATCGGGACCGTGCAGGCCTTTGACCCTTCGGTGCATCTGCCTTCCCCGTCGACCGCACTCTGCGCCTGCTCGGGATTGACTCGCATGTATAGGCGGCCGGTGCCGGCGGCGGTGAAGAACACCCGGTCGGCGTCGGTCGACAGGACGTTCGATTCATTGGTGTAATAACCGGCTGCGGAACCTCCCTGGCTGGTGCCATTTGAGGAAAACCAATCGTAAGGACCGGCGAACGCGCCGGCGCTCGGCGCCTGGCCGTTGTTCATGGCGCCCGCGAGGACGAGACGGTTGGTCTGCGAGTCCCACAGGTAGACGTTTGAGTGACCCGACATGGCGCCGGACGTGAGGGCGGCCCGGTCTTCGAAGAGAAGCGCCTTCCCTTCTTCGGTGGCGGCCGCAAACGTGGGTAGGACGTTGATCGCTTCGGGATCCGTTGAGACTGCGCGGACGCCTCGCGTGAGCGTGTTTTGCTCATACAACGTGATCGGAGACCCTGGCGTCAGGCCGGCGGAGTAGGAGCGGGTGAGATCTTCCGTCCATCCCAGGACCTTGGCTTCGGGGCCCACTGAGGCTGGTGGCAAGAGCCCTTGGGTCGTCCAGCCCGACGCATCACGGCGCGACATGAAAGTCGGCAGCGACTGTGCGCCATCGCCACCCGGCAACCCGGCATTCGTATAGAAGGTCACGGCGTCGCCAGAGGCCGCGACCTGGCCGATGTCCGTCAGCACCTTCACGTCGGCGCCGTTCTTGTCGACCGGGCTCGCCTGCTCGTATGCGCGTTCGTCCGGCAGGCCCGAGCCGGCGGTCGCGAAGGTGGTGAAGGTCGCGTCGGCGCTGGTCGACGGACCGGTCGCGTTTTCTGCAACAAGGCGGAAGTGGTAAGTCGTGCGTGGCGACAGTCCGCAGATCCGTTGATCCACGACGACCGGCACCGGTCCCGCGGGGATCGTCGCGGCAGGGGAAGGGGCGCTGAGAGCACCTCCGAACCCGTTGAGGATGAAGTCAGCTTCGCTCGTGTATTCGAAGCGGTACATCGTGGCCTGGTTCTCCGGATTGACGTCGCCGGCCAGGTCGACGCAGGTGTCGGTGTTGCCTGAGTACCCGACCCCCGTGAGTTCCGGCGGCGCCGCCGGCGTCTCGAATTCTTCTTCGGCGGTTGCCGACCCGGAGGCGAAGACCTTTTCCGCGACCACGCGGACCCTGTAGGTGGTGAGCGCCTCCAATGGAGAGACGTTCACGGTGATTTCGTGGTCGGCTTCGTCGTCGGGGAATTCGCCGTTGGCCATAGGCACCCAGGTGGCGCCGCCGTCGCTCGAGAGTTCGACCCGGTAATTGACTTCGAGACCGTTGGGGTTGATCTTGGCCTTGACGACCGCGCTGGTGCCGCTCGCGGCTTCGACTTCCGTGATTTCGGCGGCAGGGGGGACGATGGTCCCCAGACGGTAGATCCGCCGATTCGTTGCACCATAGAGTTGTCCAGTTGGCCCAACGGCGAGCGGTGAGCTCGCGAACCCACCGGATGGAAAGTAGATTTCGAGGAGATTGCCAGCCGCGTCAAATTCATACGGGCGGCGTTCGTGTCCGACAGTTTGCGCGAGCACGAGTAGGTGACCGTTGGATGGATCAATCGCGATTTCGCTGGGGATGGTTTCGGTCGGAGCTTCGTTCAGGGACGGTCCCGCAAAGTCACCCAAGGCGGAACCGTCGGGCCCGAAGGTCTGCACCCTACGGTTCCTCGAATCGACCGCGTACACCGTTCCTTCCGAATCGATGGCGAGTACTCGTGGCTCGGTGGTACCGAACTGCCCCTCGGCGGAGCCAGGGGGGCCAGGCGCGTGGCAGCTCGTGGTGCAAATCTGAAATTCGCTGGCACCGGTTTGTGCGCCCCAGCCGTAGCCGCGGACAAAGGTGATTCCGGTCACGACCCCGCCGCTGATCACCGGCGCGAACTCGCTGATCCGGCGGGTTTTCGAGTCAGTCGTGAGGATATGCCCATTCAGCGGATTCACCGCCACGTCGCTCAATCCCGCATCTTCTTCGCCGAGTGGGCTATTGCGGCTGAATTGTCCGGCGCCAGCGCCAGCTTTGCCTTCCTGGCATCCGGTCAGGGTCGTACAGAACTGAAGTTCTTCGGCAGCGCCGGCCGCCTTGACCCGCCATCCGAAAGCCCCCTCGAAAGATCCACTGGCCGAGAAGACGTCGACCCGGTTATTGCCCCGATCAGCAACGTAGACCGTACCGGCCGCCTGATCGATGGCAAGACCGTCTGCGTTTCCGGCTATGCCGCCTGCCACCGCAGAACTCGTCACCGGTCCGCAAGTCGCGGCCACCGTGCAGACCTCAACCCCGGCCCCGCCTACATCGAGGCCGAAGGCGCGGACGAATTCCCCGCTCGGAGTGAATACCTGGATCCGCGATCCGCCTTCGATCGTTTCGTCCAAGGCATAGATGTCGCCGGAACCCGCGCCGCCCGTCCCCGCCTGGTTTACGGCGAGGTCTGGGATGCTGCCGCCGAACTTGCCACCGCTGGTCCCCGCACCTCCGAAGGAGCTCACCGCGCCTTTCGCGGCCTGGGCGCCCGACGCAGCCACTGCCAACGCAAGGAGCGCGAGGGACATGGACAACATCCCGACGAGCACGCGGCGGGCGTCTGAACTCTCAAAGCGCTTCATATGTGCTCGTCGACAGCTATCCATGGCTCCTCCGTCCTAGGCGGCCTCGGGGCCGTTGTGGGGCCCCGAGGCTCTGCGTATCCCCTGCGCCGGCCTTCCGCGGATTCGTCTAGGGCGCCGTGACGGCCCAAGTGCCGCGGAGCGAGCTGTTTTCTTCGGTGAGGAAGATGGCGACCGCTCCTGCTTTGCCGGCCGTTCCTTCGACTTTGCCGGTTTCCGGATTCTGGGCGTTGTTGAATTCGCCACCGAAGCCGCTCTGTTCGTAGATGCAGAGGTTGCCGGGAGCCGCTTTCGGTTCGAGGATGAATTCCAGTTCCCCGGTTTCGACTTTTTCGGAAGGGCATTCGGAGGTCTTCGGCGCACCGGCTTCCATGTAGTGCACCGCGACTTCGCCCTTCAACGGAATGGTGAACGAGAAGGCGACTCGCGTGTTTCCTTCGGGGACCGGGCCGTATGCCCACGCGCCGGTCTCGGTTGCACCGCTGGGCAGGGTTCCGTCGGCGGTCCACGGTGAGCCTTCGAGGCCTTCCGGACCTGCGGGGCCTTCCGGACCTGCGGGTCCCGCGGGTCCCTGGATACCCTGCGGCCCCTGTGGACCCGCCGCGCCGGCGTCACCCTTCCCACCGGCCGGACCGGCCGGCCCCGCAGGACCCTGCGTGCCGACCTTCTTGGCTTCGGCCTTGGCGATCGCCTTGACTTCGTTCTTCTGCTTACCGCTGAGGCCACCGCTTGCGGCGTAAGCGCCGCCCGCCATCGCGAAGACAAGCGCCACCACCGCGATCACTCCTGGCGCACCAAAGCGCACACGCACATTCTTCAACATCGACATTCCCCCTCCAGATCCCTGGCGCCCACGCCGACCGCGCGCACGCGAATTTCTCTTATCGGTCTCTTCCCTGGAGACCGACCTACCGTCCCTGTCTAATCGGCAACTGGCCGAACATTGCACCCCCCAATGGACCTTGTCAAGTCCACGAGATGCACACATCGACGCCAGGAAGATACCGCAAAGCCACTCTTGGCGTTCTGAGCTTCCCCAAAGCGGCGACAGAGGCTGACAAAACGACGAGGCCGCGCTCCGAAGGGCGCGGCCTCGTGTTGGCGGACCGCCTGGTCCTGACCGGGGAACGACTATTCGATGGCGCCGAACACTTTGCCGACGTTCGTGCCGGAGAGGTGATTGAGGCCGCTGGCGGTCAGGGTTGCCGCGTTCGACCCGAGGGTCAACGCGCCGCCCAGTGTGGTGTTGATCGCCGGGCTGAACGCGAGGGGCTGGGCCACCAGTTCATTTCCCCAGGTTTCGGCTTCGCCGTACGTCGTGCCTTTGACGTTGTAGAGACCTTCGACGGAGCAGCCGGTCACTTCAATCGTCGCGAAGACTTCGCCCGAAGCCGGAGCGAACTTGTCGAAAGCATGGGTCGATCCAGTGTGAGCGACCAATTCCGTCTTCAGCGCTTTGGTTTTGATTGGCGAGGTGACGGAGCAGTTGGCCGGTTTTGTGACGGTGAGTTCGGAGAAGATCAGTTTGCCACTGTCTTCAGCGACGGTACCGTTCTGCGTAATTTTTCCTTCTTCGCTGGTCAGGTGACCGGCGTCGAGCACGAATTCCTGCCCCAGCAGCGTGCCCGTCAGAGTCGCGTGCGTGCCCGACGCGAGTTCGGCCGTTACGCCATTGGAGCCGGAGAGAGACGTCCCGGCGATCTTCCAGGTGTGTGCCGAGGCGGACGCCGCGGCGACTGCGCTGATCATCAGAGCGGCCATGGCGGCCAGGCTGATGATCTTCGCGAGATGCTTCTTGCTCATTAGATGAGCTCCTCTCGTTTCAGTGTCATTTGCGGCGGCGTGGTGCCGGATCCCAATCGGGCGACCCAAGCCGCCAATTTCCCTGTCGTCGGCCCTCATCGAGCCGGACCGCGCCACAATCTCGCTACCTGGTTGAAAAGTCAAGAAGTTGCGACCAATGTTTCATATCTGCGCAAACATACGTTTGTCGCGGACCGGCTCGAGGGCTAGTTCGATCGCGAGGGTCGACCAAAGGGCGGCAAGGTCGAGTGTGATCGAGGTCTCGCCCGCATCGACTTTGGACCGCGAGGCGCAGCTCACCTTCGCGGCGAAGTCGCCCACCATGCGCTCGCGCCGGAGCAGGCCGGCGGTACCTGGCGCCAGGATGCCGAGAAAGACGAAGCGCGCTGTGGATGTATTTGAAAGGACCGCAGCATGGAGGGAGGCGACGCGGCGGCGCATGGTCGTCTCCCTGTCCGGCCCTGATGGACCACGGAGCAGCGTTTCCAGGAAGCGCTCGCCATGCCGTTCCACCGATGCGAGATAACACTCATCGAGATCATCGAAGCAGCGGTCGAAGCAGGCACGCGTGACGCCGGCCGCACGCCGGATCGTCGTCGGGGACAGGCGCCAGTAGCCCTGGTCGACCCCCAGCCGGGCGACCGCAGCAAGGACAAGGTCGCGCTCGGTCCGAGCCGGAATCAGTTCAGGCAGGGGCGGGGCCGCGATGGACGGCTTCCTGAGACTATTCGCGGTGGGCACCGAAACGAGCGCTCGTGGCTCCGACGCCCCTACCGCCGCCGACCATCGGCTGAGCTCCCGCACCGCGTCACCAGAGGGCGCTGGGCGACCCTCGATCGCGGCAGTACGCGCGACTCTGAGGATGCCGGCCGCGATCCATCGCGCCGAGACGGCCGACACCGGGGGTTGGCGCCCTTGCCGCACGGCAGCGCATATGGATTTGGCAAGACCTTCTTCGGAGGCCCGGGCGCGCGGGAGGGCGATGGCACCCGCCTCGTAGACGTCGACAAGAGCAAGCCGAGTCGCGGCCGGATCCGCGGCGAATCCGGCGAGGGCTACTTGGATCGCCTCGCTCAACTGGCTGCCGGACCGTCCCGAACATGCCCGGCAGGAGGAAATCTCGCTGACGATCCGGTCCATCAAACCGTCGTGGGCGGACAGAACGCAGTCGTCCTTGCCAGCGAATTGGGCGTACAAGGTAGCCGTAGACACTCCGGCCAGCCGGGCCAGCTTCCGCATCGTCACACTGCCGTAGCCGCCCTCGGCGATCAACTCGGCGACCGCGCGATGGATCCTTCTTCGTTGGTGCGATTCGACCGCCGAGGCATCGTGGCCCGGTCCGGGCCTGAGTCGACGGTAGGTAGACCCGGATGCTTCCCGCTCCCGAATCCTCATCGGGCAGATGACGTTCCGCCGGGGCTAGAACGGCCAAGGGCGAACACAAAGACACCGACAAGCCGAATCGAGGTCGGCATCATCCCCCCTCCATCCAAACATCAGGAATGACTGAGTATTACATACTGTAGTGTTTATTGCAAGAGCCTGTTCGCACTCAGAGAGCGCAATTCGTCAACCCGAGGCCGCCGGCACGCTTGTCTGCCGCGGCGAAGGCGTAACCAGACGCGACAGTCAGAGGCTTCGCCCGGGCCTTGACGGCCTCTTCACCGAGCGTGGTGGCATAGCGTTCGATGGCTTTGCCGTTGCCGTTGCTCGACCCCAGGTTCTTCAATTCCTGGCCGAGTGATTCGACCGGCGAGACCACCATGTAGCGGATGATTTTTTTCCGCAGCGGCGGGGTCATGTGGCCGCCTGCTTCTTCGAGCCATTCATTCGCGACGTTGTATCGCTTTTCCCTGAGCACCTGAGACTGTTTGCAGATCGCATTTGCCTGATTGAGGATCTCTGCGCGGGTCAGCGTCGCGGTTTCGCTGCCCTCTTCGCTGCTGCCGCTGCTGCCGCCACCGCAACCCAGCACCAGAATGGCGAGAGCAACAAGCCCCAACGCCGAGAGGACCATTGACCTCCTGCTTCCCATCATCGCCGACCCCCGCTCCCATCGCTTCGCTTGATTCACAATCGAGAGTGCGAGTTTAATCAGCGAAACAGACCAATCAAGTACTTCAGCCTTCCTCCGGTTAATCTCAAGACGCTCGGTCTCGTCCCGCGGCTACGTTCCCGTCATGCGGTCCAAACGATCTTGGGTCCTCGACGAGGCGGCAGGCGATCAGGTGACCTTCCGCGCCTCCACGAAGATCTCGAACTGCCCCGCCTTCGGCTCCCTCGGGCGGCCACTGCCGTGGTAGACGGTGAGCAGCTCCATGTCGACCGAGGAGTAGATGTCGCGGAGCTCCTCGACGGTGTAGAGGCGCTGGCTGAACTCGATCCCGTCGAGGTCCTCGAGCACCTCGCCGAACCTTGCGGCCACCATCTTGCCTTCCAAGCGCCTCGTCTTCTTTTCCCAGCGGTGCTCGACCAGTTCGATCATGCCCTCGGCCGGGATCCAGGAGCGCTGGGGCAGGCGCTCCTTGGCGTAGAGGACGTTGGGGAGCTGGATCAGGTTACGGCCCCCCGGTCTCAGCGCGCGGGAGATCACCTCGAAGGTCTTGAGGTTCTCCTCGTCTGACTCGAGGTAGCCGATCGCGCCGTCGTTGAGGTTCAGGACCAGGTCGAACTCCGAGTCGTACCCGAGGTCGCGGAGGTCGGAGAGGACGAAGTCGAGGTCGAGATTCTCCTCCGCCGCGTCGCGGTGGGCGATCTCGATCAGGTCGGGTGAGATGTCGGTGCCGACGACCTCGAAGCCGCGGCGGCGGAGCTCGAGCGAGTGGCGGCCCGAGCCGCAGGCCAGGTCGAGGACGCGCTCGCCCCCGCGTGGTTGGAGGATCTTCGCGACGCGGTCGACTTCGGGGCCGGTGCGGTCGGTCCAGGCCATCTCGGCGCTCCGCGCGTCGAAGGCGGTCGCGTACCAGTCATCGGGTACCTGGTCGGGGAGGGCGGCGCTCATCGGGCGAGCGATGCTGGTCGATGGAAGAGCTTGGAGGAGGAGATTCCGATGACCTCGCCCGTGAACCGCTTCTCGGTCCCGTAAACGACCCAAGTCGTGTCGATTTCGCCGATCTCTTCGATGAGGCTGAGCTCCCCGGGGTGCGCGGCGAGGTGTTCGAGGTGGGTTAGGCCCGCGTCGTAGCGGCCAGCGAGAAGCTCCTCGGCCACGATCGGCTTCGATTGGACATCGATCACCTCGTCCCACGCGGAGAGGTCGACGTAGCCTGCCGTGGCCGGGACCAGACCGAGGGAGCGGGGGCGTTCGATCTCACGACGGCGCAGCAGAGCCAAAGCCTTAGTCGGGTAGATGAACGTGTCGACCACGAATATCTCGTCCCAGTAACGCTCGGTCACCTTGTGCACGAGGGGATGGGCGCTGCACTGGATCAGGAAGGCGTTTTCTTTTCCCCTGATTTGCTCGAGGCCGTCGAGGAAGTCGCCGATGAACTCGACCTCAAAGTCCTCAACTCCCTGGAATCCCATGTACTCCTTGGCAGCCCGCTCGTGGCAGGTCCCAGTGGGTCCGAGCGTCACCAGCGTGACCGTTCCGCCTTGTCTCGGGTCAGAGGCCATACGGATGATCAAGGGTAATCAAACAAATGAACTTGTCAATGCGGAGCCATTGCCGCCATCCCTAGACTCGCGCCGATGAGCGACTACGCGGTCAAAAACTTGCTGGAGATCGATGACTCCTTCGGTGGCGGTGGCGACATCGAGGCGCGGTTCTCGAGGAAATACATCGACTCGGAGGAACTTGGGGTCAGCCTGTTCAGGTACGCGCCGGGGAAGGTGGCGACGGACGGGCACCACCACAAGGAGCAGGAGGAGGCCTACGTGGTCGTCTCCGGGTCGGGGCGGATCAAGCTCGACGACGAGGTGGTCGAGCTGAAGGTGTTCGACGTGGTGCGGGTTGCGCCGCACGTGGTGCGGGCGTTCGAGGCCGGGCCGGAGGGGCTTGAGGTGATCGCGGTCGGCGGCCGCAAGCCGGAGGAGGGGGACGGGGTCTACGACAAAGGGCGCTGGCCGGCGGAGTAGCCGGCCGAGCGGGGCGCGCCGGGAGCGGCGCGCCCGCCGCGGGCTCAGTAGCCGGAGTTCCCGCCGTTGTCGTCGCCCGGCTCTTCGCCGTGGCCACCGTTGTCATCGCCGGGCTCGGTCTTGCCCCCGTGGTCATCGCCACCCTTGTTCCCATGATGATGGTGGTGACCGTGGTGATGGTGCTTGCCGTTGTCGGCGCCGTGGCGATGCTCCTGATGGTGGCCGGGCGCGTCGTCGGCGCCGTTTGCCGCCAGGGCAGCGCCGGTGCCGCCGAGCGCCAGGACCAAGGCCGCGCAGGCCGCGGCTGCGGTTCGCTTCAACATCTCTGCCTCCTCTGTTGGACGAGTCTCGCGGTGTGGTGATCCGCATGAGCCCGGGTATACGAAGGACGCGTTGGACGGGTTCAGACCCGACGGCACTTAGGATCTGACCCGAACCATGGGACCGCAAGAGAAGAAACCGACCAACTGGCGCGCCTGGATCATCGGCATCCTGGTCGCGCTGGTCGTCGTCATCATCCTGCAGAACAGCCAGACGGTCGAGTTCGAAGTCCTCTTTGCCAGCTTCGAAGCGCCGCTGATCATCGTCCTCGCCGTCTTCGTCCTGATCGGCATGCTGATCGGTTACATCGGCCCAGTCTGGCGAAGCCATCGCCGCGAACAGAAGCAGGCGGGGAAAGACCTCGAGAAACGCAGTTAGCCGTCGGGTCCAGCAGCAAGGCTCGGTTCCGCGCCGGCCACAGGGAGCGGTCGGCTCGGAACCGAGTTACCCACAGCCGACAGGGATGGCGACCGCGAGGGCGGACTGGGGTCGACCAAACAGTGCCCCGCAGCCCGTCCGACTAGCGTACCCGGAACGTACCCAAAGAATCAACTCTGATTCTCGAATTCCGCCGCCACCGCATCGCGGCGGTAGTCGAAGATCCGCTCCATATCGCGCCGTACGAAGAGCACCCTCGCTGCCTCCCTGGCCGGCCCGAGTGGGAGCGCGTACCGCACCCGGTCGCCGAGCACCGTCGCCCCCTCCCCATCGGCGCGGAACCAGTGCGTGTGATGCCACAGCGCGTAGGGCCGCTCAGCTGCGCGTCGACGAAGCGGTGCGGCGGCTCCCACGCCTCGATCCGCGTCCGCCACCGCACCGGCACCCCGTGCAGCCGCAGCCGGTACTCGATCAGCGCACCGCGTTCCATCGCGATCGGCCTTGGCGTCGTCAGCTCGAAGCCGAGCCAGGGCGGCGTGATCCGCTCCAGGTTTGCCGCGTCCGCGTAAAACGGGAAGACCTGCTCGAGCGGCCGCTCGATCCGCTGCTGCCTTTCGAGCACGTGGATCCGCATCAGACCTCCAGCCTCGACTCCTCGAGATCGAGCTCGCGCTCCAGCCGGCGCACCACTTCGCTCGACACGTCGCCGCCGTCGCGCAGCTCGACCAGAGTCTCGCGTTGGGCGTCGTAGATCTGGTGCATCAGGCGCTGGTACTGCAAGGAGCGTTCCTCGATCCCGTCCTCGTCGGGCGCCTTCCCCGCCTGCACCTTGAAGCGCCTGCGGCGGAATTCGTAGAGCGCGCGCACGCGTTCGATCGATTCGTCGTTCGTCCAGGCGGCGCCTGAGAGCTCGTCGATCCGGCCCAGCGCCGCGTCGGCGATCGCCAGCCGCCCGCGCAGCTCCTCGTTTCGCTCTTCCTCACCGGACTCCCGTACCCCGAGGGCGCGGATCAGCACCGGCAGGCTAAGTCCCTGGACGACCAGGGTGAAGAGGATGACGCCGAAGGTGACGAAGAGGATCAGGTCGCGGCCGGGGAAGGCGGCGCCCGAGTCGGTGGTCAGCGGGATCGCCAGGGCGGCGGCCAGCGACACCGCGCCACGCATCCCCGCCCAGGAGTTGACGATCCGCTCCCGCCAGGTCGAGCGTTTCGCTTTCTGCGAGGGCCGGCGGTCGACCAGGCGCAGCAGCGCGGTCGTGCCGAAGCCCCAGACGAAGCGGATCGCGATCACGACGAGCGAGGCGAGCAGCGCGTACCAGACCGCCTCGCCGGTGCTGAAGCTGGTGTGGCCGAGGCCGTCGACGATCTGCGGCAACTGCAATCCGATCAGGACGAAGAGCGTCGCGTTGAGCAGGAAGGTGAGGACTTCCCAGACGGTCTGCGTCTGCAGGCGAGTCTGCGGCCCCTGCAGTTCGGGCGCGCGGTAGCCGAGGTAGAGGCCGCAGGCGACCGTGGCGAGGACGCCGGAGAGGCCGAGCTGGTCGGCCGGGAGGAAGGCCGCGTAGCCGCTGAAGAGCGACATCGTCGCCTCGGTCATCGGGTCGTCGAGGCGCTTGCGAATCTCCGCCAGCAGGTAGCCGACGACCAGCCCGAGGGCGATCCCGCCCGCCGCGACGTAAAGGAATTCGAGCCCCGCGTGGGACGCCGAGAAGCCCTCGCCGACCGCCACCGCGACGGCGACTTTGTAGGCGACGAGGGCGGTCGCGTCGTTGACCAGCGCCTCGCCCTCGAGGATCGTCGCGATCCGGCGCGGGACGCTGAGGCGGCGGAGGATCGCGGTCGCCGCGATCGCGTCGGTGGGGCCGAGGATCGCGCCGAGCGTGAAGGACGAGGCCCAGGGCAGGCCGATCACCTCGTGGGCGAAGACGCCGACGCCGGCGACCGTCGCCAGCACCAACCCGATCGCCAGCAGCGCGATCACCCGCATGTCGCGGCGGAGCGCCTGCTGGTCGGCGAAGAAGGCGGCAGAGTAGAGCAGCGGCGGCAGGAAGACGACGAGGACGAGGTCCGGGTTCAGTTCGACGTTCGGGATGCCGGGGACCAGCGCCAGCAGCAGGCC
This sequence comes from Solirubrobacterales bacterium, assembly GCA_025964255.1. Taxonomy (GTDB): domain Bacteria; phylum Actinomycetota; class Thermoleophilia; order Solirubrobacterales; family 70-9; genus VAYN01. The sequence goes on along the minus strand of JAOPZF010000250.1, from coordinate 6,716 downwards.
GCCGAAGACGAGCACGATCGGGAACGGGATCCGCAGCCGGTTGGCGATCGTGTTGAGCAGCGCCACCGAGACGAGCAGCGCCGCGATGAAGATCTGGAGCTCGCTCACGCGGCGGGGCTCACTCGGAGGAGGTGCCGGCGAGCCGGTCGCGGAGCGCCATCAGGGCGATCAGCGTCGATGCGTCGCGGATCCCGGCCAGTGTCTCGCCGAGCTCGGCGAGCGGCAGGCGGACGATGTCGATCGCCTCGTCCTCGTCGCGCTCGCCGCTCGCCGGGGAGAGGCCGGTGGCGAGGAAGATCGTCACGACCTCGGAGATGTAACCGGGGCTCGGGTAGATCTTGGTGAGCTCAGTCCACTCGGCGGCGGCGAGGAGCGCCTCCTCGGCCAGCTCGCGCACGGCGCACTCGAGCTCGGACTCCCCCTCGCGGTCGAGCGTCCCGGCCGGGATCTCGAGCAGCGCGTCCTCCTCGACCGCCTCGCGCGGCTGGGCGACGAGGTAGACGAACTCGTCGTCGTGGGCGAGGATCGCGACCGAGCCGGGATGGTCGATCACCTGGCGCGTCACCTCGGTGCCGTCGGTTCGGCGGTAGCGCCGGATCTCGACGTCGACGCCGTACCCCTCGTAGGCGACCCTGCTGTCGAGCAGTTCCATCCGGGGAGGCTAGCGCCGATGAGTTCCGCCGCCGATGGCGGTCCAGTTCCCAGAGTAGGCGAACGAGGAGGTCGGGATGTTGCTGGAGGACAAGGTTGCTGTCGTGTACGGAGCGGGGTCGATCGGCGGCGCGGTAGCGCGGGCTTTCGCGGACGAGGGAGCGCGGGTGTTTGTCGGCGACCGGACCGCGGCGAAGGCCGAGGCCCTCGCAACCGAAATCGAGGCGGCGGGCGGGTCGGCACGCGGGCTCCATGTCGATGCGCTCGATGAGTCTTCGGTGCAGCGGTTCGTCGACACGGTCGTCGGCGAGGCGGCCCGACTGGACATCTCCTTCGACCTGATCTCGGTCGGCGACGTGCAGGGGACGCCGCTGGTGGAGATGGGCTGGGACGACTTCATGCAGCCGATCGAGACCGCGGTGCGGACCAACTTCCTGACGATCAAGGCGGCGGCGCCGCACATGATCCGCGGAGGCGGTGGCGTCGTCCTCTTCTTCGGCGGCTCCGGCGATCCGGTGCCGAACTACTCGATCGGCGGCTTCCAGGTGGCACTGCACGCGGTCGAGGCGATGCGGCGTCAGTACGCCAGCGAGCTCGGGGCGGCCGGAGTGCGCTTCGTGACGCTGCGGACCGCGGGAATCCCGGGGACGATCCCCGACGTGATGGACGGCGCCGAGGAGCTCGCCGCCAGCCTCAACGAAATGACCATGACCGGACGGGCGGCGACGCTAGAGGACGTCGGCGCCGTCGCCGCGTTCGTCGCCTCCGACACGGCACGGACGATGACGGCGGCGACCGTGAACGTCAGCGCCGGGGCGTTGATCGACTAGTGACGGGATGGTTGGCGAGTCCGCACCCGGGTACTCCGTGGCTACAGGGATCAAGCCAATTGGAGGAGTGAAAATGGCTGCAAGAGAGCGCAGTGGAGGTGGCATCGGCGGAATCTCGCTGGGCGGCATCCTCGTGATCATCGGCATCGTCCTGATGATCGTCTGGAGCTTCTGGGTCGGGCTGATCGTCCTGTTGGTCGGGCTGATCGCCTTCGGTGGTTTCGCCCGCGGTAAGTGGTACTGATGGGTCCGCTCAGCGGCTAAGGCTTGCCCCGCTGGAACAGCCAGCGGTGGAAGAAGCCCCGCAGGTGCTCGCCGGACATCTTGTTCGCGAGCGCGATGAAGTCTTCGATGTCGCCGTGGCCGTAGCGGTGTTGGCGGGCCCAGGTCTTCATGACCGAGAGCAGGTCGTGGGTGCCGATCTTGTCGCGCAGCGCCTGCAGGGTCATCGCGCCGCGAACGTAGGTGGAGACGGCGAAGAGGTTCTTGGCCTGGCCCGGATGGCCCGAGGGCGGATCCCAGAAGTGGGTCTGCGAGGCGGGCCGGCGATAGAGCTCTTCGAACACCGACTGGGCGCTGCGGCCGCCGTGCTGTTCGGCGAAGTACCACTGGGTCCAGGTGGCGAAGCCCTCGTTGAGCCAGATGTTGGGCCAGCGTAGGAGGCTGACCGAGTCGCCGAACCACTGGTGGGCGGTCTCGTGAACGACCGTCGTGCGGTCGGGGGCGAACGCGTAGATCGGCCGCGTCTGCGTCTCCAGCGCGTACTGGAGGTTGGCGACGTCGACGACCGAGCCCGCCGCGGCGAACGGATAGTGGCCGTAGATCTTCTGCTCGAAGCGGATGATCTCCGGCAGCGAGTTGATCGCGGCCTTCGACTTCTTCACCAGGCGAGGGTCGATCAGCGTCCACGTCGGCAGCGTGCCAATCTGGCCCTGGACGAGCTTGCCGTCGCCGATGTCGACGAGCGCCAGGTAAGTCGCCATCGGGGTCGGTTCCGACCATGACCAGCGGACGCGCCGGTCGACCTTCTGCCGCGAAAGCAGGCTGCCGTTGGAAATCGCCATCACGCCGGCGGGCACCGTGATCTGGATGGCGAAGGTCGCCTTGTCGCGCGGCGCGTTGTTGCATGCGAGCCAGGCGGCGGTGCCAACCGGCTCGCCGACCGCGACCGCGCCGTCCGGCGTCCGATACCAACCCTCGGTCGACTCGTCGGGATCGATGACCTTGCGCGGCTGCCCCTGGTAGCGGAGCACGACCTTGAACGCCTCGCCCTTCGCGATCGGAGTCGCCGGGACGATCTTCACCTTGCCGCGCCCGCGGCTGTAATCGGCGCCTTCGCCGTTCACCGAGACCGAGGTGACCTTCAGCCCGTCGAGGTCGAGCGAGAACTTCCGCAGCCCCGAGGTCGCCCGCGCTTCGACCACGTCCCGCGCGGTCAGCTGCCCACTGCGCGGCTGGTACCCGAGGCTGACGTCGTAGTGCTTGACGCCATATCCCCGGTTGCCGCTGCGCGGGAAGAACGGTTCGCTCGGCTGCTTCGGCGCCGCGGCGATTGCGTTCCCGCCGGTCGCCAGGACGAGTCCGACGACCAACGCGACGACGAAGGCGGCCCGGCTATCCCTCGACATACCGCTGCAGCGCCTCGCGGGTCAGGTTGCTCATCGAGCGCTTTTCCTTCTCGGCTTTCGCCTGCGCAGCGTCGAAGAGGTCGGGCGGGACCCGGATGCTGATCCGCTGCGAGATGCGCTCGCCGTCGAGCGGCGGCCGGCCGACCCGGACCACGGTCCAGGTCGACAGATCGAACCCTTCCTCGCATTCACGGGACCAGCGCTCTTCCACCTCGGGCGTGACGACCGTGCCGCCCCGGGTCACCCACTCCCCTTTTTTCACTTTCGGCCGCTTCTCTACTTTTCCCATTTGACTGCCTCCATGTACCAGCCTTGATACCTCTCCCTGAGCGGCATCGCGTGGATGATCAGCAGCGAACCGTCCGTGGGTGCGACCCCAATCACCTCGAGCGGGCAACCCTCCAAGTCCGGTCCGAGGAAGGTGAAACGCGGGTCGCCGTACCACTCATCCGCGTATTCGCTCTCCCGCCGACAGATGCCCGCGTGACGCACAACGTGGAGCGAACGCTCTCGGGCGATCCGGTGCTTCGTCGCCGAGCGGGCCCAGCTGACCTGATCGCTGTCGATCCACTCATTTCGTCGGACAATATCACCGCGCGAATCGCGAAATTGAAAGACGAACTTCAGGAACCAGCTCGGGTCCTCCGCTTCTTCGTAACGATCGTTCTCCCGCTGGATCCAGGTCCGTCCGCCGAGATCGAGCAGCAGATATCTCCGGGTCCAGTAGTGCTTGTAGAACTGGATCGTCGTCCCGTCCGTTAGTTCGGCCTCCCCCATCCACATGAAGTCGTCGATGTCCTCGGGCAGCGCTTCCAGCAGCGGCTCCCAGATCGGCTCGCGACGCTCGGTGAATTTGCCCCGCTGCCATTTCCTCTTGCCTTTCGCCATGCCGAGGACGCTGGCGACGAAATGCGCGCGGGACAAGACGTGAGTGGGCCAATTTGGTGCCGGCTTTGTTGCGAGAGACTGACGGGGTGCGGGTGCTTGCGATCGTTCATCAGAGGGATGCCGGGCCGGGGGTATTTGGCGAGGCGATCCGGGAGCGCGGGGACTCGCTCGACGAGTGGCTGCTGCCGGAGACGGAAGAGCCGCCGGCCGACCCACTCGGCTACGACGCGGTCTTCGTCCTTGGCGGGTCGATGAACGTCGACGAAGGGGACAGGTACGAGTGGATCGGGGGCGAGCGCGGGCTGCTCGGTCGGCTGATCGAGCAGCGCGTGCCGCTGATCGGGCTCTGCCTCGGCGGGCAAATGGTCGCCGCGGCGGCGGGCGCGGTGCCCCGGCGCGCGCGACGCCCCGAGATCGGTTGGCACCCGGTCGAGCTGACCGGCGACGGGCGGAGCGATCCGCTGCTCGGCCCACTCGCGCCCAGCTTCGAGGCCTTCCAGTGGCACAGCTACGAGTTCCCGCTGCCGCCCGGCGCGGTGGCGCTCGCCCGCAGCAACGTCTCCCTGCAGGCGGCTCGGATCGGCAAGCTCGCCTGGGCGATCCAGTTCCACCCCGAGGTCAGCGCCGCCGACGCGCTCCACTGGATCGACGACTACGAGACCGACGCCGACGCGGTGCGGATCGGCGTCGACCCGACCGCCCTGGCCCTCGAGACCGAAGCGAAGATCGCCTCTTTCAACCAGCTCGGCCGTGACCTCTGCGGGCGCTGGCTGGACGTGGCGGCGGCGCGCAGCTAGCCTCCGGCCCGCGTGAAACTCCGACTGTTCAAGAACTTCTCACGCGCCGCCCTCCTTGCAATGGCCGCGCTGCTACTGCTCGCGGCGGGCTCCGCCGGCGCCGCCGCTGGGCCCATCGAAGGCAACTTCGAATCCGGGACGCTCGACGCCTGGAGCAACCTGAGCTTTTACGAAAACACCGAATGGGCGGCGCAGACGAAGGCCGACGCCGAAGCGAAGTTCGGAACGGAACTCCCCACCACGATCGGTCCATACGTCGCGGCGACCGAATACGGCGGCAACGACACCGTGATCCTCGCCCAGACCTTCGCCCTGCCCGCGGCGTCGAGCCTGAACCTTTCGCTCTACCTCTTCTACGAGTCGGAAGCGCCGATCTCCGTCCCCACGCCCGACACGCTCTTCGTCAAACCTGGCAACCAACAGGTCCGGGTCGACGTGCTCAAGGCGAACGCGCCGCTCGAAAGCGTCTCTGCCAACGACATCCTGGCAACGCTCTACACGAGCCCGCCGGGTGGTCCCGAGGCGCTGGGACCGACCCTGCTCAGCGCCGACCTGAGCCAGTTCGCCGGCCAGACCGTGACCCTGCGGATCGCCAACGCCACCTCCGAGGGGGAAATGAAGGTCGGCGTCGGCGCCGTCTCGCTGGTCGCGACGCCGTTGCCGCCTGCACCTCCCGCCCCGGCCGTCGAAGAAGCGCCGACGACGCCGGTCTCCGACGGTGTCGCCAGCCCGGTCGCCCACAAACTCGTCCACCGGCTTTCGACCGGCGCCGCCACGCTCGACGTCCGGCTCCCCGCCGCCGGATCGCTGGTCGTCTCCGACGCCCGCCGCAAGGCCGCCGTCGCCTCGGTCTTCGACTCCCGCCGCACGACCGCCGCCCCGAAGCCGATCCTGATCCGCACCGCCTCGGTGGCGGTCGACCGCCCGCAGACGGTGCACGTGCGCCTCCGCCCGACCGCGGCAGCGAGCAGGCTGCTCGGCAAGAACGGCCGGGTGCCGTTCCGACTGCAGCTGACCTTCACCTCCGCCCGAGGCGCGGTCTCGACCGCGACCTACAAGGGGGTCCTGGTGAAACGACTCAGGCCGGCTCCGAGATGACGAGCCGCAGCGAGCCTTCGTAGCTCCGCTGCTCGCGCATGGCGCCGTGCTCTTCGTCCCAGCGGCCCGACTCGAGGTCGCCTGCGCACGCGACCAAGAGGAGGATCGGGGGGACCCCTGAACGAACCTCCCCGCAGTTCGTGAGAGAAGGGGTCCCCCCGATCCTCCCCCCTCAGCGCTCGCTCGTGCGCTATTCGACCTGCCCCGGCGTGATGTAGGCCGAACTGAGCCCACCGTCGGCCATGAACGACGTCGCGGTGACGAAGCTCGACTCGTCACTCGCCAGGAAGAGCGCCGCGGCGGCGATCTCCTCCGGCTCGCCGAAGCGGCCCATCGGCACGTGGACGAGGCGCTTCGCCGCCCGCTCCGGGTCCTTGGAGAAGAGCTCCTTCAAAAGCGGCGTGTTGACCGGGCCCGGGCAGAGCGCGTTGACGCGGACGCCGCGGGCGGCGAACTCGACGCCGAGCTCCCGCGAGAGCGCCAGCACGGCGCCCTTCGAGGCCGTGTAGGAGCCCTGCGAGACGGCCGCGCCGAGCACCGCGACGAAGGACGCGACGTTGATCACCGAACCGCCGCCGTTCTCGAGCATGTAGGGGATCCCGTGCTTGCAGCAGAGGAAGACCCCGCGCAGGTTCACGTCCTGGACCCGCTGCCAGGACTCGAGAGTGGTCTCGATCACCGAGCCGTCGTCGGTCGGGTTGATCCCGGCGTTGTTCATCAGCACGTCGATCCGCCCGTACTCCTCGACCGTCGTCGCCAGTGCCGCGCGCACCTGCTCCTCGTCGGAGACGTCGGCGGCGATCGTCAGCCCGCCGAGCGCCTGC
>JAOPZF010000237.1 GCA_025964255.1 Solirubrobacterales bacterium | reverse complement strand
CCGTCCGGCTACGCCCCGGCCGTGCTCGGCCACGAGGGCGCCGGCGTGGTCGAGAAGGTCGGCGACGACGTCACCTCGGTGAAGCCCGGCGACCATGTCGTCACGCTCTTCTCCCCCCAGTGCCGCGAATGCGTCCACTGCGTCGACCCGCGCACCAACCTCTGCATGAAGATCCGCGGCGAGCAGAACCTCGGCCACCTGCCCGACGGCAGCGTGCGCCTCTCCCGCGGCGGCGAGGACATCCGTCACTTCATGGGCTGCTCGACCTTCGCCGAGTACACGGTGATGCCGGAGATCGCGCTCGCCAAGGTCAACCCGGAGGCGCCGTTCGAGCACATCGCGCTGTTCGCCTGCGGGCTCTCGACCGGGCTCGGCGCGGCGATGAACACCGCCAAGGTCGAGCCGGGGACTACCTGCGTCGTGTTCGGCGCCGGGATGGTCGGGCTGGGCGCGGTCGCGGGCTGCCGGCTGCAGGGCGCCGAGCGCATCGTCTGCGTCGACATGTCGGAGGACCGCCTCGAGCTCGCCAAGGGCCAGGGCGCGACCGACACGATGATCGGCGGGCCCGACGCGGTCGCCGAGATCCTGGCGATGACCGACGGCGAGTACGGCGCCGACTACACCTTCGAGGCGACCGGGCTGGTCGCGGTGATGCAGCAGGCGCTGGAAGCGACGCGGATGGCTTGGGGCCTCTGCACGGTCGCCGGGGTGGCGGGCAAGGGCGAGACGCTCGACGTCGTGCCGCGGCTGCTGATCACCGGGCGGCGCCTGGCCGGGTCCTCGTTCGGCGGCGTCAAGGGGCGCGACCAGGTGCCGGTGCTGGTCGACAAAGCCCTGGCGGGCGAGATCGACGTCGAGCCGTTCATCTCCCACAAGATCACGCTGGATGAAGTCAATCGCGGCTTCGACCTGATGGAGGCCCAGGACGGGATCCGCAGCGTGATCGAGTTCAACTAAGGCCGGCGGCGGCTCTCAGTAGGTTTTCCCGGCCGTGCCAATCGAGATCACCGCTGTGCAGGGGCGTCGCCAGCTGGGCGAATTCATCGACCTGCCGTTCCGCCTCCACGCGGGCACGCCGTGGGTGACCCCGCTGCTGGTCGAGCGGCGCGCCTTCCTCTCGAAGCGGCTGAACGCCTTCTTCAAGCACGGCGAGGCCGAATACTTCCTGGCCCGGCGCGACGGGCGCGTGGTCGGCCGGATCACGGCGCAGATCGACTTTGCCTACAACCAATTCCACGGTACGCGGACCGGGATGTTCGGCTTCATCGAGTTCGAGGACGACCCGGAGATCCTGCGGGAGCTGCTCGGGGCGGCGGAAGCGTGGCTGGTGGCGCGCGGGTGCGAGCAGATGCTGGGGCCGATGGACTTCTCGCTGAACGAGGAGGGCGGGGTGCTGATCGAGGGGTTCGAGCTCGAACCGCTGGTGCGGCAGAGCTGGCATCCGCCCTATTACCAGCAGCGGATCGAGGCGGAGGGCCTGACCAAGGCGATGGACCTGCTCTCCTGGAAGCTGTCGGTCGACGACCGCACGAAGATGAAGCCGGTGATCGAGAAACTGGCGAAGCGCTGCCGCGAGAAGTACGGCGTGACGGTGCGGAAAATGAGCCGGCGCAGCCTCCGCAAGGACCTCGACAAGTTCGCCGACGTCTACAACGAGGCGTGGTCGGAGAACTGGGGCTTCGTGCCGTACTCGAAGGCGGACCTCGACGCCTATGCATTCGACCTGCAGCTGGTCTTCTCGCCGGAATGGTTCATGGTCGCCGAAGTCGAGGGCGAGACGATCGCGATGGCGATCACGGTGATGGACGGCAACCAGATGCAGAAACGGATGAAGGGCAAGGTCGTTCCGACCGGCTGGATCTCCTACCTGCGGCGCAACAGCTACGTCGACCAGCTACGGGTCGGCTTCCTCGGGGTGAAGCCGGCGTGGCGCCACACGGGCGTTGCCGCGCTGCTCTACCTCGAACATTTCGAAGCCGCGGCGAACTCGAACTTGAAACACGGCGAGGCAGGGTTCATCTTGGAGACGAATCGCGACATGAACGCGGGGCTGGAAGCGATGAACGGCCGCGTGGTGAAGAAGCATCGGGTCTACGAACGGGCTCTCCGCGACCCGGCCGGACGCACCACCTGACGAACGATCGATTGGCCGAAAAGCCGATTTTATCCTTAATTCCCTGGATAGATCGGTACCTAAAATCAGGACTTCCCGTTCAGGAGCTTTAGGGAGGGGCGCGTGGGGGCGATGCTCAACGGTGAGCATGCTCAACCCTCGCAAAAGCACGAGGCGCAAAGCGCCCGACGAGACCGGTTTCGACCATCCGGTCGTCTTCCCGCGGCGTCTGCGCGCCGCCTGCTTCTCGGCGATCGGAGTGACCACCGCGGTCGCGCTGATCATCGTCGGCCTCTTCGCCAACGTCGGCCTCAGCTTCCTGCCGGTTCCCGGCCTCGGGCTGCCCAGCGCGCCGAAGACCTCGGCGGTCGGCTCGGGGCACGCGCTGGCCACGACGGGCGGCAACGGCGGATCGACTAGCGGCGGCCTCGTCAGCGCCAGCGGCGTGGCCTTCGCGCCCGCGACGAGCGGCGGCGGCACCGTCGCGAGCGAAGCGCAAGCACCGACCTTCGCGACGACCGCCGGCGATTCGACCCAGGCGAGCCCCGCCGCGACCCAGACGCACATCGGTGCCGCCGCGGGCATCGGTGGGTCGACCAGCGTCGCCCAAGGCAGCAAGGCGACCGGCGAGAACGGCAAGTCGACCGGCAGTAACGGCGGTGGCGAGTCGGGCGGCAAGGGATCCTCGACCGCGAGCACTCCCGTCACGCCGCCTCCGGCCGGGACGACCGCGCCGACCGAAGAAGCGACGGCGGTCCTCGCCGCGACCAGCTCCTCGGGCAGCGGCGAAGTCGCCGAACCCGGCAGCGGCGAATCGTCGGAACCCTCCTCGGGCGGCCGCCCCGGCAAATCGACCTCGACCGCCAAACCGGGTGAAAACGAAGGCGAAGCCGAAGAAGAAGCCCCGGTCGAAGATCCGCCAGCTGAAGAAGCGCCCACCGAAGAAGAAGTGCCCGTCGAAGAACCCCCGGTGGTGGAAGCCCCCGAACCGGGCGAAGGCGGAACCGAAGGCGAACCGCCGGTCGAAGCCGAACCGCCCGCCGAATCGACCGAACCCCCGGCCGAAACCCCCGCCCCGGTCGAAGAAGCCCCCACCGAACCCGGCGAAACCCCGCCGGTCCCCCCCGCCGAATAGCCGCTCAGTCGGCCAGCTCGAGCTCTGGGAGGGCCGCGAGGATCTGCCTGGCGATGTCGATCGCTTCAGTGGCGTTCTGGTCCAGCTCCGGGAAAGCGTCCTCGTAGTCGGCCGAGTTCCGAAGGATCCGGAGTGAGTTCCCCAGTTCCGCGATCCCTTCCCAGTCCTCACTGGATCGCACCGAGGCATGTCCGGCAGCCTCAAAGCGATCCCAAACATTGGCGTGCACCCGATGCTTACCGATCGGACCGACGTTGGCTTCCAACCAGCGCCGACAGACGTTGAGCGTGCCGTAGTAGGCACGACTGATCCCACTTCGTTTCGACGCTTCAAGTGGCTGGGTGACCAGCCCTTCGGCAAGCACTACGTAGTCCAGCCAATTCACAGGATGCCGATCGTCAGTGGCGGTCGAACAGGGGCCAGTAGCTCGCGCTCCTCCCGGAGGACGGCCTTCAGCCGGTCGATCCTCTTGTCGAGGTCCATGTCCGTGACGATCCGCAGGTGAAATTGATCGACGGCGTCCTCTTCGTCCCAGGGACTGAAGATCTGTCTCTCTATTCGAGCATCGCGCCCGTAGTAGGCAAGGATCCTCTCTTCGATCTTCGGGAGCCGTGAGTCGAGCTCAGGGGC
>JAOPZF010000235.1 GCA_025964255.1 Solirubrobacterales bacterium | reverse complement strand
ATGTTGGCCATCCGGTGGTGGAAATGCCAGCTGTCGGCCTGGTAGATCGGCTGCCGGTATTTGAGCCGTTTGGCGACGACGAAGCCGGTGTCGAGGATCGGCACGGCGAGCACGATTAGCGGAAACGCCAGGGCGATCACGGCGTTCGTCTTCAGCGCTCCCTGCACCGAGGCGGTCGCGAGCATGTAGCCGAGCAGCAGCGAGCCGGTGTCCCCCATGAAGCTCGAGGCGGGCGGGAAGCCGTGGCGGAGGAAGCCGAGGGCGGCGCCCGCGGTCAGCGCCGCCAGCACGCCCGCCGAGTTGCGTTCGAGCGAGAGCGCGATCGTCGCCAAGGTCACCGCGGCGATCGCGCAGACGCCCGCGGCAAGCCCGTCGACGCCGTCGAGGAAGTTGATCACGTTGGCGACGGCGACGATCCCGAGCACAGTCAGCGGGTAGGCCCAGCCGTGCAGCTCGAAGCCGCCGAGGAAGGGCAGGGTCAGGTTCTCCACCCGCACGCCGGCCAACACCGGGATCAGCGCCGCGGCGATCTGGCCGCAGAGCTTCGGCAGCGCGGGCAGGTCGTAGAGGTCGTCGAGGAACCCGACCCCGGCCATCGCGACGCCGCCGATCAGGATCCAGCGACTCTGGCTGTCGCCGGGGAGCCAGATCCAACCCGATGCCTCGACCGCGACCAGGATCGCCAGGCCGGAGAGGCGCGGCATCGGCTTGTCGTGGAGGCTGCGCTCCACCGGGTAGTCGATCGCCCCGATCCGGAAGGCCAGGCGCTCTACGTACGGAACCAACAGCCAGGCGATCGCCGCTGCGGCGACGAAGGAGAGTGCTGCATCGGTGGTCGCGGCCAAGTTCGAGTCTCGCGTCAGATCGGGTGCGAGGGTACGTCCGGCGTCCCGGACCGCGTCAGGTTACGCGTAAAGCGCGACGGCCCCGAGCACGGCCTCGACCAGGAACTCGGGATCGCGGGGATTGAGGACGCCGACCGGATCGGTCCGCTTGCGCAGCGGCAGCTCGGCCGGGTCGGTCAGAACGCGCAGTCGGTCTTCGTGGATCAGCACCTCGTCGACCCCGCCCATCTTGCCGCTGAAGGTGGTGTAGACGGGGGTGCCGAGGGCGACCGCCTCGCGGTTCATCGTCCCCCCCGCGCTGACCACGAGGTCGGCGCAGGCGATCAGGCTCTGGGCGTCGATCGCCTGCTCGGGGATCAGCAGGTTGGGGGCGTCGAGGGCGCGCGCCGCCTCGCCTTGCTCGACGGTTCGCGGGATGATCACCGCCTGCACCTCGCCGTCGGCCTCGGCCAGCCGGCGCACGGTGGCGGCGTAGAGGTCGTTGGGAGCGTGGTACTCGGAGGTCTCGGGCGGCGGCCGGACGACCGTGATCACCTTGTTCCGGTCGAGGCCGAGGTCGCCGATGATCCCCTGGTCGGGGACGAAGTCGGCGAGGTAGTACTCCTCCTTCAGCCCCGGGTAGCGGACCAGCTTCTTCGGCTTGGCACCGAGCTTGCGCAGCCGGTCGACCGGGATCGCGTCGGGGGCGAGCACGCGGTGGGCGGCGCGGAAGGCGATGTTGCGCTGCAGCTTGGCGAACTCGTAGTCCTGCATCTGCACCGAGGGCAGGCGCAGGGTCCAGGAGACGACGGCGAGGTCGACCGAGCCGTGGGCGAGCGCCAGTTCGGGGCGTTTCGCCCAGACCAGCTTGGCGAGCGCGCGGGAGCGCTTCTCGACTGCGCGCCCCTTGCTCCATTTGGAGGCGCCGCCGTGCTCCCCGACCACCTCGTAGTGCATGCCGAGCCGATCGAGGATGCCGACCGTCTGGCCGTACTCGCGGGCGGTGATGAAGACCTCATCCCCACGCGCCTCGAGGCGCTCGATGATCGGCCGCAGGACCAAAGGATGCGCGGCGGCGGTGCAGTCGACCCAAACTTTCATCGCGGCGACCCTAACGAGGCGCGTGCGCCGGGGTCGCTCAGACGGAAGCCGGCGAGAGCTGCGGGTACAGCGGGTGGCGGTCCATCAGGGCACCGGTGCGCTCGGCGAGCGACGCCTTTTCGGACTCGAAGTCGGAGCCGAGGGCGGCGGCGATCACCGCGGCGATCTCCTCCATCTCCTCCTCCTTCATTCCCCGCGTGGTCAGCGCCGGAGTGCCGATGCGCAGGCCCGAGGGGTTCATCGGCGGCCGCTCGTCGAAGGGGATCGCGTTGCGGTTGACGGTGATGCCGACCGCCTCGAGCCGGTCCTCGGCGGTCTGACCGTCGAGCCCGGTCGGGGTGAGGTCGACCAGCACCAGGTGCACGTCGGTGCCGCCGGTGAGGACCGGGATGCCATTCCTTTCAAGGCCGATCGCGAACGCGCGAGCGTTCGCGATCGTCTGCCGCTGGCGCTCGGCGAAGGGCTCCGAGGCGGCGATCTTCAGCGCCACCGCCTTGGCGGCGATCGCGTGCATCAACGGGCCGCCCTGCTGCCCGGGGAAGATCGCTTTGTCGATCGCTTTGGCGTGCTCGGCTTTGCTGAGGATCATGCCGCTGCGCGGGCCGGCGAGCGTCTTGTGGACGGTGGTGGTGACGACGTCGGCGTAGGGCACCGGGCTGGGGTGCTCGTTGGCGGCGACGAGGCCAGCAAAGTGGGCCATGTCGACCATTAAGAGGGCGCCGACCGAGTCGGCGATCTCGCGGAAGGCGGCGAAGTCGAGCTGCCGTGGGTAGGCGCTCCAGCCGGCGACGATCATCTTCGGCTTGTGCTCGGCGGCGAGGGCCGCGACCTCGTCCATGTCGACCCAGTAGTCCTCGCGCCGCACGTGGTAGGCGACCGGGTTGTAGAACTTGCCCGACACGTTGATTTTCATCCCGTGGCTGAGATGCCCACCGTGGTCGAGGGCCATGCCGAGGATCGTGTCGCCCAGCTCCAGCAGGCCGAAGTAGACGGCGTTGTTGGCCTGGGCCCCGGCGTGCGGCTGGACATTGGCGTGATCGGCCCCGAAGAGCGCCTTGGCGCGATCGATCGCCAGTTGCTCGGCGACGTCGACCTCCTCGCAGCCGCCGTAGTAGCGGCGGCCGGGGTATCCCTCGGCGTACTTGTTGGTCAGCACCGAGCCCGCCGCGTCGAGGACCGCCTGCGGCACGAAGTTCTCCGAGGCGATCATCTCCAGGGTGCGCTGCTGGCGGTGCAGCTCGCGCTCGAGGACGGTCGCGATCTCGGGATCGACCTCGGCCAGAGGGGCCGTCTGGAAGTTCTCGGGCAGGTCAGCCATCGCTTGTGCCGACCATAGCAATGGGCCCCGATAGCGGCGCGGCCGGGATACGCTGCCGCGGGTGAAGGCGCCTCGTCCGCTCCTCGTCGCCGCACTCGCCGTCGCCCTGGCGGCTCCGATCGCGGCGTCGGCCGCCGCCGCGCCCGCGCCGAAGAACCCCTGCGTCGGGCCGGGTTCCGGGCACCTGCTCTGCCCCAACCTGAAGATCGGGACGCCGAGCGAAATGTACGTCTCGACCTACGACGGCAAGACGCTCCTGCACGCGACCTCCGACGTCGAGAGCCGCGGGCGCGGGCCGATGGAGGTGCGCGGCGCGCGCAACGGGCGCAAGAGCATGCGGGTGACGGAGCGGATCTATAAGGCCGGCGGCGGCCACATCATTCTGCGCACCGACGCGAGCCTCCACTTCACCGACGTCGGCGAGTACTTCGGCGGCTCCTACTGGAAGGTCCACCAGCTGGCGCGCTTCGAGCTGCGCAAGGTGCGCCCCGACGGCACCATCGGCCCGATCTTGCGGACGAGCCCGAAGCTGAACTACTGCCTCCGCGACCTCGACCGCACCAGTCCCGGCAAGCGCTCCCCCGTCAACGCCCAATACCCCGCCTGCAACCAGGACCCGAGCATCCGCCACGACGTCCTCGGCACCTCGGTCGGCTGGTCGGACATCTATCCCGCCGACTACGACAAGCAATACATCAATGTCAGCGGCCTCCACGGCTGCTTCGTCTTCACGATGACCGTCGACCCAAAGCATCTGCTCTTCGAGTCGAACGAGCACGACAACTCCTCGCACCGGCGGGTGCGGCTGCCGTTCGACGGGGCGGGCTGTTAGTCGAGGCCGACGGTGGCGAGGGCGCTTGCCAGGTCGCCTTCGGAGATCGCGCCTTCTCGGAGGATCTCCCAGTCGCCGCCGTCGTCGATCGCGGCGATGTCGACGACGGTCGAGGGCAGGCCGCTCAGCTCGCCGCCGTCGATCGCCAGATCGACGCCCTCGAGGATCGAGCCGGCGACGTCCTCGAAGCGACCCGGCGCGGGTTTGCCGCTGATGTTGGCCGAGGTCTGAAAGAGCGGGCACATCGCCCCGGCCAGGGGGCCGGCGAGGAGGCGGACGCCGAGTCGCTCGACGTCCTCGCGGCAGGCGAGCGGGTAGCGGTGGCCGGGGTTCTTGACGACCAGGGTGACCGGGCCGGGAAGGAGCGCGCTGACCGCCGCGGCGGCCCGCGGGCCGAGCTCGGCGACCAGCTCGCGCATCGCCAGCGGCGAGAAATACATAACTGCCGCCGGTTTGCCGTCGTCGCGGCCCTTCAGCCGGTGGATCCGGTGGATCGCCGCCGCGTCGAGCGGGTCGCAGGCGAGGCCGTAGACGCCGTCGCTCGGAAACACGGCGACGCCGCCGCCGGCGATCGTCCGTTCGAGCGCCGTCCGAGCCGCCGCCGCGCCGCCGCGCTTCAGTGGCATGACCTCTGTCCGCGGGCTCACGACGACGCCCCGCGCTCCCCGATCACAACGCGCTCGATCCCGGCCAGGTCCTCGCGCACCTCGACCTCGGCGAAGCCCGCGTCACGCATCAGTTCGGCCACCTCGACCGCCTGGCCCTCGCCGATCTCGACCGCGATCGCGCCAACGGCGTCGAGCGCGCCCGGGGCGTCGCTGAAGGTCGGCCGCAGGCACTCCGCCGGTCCCTCGGCCATCGGCGCCAGCAGCTCGCGGTAGTCGTCGAGCCCGTCGGGCCCGGCGAGCAGCGCCTCCCGCGGCTCCCACTCGGTCACCTCGCGCTCCAGCCCCGCCCAATCGCTTTCGGCGACGTAAGGAAGGTTGGCGAGGACGAGGTCGAAGCCCTCGCCCTCGGGCAGCGTCCCGGCCTCGAAGCGCACCCGGTCAGCGAGGCCAAGGCGGGCCGCGTTGGCACGCGCCACTTCCAAGGCTCCGGGCGAGGTGTCGGTGGCGACGACCTCCACCCCGGGCATCTCGTCGGCGACGGCGAGAGCGATCGCCCCCGACCCGGTGCCGACGTCGAGCACCCGGCCCGGCCGCCGCTCCAGCGCTACTTCGACCAGCAGCTCGGTCTCCGGCCGCGGCACCAACACGCGGCGGTCGACCTCCAGCTCGATCCGGCGGAAGCCTTTCGACCCGACGATGTAGGCGAGCGGCTCACGCCGCAGCCGCCGCCGCACCAGTTCGCCGAAGAGGCGGCCCACCGCCGGCGGCAGCATCGCGCCGGGGTCGGCGATCAGGCTCGCCCTCCCCCGCCCGCTCGCGTGGGCGAGGAGCAGTTCGGCGTCGAGCCGCGCCTCGGGCACCCCGGCGGCGACCAACGCGTCGGTCGCCGAAGCCAGCGCTTCTCCGGTCGCACCCGTCCCCCTCGCCGCGGCCCCGGAGGCGCTGCCGGCGACCGCGCTCACCCTTCCGCGGCGGTCTCGAGGCGCCGCCGCTTCTCCTCCGCCGAGAGCGCGTTGGTGAACTCGTCGAGCTCACCATTGCCCAGGACGCCGTCGAGGTTGTGCGAGGTGTGCTTGATCCGGTGGTCGGTGATCCGGCCCTGGGGAAAGTTGTAGGTGCGGACCTTCTCGGCCCGGGTTCCGCTGCCGACCTGCGCCTTGCGCTCGGATGCGATCTGCGCCTGCTGTTCGGCGACCTGCTGCTCGAGCAGTCGCGCCCGCAGCACCCGCATCGCCTTGTCGCGGTTCTGCAGCTGCGACTTCTCGTCCTGCATCGAGACGACGATGCCGGTCGGTTTGTGGGTGATCCGCACCGCCGAGTCGGTCGTGTTGACCGACTGCCCGCCCGGCCCGGACGACCGGTAGACGTCGATCTGGAGGTCGTTCTGGTCGACCTGCACGTCGACCTCCTCGGCCTCCGGCAGCACCGCGATCGTCGCCGTCGAGGTGTGGATCCGCCCCTGGCTCTCGGTCTCCGGCACCCGCTGGACGCGGTGCGTCCCGCCCTCGAACTTGAAGACCGAGTAGGCACCCTCGCCGCGGACTTCGAAGGTGACCTCCTTGAAGCCGCCCGCCTCGGAGGCGGACTGCGAGAGGACGTCGGTGGAGAAGCCGCGCAGTTCGGCGTAGCGGGTGAGCATCTTGTAGAGGTCGCCGGCGAACAGCGCCGCCTCGTCGCCGCCGGTGCCGGCGCGGATCTCGACGATCACGTTCTTCTCGTCGCTCGGGTCGCGTTCGACCATCGCCAGCCGGATCTCCTCTTCGAGCTCCAGGATCCGGCCTGGGGCCTCGTCGACCACCGCGCGCATTTCCTCGTCCTCGCCCTCGGCGAGCAGCTCGCGCGCTCCCTCGAGGTCGTCTTTCAGCGTCGCGTATTCCTCCGCCAGGTCGTGGGCGGTTTTGAGCTGCCGGTATTCGCGGCCGACCTCGGCGTAGCGTTCGCGATCGGCGATCACATCCGGATCCGACATCAGCGTCTCCAGCTCTGCAAAGCGGGCGCGAATCTGTTTGACGAGTTGCTCGATCACGGGGCCGAGTTTAGGTGCGCACCAGCGCGAGCGGGGCGGCCCCTGAACGAACCTCCCCGCAGTTCGTGAGAGAAGGGGCCGCCGCGCTCGCGCCGGCCCGAGTTCTCAGGCGACGATCTCGATCGTCTGTTCGGAGCGCAGGTCCTCGGGTTTCTCGCGGGCGAGGACCGCGTTCAGCGAGGCGATCGCGACGGCGAGCTGGTCCAGGTCCGGCTCCCGGGTGGTCAGGTTCTGCAGCATCAGCCCCGGCCACATCACCGCCCGCACCCAAGCTTTGCGGCGGTTCTTGCCCGCCCACTTGATCACCTCGTAGGAGACGCCCGCGACGACCGGGATGCCGACGATCCGTGAGATCACCAGCCAGTACCAGGCGGGCAGCCCGAGCGGGGCGAAGATGAAGATCGAGAGCACCATCACGATCAGCAGGAAGCTGGTGCCGCAGCGGGGGTGGAGGCGCGAATAGAGCTTCGCCCGCTCCGGCGTCAGTTCGTCTTCGGCCTCGTAACAAGAGATCGTCTTGTGCTCGGCGCCGTGGTACTCGAAGGTCCGCCGCAGGTCGGGCATTTTCGAGATCGCCAAGATGTAGGCGAGGAAGATGCCGGTGCGGAGGATGCCCTCGACCAGCCAGAAGAGGACCGAAGAGCCGAGCTGGCCCTTGATCAAGCTGGTGAGCCCTACCGGGACGACGAAGAAGAGGCCGATCGCGAGGACCAGCGAGAAGGCGATCGTCAGGCCCCAGACCCAGCCACCGATCTCTTCGGGCTCGCCGTCCTCCTCGTCCTCGATCTGGGCGTTGGCCGAGATCGCCAGGGCGCGGAAGCCGATCGCCATCGATTCGGCGAGGGCGCCGACGCCGCGGAGGACCGGGACCCGCCAGATGCGGTGGCGCTTCGCCCAGGGGCTGAGCGCCTCGGACTCGACTTCGATCGAGCCCTCCGGTGTGCGCACCGCGACGGCCCAGGTCGAGACGCCGCGCATCATCACTCCCTCGAGCACAGCCTGCCCACCGACCGGCGCGTCGCGCTTGGCGACGAGCCTGCCGTCGGGCATGCGGAGCTCCTTCCCCCCGACGTTGCCGTTACTGGAGGGAGGAGTTTGAGAGGCCTGTTGTGCGGAGCCCGTTATCGGGCTCACGGGTGCTTACCGCCTGCCGGCCCGGGTCTTCGCCTGGCGACGCTGGAACCGCTCGACGCGGCCTCCGGTGTCGACCAGCTTCTGTTTACCGGTGTAGAAGGGGTGGCACTCAGAGCAAAGCTCGACGTGCAGATCGTCTTTCGTCGACCGCGTGTAGAACTGGTTGCCGCACGAGCAGTGCACGTTGGCGAGTTGGTATTCGGGGTGGATTGAAGCTTTCACTCTTAAGAGTTTAGAGCATGCGCAAAGCAGCTCCAACTAGCCGGGGCCAGGCGTCGCGAAGCCGTCGATCAGGGCCAGCAGGACGGTCGTGATCTCGGCCCTGCCGGCGGGGTCGGAGGAACGGACGAGGAGCATCGCCGCCTCGTCGAGCGCGCCCAGCAACAGGTGCGCGGTCGGGCGCACCGGCAGCGGCCGGATCTCCCCCGCCTCAATCGCCGCGATCAGGCTCGCCTCGATCAGCCCAAGGCCGTTGGCGGCGGCGATGTCCCGCCAGCGATCCCAGCCAAGGACGGCGGGCGCGTCGTGGAGGACGATCCGCTGGAAGCCCGGCTCCGCGCACTCGTCGAGGAATGCGGCGATCCCGGCCTTCATCGCCGCCAGCGGGCTGTGCATCTCGGAGTCGAGGACGACGTGGGCGACCCGCTCGGTCGACTCCGCCTCGACCGCTTCGTAGACCGCCTCGAGCAGGCCCGCCTTACCGCCCGGGAAGTGGTGATAGAGCGCCCCGCGGGTCAGCCCGGCGGCCTTGACGATCTCCTCCGCGCCGACGCCGTCATAGCCGCGTGCGGCGAAGAGCTCGCGGCCCGCGGCGACCAGCGCATTGCGCGTCGCTTCAGCGCGTTCGGCCTGCGTTCGGCGCTCGGGGCGAGGCTCTGGTTGACTGGCATTCATACGGTATGTATGTTAATTGGGAAGATCCCACGACGAACGGAGGCTTGTCGATGGACGCACGTGAGATTCAGGTTCCGGCCGGAACTATCCGCTACCGGGAGGCGGGCACGGGGCCGGCGGTCGTCTTCGTCCACGGCTACCTGGTCGACGGCCGGCTCTGGGACGGGGTCGCGGAGGCGCTCGCCGGTCGCTTCCACGTCGTGGTCCCCGACCTGCCCTTCGGCGCGCACAAGGTGCCCATGGCGCCCGACGCGGCGCTCGACGCTCCCGGACTGGCGACGATCATCGACGACTTCATCGCCGCGCTCGGACTCGAGGACGTGACCTTGGTCGGCAACGACTCCGGTGGCGCCGTCTCGCAGGTGCTCGTCTCGCGCCGCCCGACGCGCGTCTCCCGCCTCGTCCTCACCAACTGCGACACCTACGAGAACTTCCCGCCGGGGATCTTCAAGGCGATGCCGCCGGTCGCCAAGCTGCCCGGCGGCATGTGGGCGATGGCGCAGCCGTTCCGGATCCCGGCGGTCTCGCGGCGCGCATTCTCCGCCTTCACCAAAAGCGGAGCGCGCGACGATCTGGTCGCCGACTGGACCGGCGCCGCTCTGTCGGACCGGGCGTTGATGCGCGACCTCGCCAAGGTCACCGCCGGCCTCGACAAGCGCTTCACGCTCGCCGCCGCGGCCGCCTTGCGCGGCACCCGCTTCCCCCTCCTGCTCGTCTGGGCGCCCCGCGACAAGTACTTTCCAATGGCCGGCGCCGAACGCCTTGCCGCCGATGTCGGCGGCGCGAAACTGGTGCAGGTACCCGACTCGGCGACCTTCGTACCGCTCGATCAGCCCCAAGCGGTGGCCAGTCATATCGCGGACTTTGCGCCTTCGCCGTAGCGCCCTCGCGAACAACTGTTCGCAAAATACGCAAAGTGCAGGTTTTTCGTCCGACCGGGGGGTGAACCTTTATGAAACCCCCCTACTGAGGACGGAGAGCCATGTCCAAGCAAATCTTCGACCAGGACCGGCCGCGAAGCACGATGGCCAAGCTGCTCGACGAAGCCTTCGCAGGCTGCGACGAGTGGACCATCGCGCCGCCGAGTCAACGGCGAAGCACGCTCGACTTCAGCCCTCGCGTCGTGAGCTCCTCGAGAATCCTCGGCAGAGCTGACACGGTGCGCTCCCAAGAGTTCCGCGCGCTGTAGAAGTCCGCGTCGTGCAAAAGGACGATGTCCCCGGGGCGGACTCGGTCGGTCGCCTTGCGGGTGATCGACGCCGCGGTGGCGCGGCGCGTCCAGTCTCTCCCCCACTGCGACCAGAGCACCGGCCGCCAGCCGCGTGAGCGGATCGCGGCCAGCCCGACGCCGCTGAAGATCCCGTAGGGCGGCCGATAGTCGGCGATCTCCTGGCCGCTCGCCTCCTCGATCGCCGCCCGACCGCGTTCGGCGTCGTCGAGCAGCGCCCGCGGGGTCAGCCGCAATTGGTTGCGGTGGCGGTGGCAATGGAGCTCCACCCGATGGCCGGCCGCGACGATCTCCGCTGCCAGTGTGGGGCGCTGCTCGACCTGCTCGCCGGCGAGGAAGAACGTTGCCGTCTGCCCCGCCTCGCGGAGGATCTCCAAGACCGCCGGGGTGCCCTGCGGGTGCGGGCCATCGTCGAAGGTGAGGAAGACACCTTCGACCTCCTCTTCGCGCAAGACGACCGGGAGCCGGCGACCGACCGCGGGAACAATCGGCGCCAGCGCCGGGCCCGCGTGCGGCACCGCCACCGCGAGGGCGAGCGCCCCCGCACCGGCAAGGCGCCGCTCGGCGCTCAATGCCCGGATTCTTCTTCGGCCGCGGCAGTTTCGGCAGCGACGGCGCGCGAGGATTCGGTCGGGCCGAGGCTCTGCGCCGCCTGCGTCGCGTCGCTATCCGTGCCGAAATGGATCCGGCTGGTCACCGGGTGGAGCGGCCTCAGCGGGCTCTCGCGGTGGACCGCCGAGATCACCAGGACGATGGCGATGATCGCCAGGCAGGTGACCGCGACGGCGCGCGCCGTCCGTAGCCGCCAGACCGGCTCTTGGCGCACCCGCGGCCGCACCGTGAGCGCCCGAGAGGCGATCGATGGCAACGAGGCAAAGGAGGAGTCCGGCGAGCGCCGTTCGGCGGTGACGTGGCGGAGGGTCGACTCGAGCTCGTGGTCGGAGCGCGCCACCTCGGCGATCCCGAACCGTTCGAAGGCGGCGTTGTTGGCGCGCAGGTGGCCGGCCGAGAATCCGTAGGAGATCACCGGGCAGCCGCGGATATGAGCCTCGAGCACGGTCAGGCCCCCGGTCGCGTGGACCATCGCGTCGGCGGCCGCCATCCAGTCGCTCATCTGGTCGGTGAAGCCGAGCACGCGGACCCGCGGGTTGTCGCCGAAGCGCGCTTCGAGCTTCCGCTGAGCGATCTCATTCCGGCCCGCGATGCAGACCACCTCGGTCTCGCCGTCGTCGAGCGCCAGCTCGATCGCCGTCTCCAGGTCCCCCACTCCCCAGCCACCGCCGGAGACCAGCACCATGCGCGCGTGGGCGTTGACGCCGAGCGCCTCGCGGGCGTCACGGCGGGTGCGCGGGGCGAGGAACTCCGGCGATATCGGCGGTCGCGCCCACTCGACCGTCCCTGGCCCGACCAGCCGCTCGACTTCCTCGATCGACTCGGGGTGGGTGACGTAATGGAGGTCGACGCCCGGGTGCGCCCAGTAGCGCAGGCCGGCGAGGTCGGTGATCGCCGACTGCACCGGAACGCTGAGTCGGCGCCTCTCGCGCAGCATCCCGAGGATCGCGGTGACGCCCGGGTAGGTCGAGATGACGACGTCCGGGTCGTAGGACTCGACCGCGCGCAGCACGCCGCGACCGGCGAAGAGGTAACCGAGGTATTGGAAGAGCCAGCGGGTCGGGGCGAACTTCGTGATCAGCCAGTACTGGATGTCGAAGATCCAAGGCGCCCAGCGGAAGACGATTTTCGAACCGTTGCGCAGCACCGTCGCCGAAAGCTTGCCCATCGCCTCGAGACCGTTCTCGATTTTCACTTCGGTGCCGGGAACTTCTTTTTCGAGGTCGGCCTTGATCATCCGCGCCGGCAGATCGTGCCCCTCGCCGATGTCGGCGGAGAGGATCAGGACCCGCGGCTCACGCGGCTCGCCCGGCCGCGAGGCACCCGCGAGCAGCGCCCCGGCGGCGCGGTCGTTGCCGTTCATCGAGGGCTTCGTGCCGGGGATCGGGTCCGGCGGGCGGGTCGTGCACTTGACCCATTCGACGTACTGGCGGACGCCGTCCTTGAAGGGCGTATCCGCTTTCCAGCCAAGCTCCTCGAGGGCGCGCTTGTTGGAGATCGACTTGCCCGGGAAGTCGCCGGGGCGCGGCGGCGTGTGGGTGATCTCGCAGGTGTCGACGTTTTCCTGCACGCGCTCGGCGATTTCGAGGATCGTCGTGATCTCGTCGCCGGAGAGGTTGTAGGTGCGGCCTGACGCCTGCGGGGCGAGCGCGGCGACGATCCCGTCGGCGAGGTCCTCGACGTAGATGAAGCTGCGGGTGGTGCTGCCGTCGCCGGCGATCGTCAGCGCTTTGCCTTCGAAGGAGAGGTCGGTGAATTTGGCGACGACGCCGGCGGCGCGGGCGCGCGGGCCGTACGGGATGCCGAAGCGCAGGATCGTGAAGTCGAGGTCGTAGAGCTCCGAGTAGCTCGCGCAGTAGGTCTCGCCCGCGAGCTTGGTCGAGGTGTAGAGGTGGCGCGGCGCGGGGATCGCGGTTTCCTCATCGACCTCCTGCTCGGGGCAGTCGCTGTAGACCCAGGTGGTCGAGCCGTAGACGACGCGGCCGACTTTCGCCCGGCAGGCCGCCTCCAGCACCTGCAGGGTGCCGCGCGTGTTGACCTCCTCGGCGAGCACCGGGTCGGCGAGCACGTGGCCGACGTCGGCGACCGCGGCGAGATGGATGACAGCGTCGCATTCGCGCATCGCCAGGTCGAGGTTGCCGGGGTCGGTGATCGAACCGGTGAAGGTCTCGACCTCGAGCGGCGAGTGGTAGGGCGAGGCGCTCAGATCGAAGATCCGTGGCGTCACTCCCTTGGCGATCAGCTTGTCGACGACGTGGGAGCCGATGAAGCCGCCACCGCCGGTGACCAGGACCCTCATCTCACTCCCCCTCCCCGGATAGGGCCGCGGCGCGGCTCTCCGGGCGATAGTAGAGCGGCACGCACCAATGGTTCTCGGCCACCCAGTCGGTGTTGGGCAGCTCGTCGGAGCGGCCCATGATCCGGTGGCAAGGCTGGTCGTAGACCTTGCCGGTGCTCTTCTCGATCTCGTCGAAGACGATGTACTTGTAGAGGCCTGAGGTCATCCCCTCGGGGAGCGCCAGGCGGGCCGGGTACTGCGGGTCGAGGTGCTCGCCGGCGAAGTCGTTCTTCCAGGCGACGATCTCCTCCATCCGCTCGGCCCCGACCAGCGCCAGCGCCGCGGTGAACTCGTTCATCCGGAAGTTGAGGCCGTCGACCTGGTGATCGAACTTGCCGTAGTTGCGGAACTTACGGGTGTACTCGATGAGGTCCTCGTTGGAGGAGACGAGCACGCCGCCCTCGCCGCTGGAGATCGTCTTGGTCGCGTAGAGCGAGTAGACGCCGGCGTCGCCGAAGCTGCCGGGGCGCTCGCCGTCCCAGTCGGCGCCGTGGGCGTGGGCGCAGTCCTCAAGCAGGAAGATCCCATGGTCCCGGCAGTATGCGGCGATCTCCTTAGCGTCAAATGAGAGGTGGCCGCCGACGTGGACCAGGATCGCCGCCCGCGGCTTGAACTTCTCCGCCTTGCGCTCGAAGTCCTCGAAGGACATGCAGAGGTCGTCTTTGCGGCAGTCGACGAACTCGACGTTGGCGCCCGCGCCGATCGCGGCGAGCGGCGTCGCCATGAAGGTGTTCGACGGGCAGAGGACCGTCTCGCCTTTGACGCCGGCGAACTCGAGCGCCGCGAGCGCACCACCGGCCCAGCTGGAGAGGCCGACGCTCGGGAGCTTGTTCCACTCTTCCCAGCGGTCCTCGAAGGCGGCGAGCTTCTTGCCCTCGGACCACTGCTCGGAATCGAGCACCTCGGTCCAGAGCTCGAAGAGGCGGGGACGATCACGATGATCGAAGCCGATCGCGAATTTGGTCACGTCGGGCAGGGATGTCTCTGCGGCGCCTACGGCTAACTCCTTCTGGGGGTGTGCGGGAAACGGAGTCTGTGGAAACAGTTTCGGCGTGAAACAAGTGGATTCGTCGCCGAAAGCGGCGTCAGGCTACCAGCGTAACCGGAGGAGAACGTTTAAAGAAGCCTCATTTAGGGGACGAGCGTACCCGCGATCCTGGACGCTCCGAGTTTGTATCGACCGGATCACTCTTCCGCGTGAGCGCTGTCGATTACCGCGCCGACCACCGGCGATCCGGCCAGGGCGACGACCCCGGCGAGGACGAGGAGGACCGAGGCGACGATGCCCGCGCCGCCGCCCGGCGTGTCCGACCACGACTCCTCGAAGATCAGCGGCGCCAGGATCACCGGAACGGTCACCTGGATCGCGAACATCACCGGCGCGACCCGGGTCGCCGGGCTCCTCCCCAGGGCGCTCATCTCGCTGAGCAGGGCGAGGCCCTCGGAGGCGGCGGCGGTGGCGAGCCAGATCGCGGCGACGAAGATCGAGCCCGTCGAGAGCTGGTCGGTGAGGAGCTTCGAGGCGATCGCCGTCCAGGCGTAGCCGAAGCCCGCTGCGATGACGGCCAGCGTCCCGGCTGCGCTAGCCCATCCGCGCACCACGTAAGGAGCGACAACCGGGATCGTCACCAGCACCAATGCGATCGCGATCGGCCCGGCCCCGGCGTGGCCGGTCGTCCGTTCGGGCGCCGCCCAGGCGAGCCCCGCGACCCCCACCAGGATCGCCGCGACGGCGCCGTACTCGCGCCGGCCCGGCTTCTCCCCCAGTCGCGTCACCCCGAGCCAGAGCAACAGCACGAGCCCACAGGCGAGGCACGGCTGGACGACGGTCAGTGGTGCCAACAGAAGCGCCGCGATCTCCAGCGGCCACCCGAGCAACCCGATCCCGGTTGCCAACAGCCACCGCGGGTTCTTGATCAGCCGCCCGATCAGCGACACCCGCAGCGCGTGCTCCTCCCCCACGTCCCTCGCCTCGAGCGCCTGCAGAGCGATCGAGGTGTTGTAGAGCGCCGAGGCCCCGATCGCGCAGATGATCCCCAGCGCCAGCATCCGGCGAGCCTAGCCGGGTGTCGGGTCGCCTATCGCTCGTCTCCGCCGTGATCGAAATGGTCGCCGACGATGAGGGTGAGGAAGACGGTGATGCACAACCAGATCATCTCCAGCTCCACCATGACATCTTCGCTCGCGCCCAGTCCTACGAGTCCGTAGTAGATGAACCCCTCGATCACGACACATGCAGCGAGAGCCAAGGCGTAAGCACGGAGCGCGGTCATGAATCGAAGTTAGCGCGCGCCGATGGAATAGAGGATGAGTCCGATCATGACGACCAGACCGGCAAAGCCGCCTGCAGCGGTCCCACGTCGTCGACCCTCATCCGACCGCGATTTCGCGATCGCCAAGCATTGACCTGCGAACCCACCGATCGCGATCGCTGCGGCGATTCCACCCGCCCGGCGAAGAGGGCGTCCGGGCTGAGGAAAGCGAGGGGCAGCACCGCACGGATGCTGCCCGCCAGATGCGCGCGTATGGCGCGCGCAATGCAAATCTTGTGTGCCTAAAGCGTCAGGTTTCTTGGTACAGCGGGCCGTCGCCGCCCTCGGGGAGGGTGAGGCGGCCGCCCTTGGCGGTGATCGCTCCGCACTGGACGCAGTTGGAGGCGGTGACGTGGACGTCGACCATCGCCTCGCCGTTGTCCTGCTGATCGTCGGGGATCTCGTAGACCTGGGCCGGGCACATCGAGACCCAGGTCTGAGCGACCTCGCGGGGGACGTGGGTCTGGATGCGGACGTGGTTCGGCGCGTCGTCGCGGGTCGCGTTGCCCGAGAGGAAGACCGACCCGAGCTTGTCGAAGGTCAGCTCGTTGTCGGGCTTCGGGTACTTCGAGCCCGCCTTGCCGATGAACATCGCGTTCTCGGAATCGTGCTCCTGCTTCCAGTGGCCGCCCGGGAAGTTGCCTTTGGTGATCGTCATCGCCGAGGCGATCGCGCCACCGACGAAGAAGCCTTTCGAGAACGGCTGGCGCATGTTGCGGGACTCTTTGATGTCCTTCTCGATCATCGACTTGCTGACCCGGTCGTCGTAGGCCTGGAAGTTGAC
Source organism: Solirubrobacterales bacterium (assembly GCA_025964255.1). Classification (GTDB taxonomy): domain Bacteria; phylum Actinomycetota; class Thermoleophilia; order Solirubrobacterales; family 70-9; genus VAYN01. The sequence goes on along the minus strand of JAOPZF010000235.1, from coordinate 28,347 downwards.
CGAGTCGATGTCGGCCTTCAGCGACTCGACGATCGTTTCCGCCGCCATCATGCCCGCGTGCATCGCGTAGTGGACGCCCTTCAGGGTCGGGATGTTGACCATGCTGGCCGCGTCGCCGGCGACCATCATGCCCGGCACCGCGAGCCGCTTCGGCATCGCGAAGTAACCGCCCGACGGGATCGTCTTGGCGCCCCAGGCGGTGCGTTTGCCGCCCTCGAGCAGCTTCTTGATGAAGGGGTGCGTCTTCAGCTGCTGCAGCGCGTCGTGGACGCTGAAAGTGGCGTCGGTGTAGTCGAGCCCGGCGACCATGCCGATGCAGATCTTGTCCTCGCCCATCGGGTAGATGAAGCTGCCGCCGAACTCGTTGTAACGGGCGCCGAGGCGCAACGGCCAACCCATCGTGTGGATCACGCGGTCGAGCGGCTTCTGCACCTCCCAGACCTCTTTCACCCCGAGCTCCCAGCGCATCGGGTCGGAGCCGTGCATGTCGAAGTAGTCGTAGGCGGCGTAGGTGAGGTGGCCGATCGTGCCCTCGGCGAGCACCGTCGCCTTCGCGATCACGTCCGAGCCGGGCTCGAAGTTCGCCTGCTCCCCGCCGTCTTTGCCGCGGCCGCGGTCGCCGGAGCGGACGCCTTTGACGACCCGGTCCTCGACCAGCAACTTGGTCGCGGCCGTTTCGCTGAGGATGTAGACGCCCGCTTCTTCGGCCTTGTCGGCGAGGAAGCGGCCAAGTTTCGCCACCGAGGTGACGTAGTTGCCGTGGTTACGGAACCCCGGCGGGACCGGCATCAGCGGGAAGTGGTTGCCCTTGGTCAGGACGTAGACCGCGTCCTTCTCGACCTGCTGGTAGACCGGCCACTCCTCCTTCGGCAGGTCGGGGAAGAGCTCTTCCATCGCCGAAGGCACCATGTTCGCCCCCGACAGGAGGTGGGCCCCCGCCACTTTGCCCTTCTCGATCACCGCGACCGGGACTTCGCCGAGCTTCTCGGTCAACTCCGGCTCGTGCTCGAGCAGCTGCATCAGTTTGTTGGCGCAGGCGAGGCCGGCGGGGCCACCGCCGACGATCGCCACGCCGACCTCGATCCGATCCTCGGGTGCGTCGGTCGGCGGACCGATGACGGATCTCGAATCAAAGGGCGGCGGGAACTCACTGGGTGGCACTGCCGGCATGGGGGTTCCTCCTGAAGGGGGAAGGAGACGACTGAGCCGAAGCTCAGCCGCCCTTCTTGGCTTTGATCGCCGCGGTCAATTTGGGGACGATTTTGTGCAGATCGCCCACCACGCCGAGATCCGAGAACTCGAAGATCGGCGCGTTCGGGTCCTTGTTGATCGCGAGGATGTTCTCCGAGTTCTGCATCCCGACCTTGTGCTGGATCGCGCCGGAGATGCCCGCCGCGAGGTACAGCTTCGGCGCCACCGTCTTACCGGTCTGGCCGATCTGCGCCGCGTAGGGGTACCAACCGGCGTCGACGACCGCACGGGTCGCGGCGACGGCACCGCCCATCGACTCGGCGAGTTCCTCGGCGAGCTTGAACCCGTCGGCAGCGCCGAGGCCACGACCGCCACCCACCAGGATGTCGGCGTCCTCGATGTTCACGTCGGCGCCGCGCTGCTCGCCACGCTGGACCAGCGTCGCCTTGGTCGACCAGGCCGAGAGCTCGACCTCGACGTCCTCGACCGTGGCGGTGCCACCGGTCTCGTTGATCTCGAACGCGTTGAGCCGGCTGATGATGATCCCCGGCTCAGAGACGTAGCCGACGTCGGCGATCTCGGAGTCCTGCAGGATCGGCCGCTCGACGATCAGCTTGCCGTCGGCGACTTTCACCGCCGTGACCTCCATCGTCACCCCGGCGCCGAGGCGGGCGGTCAGGCCGGCACCGATCTCGAAGCCGAGCAGGCCGCCGCCGAACAGCGCGTAGCTGATGCCGTTGTCGGTGATGACCTTGGCCATCGCGTCGACGATCGGCTGGGCCAGGCCCTCGGGCACGCTTTTGGCCCGGTAGACCTTGGCGGCGCCGTACTTCCCGAGGCCGGCGGCGGCGTCGTCGGCGATGTCGCCGACGATCAGCGCCGAAGCCTCGCCGCCGATTTCACCGGCGAGCTTGGCGGCCTCGGAGATGGCCCCCAAGCTGTTTTTGTTGAAGTTGCCCTCGTCGTCGTGGAGGGCGTAAACCAGGATGCCTGCCATCTAGATCAGTTTCCTCTCGTCCAGCCAGGCGACGATCTTTTCGACCGTCTCGTTCGTGTCCTCGTCCTCGATGATCTCGCCGGCCTGCTTCGCGGGCGGCGGGTTCAGGGCGAGCACCTTGGTCTTCGACCCGGCCTCGCCGACCTGCGAGGCGTCGATGCCGACGTCGCCGGTGCCCTTCTTGTCGAGCGGTTTCTTTTTCGCGCCCATGATCGCTTTCAGCGACGGGTAGCGCGGCTCGTTGATCGCGTCACCGACGCTGATCACGGCCGGGAGCTCGATCTCGACGGTGTCGTAGCCGTACTCGGCCTGGCGCTCGCAGCGGAGCTTGCCGTCGTTGACGTCGATCTTGATCACCTGCGTCAGCGAAGGCATCTGCAGGTGGTCGGCGACGACGGCACCGATCGTGTAGCACTCGCCGTCATCGGACTGCTGGCCGAGCAGGACCAGGTCGGGACTCTCGGACTCGAGCACTTTCGCCAGCGAGTAGCCGGTCGCGCAGACATCGGAGCCCGCCAGGGCGTCGTCGGTCAGCTGGACCGAACGGTCGGCGCCGAGGGCGACGGCCTTGTGCAGAGCACGGACGGCGGATTCGGGACCCATGGTCACCGCGACGACCTCCTCGACCGGAATCGCTCCACCCTCCTTGATCTGCATCGCAGCCTCGAGGGCGTGCGTGTCGAAGGGGTTGAGGTTTTTCTCACCGCTGCGGTCGAGGCGCATCGTGCTCGGATCGATGCGCTTCTGCACAGCGGCATCCGGTACCTCCTTGACCAGGACGCAGATCTTCAAGTTCAAGCCCTCCTTGGGAACGGTTCTCGGTCTGCGAGCGCCCGGTCTCTAGTGCGCAATCGAGGCGGCGTCGCGACCGGGCATGTTAGCGATTCAGCCGGTTGACTGACCAGTCAATCAGGACTATATCCGCTTCGACCGGACCTGTGCACGGATCGGTGTCGAAAGAAAGTAGGTGGAATGCCGCGTATCGAAGCTCAGGCGCCGGCAGCGTGCCGCTCGGCGGCGCCCAGGCGGATGAACTCGACGATGTCGTCGGTACCCGATCCCGGCGTGAACACTTCGGCGACACCCAGCTTCTTCAGCTCGGGGATGTCGTCGGCGGGGATCGTTCCTCCCACGGTGACCAGCACGTCGTCGACTCCCTGCTCCTTCAGCAGCGCGACCACTTTCGGCACCAACGTCATGTGGGCGCCGGAGAGGATCGAGAGGCCGACCGCGTCGGCGTCCTCCTGGATCACCGTCTCGGCGATCTGCTCGGGGGTCTGGTGCAGGCCGGTGTAGATGACCTCCATGCCGGCGTCGCGCAGGGCGCGGGCGATGATCTTGGCGCCGCGATCGTGGCCGTCGAGGCCGGGCTTGGCGACGACGACGCGGATCTTGCGAGCGGTGGCGGTGGTGGTCACGGCGTGGAGCTTATTGGAGCTTGGCCGGTTTGCGTGGAACTCCTCGTAGATTGCGAGGACCCCCTCGTCGATATCCACGAGCCGATCAGGATCAGGACCAGGCCGATCAGCGACCCCGCCCCCGGGCTCTCGCCGAGGAAGGCGATCCCCAGGCCCAGGGCGATCACCGGGTTGATGTAGGTGATGACCGAGGCGCGTGCGGGGCCGGCGGCGCCGATCAGGATCGCCATCAGCACCAGCGCCAGCGCCGTACAGACGAAGCCGAGGACGGCGACCGCGGCGAAGGCGCCGCCGCTCGGCGCCGCGCTCGGCCAGTCGACGATCGCGAAGGGGGTGAGGATCGCGGCGGCGATCGTCAGGCAGGCGGCCATCACCGCGGTCGGGTCGAGGTCGATCAGGTGGCGTTTGAGGACCAGCGGCGCGCTCGCGTAGCCGCAGGCGGCGATCAGGACGGCGCCGACGCCGAGCAGTTCGCCGCCGTTGCCGGAGACGTCGACGCCGACCAGCGCCGCTACCCCGGCGAAGCCGACGAGCAGGCCCGCCAGCCGGCGTCCGGTGACCCGTTCGGAAGGTTCGAAGCGCAGCACGAGGAGAGTGATGATCAGCGGCACCGAGGCGATCACGATCGCCGCGGTCGAGGAGGCGACCTTCGTCTCACCCAGCGCGATCAGCGGGAATGGGATCGCGATCTCGAGGACGGCGAAGGCGAGGAGCCAACGCCCGCGCTCGCGCAGGCCGTGCAAGGTGCCGGCTCGCCCGGCGACCAGAAGGAGGACGACGGCGCCGAGCGTCACCCTCCCCCAGGCGAGCACGAGCGGCGGCATGCCGCCGTCGTCGGCGATCTTGATGAAGAGGTACGGGATCCCCCAGAGGACGGAGACGGCGGCGAACGCGCTCCAGGCGCGCCGGCTCATCGCTGCGGCCGGCGGGGACGGAAGCGGCGCGGCTCGGGGCGGCGGTTGGCGGCGACCCGCGAGGCGCCGAAGCCCGCGACGGTCGCGAGGACCGTCACCGCGACCGCGGTCAGGCGGCGACCGAGCCGCTCGAACCGCAGCACCTGCCAGTCCTCCTCCTTGGCGATCGCCGCCAGCGGCGGGTCTGGATTGACCGCGACCGGGTTGCCGACCGCGCGGAGCATCGGCAGGTCCGAGAGCGAGTCGGAGTAGGCGTAGGAGGTGCCGAGGTCGATGTCGTGGGCGCGGGCGAACTCCTCCATCGCCGTGACCTTGCCGGGGCCGTAGACGAAGGGGCCGTCGAGCCGGCCGGTGAACTGGCCCTCGGCGTCGACCTCGTAACGGGTGCCGATCCCGCCCTCCATGCCGAGCACGGCGGCGAGGCTCTCGACCACATCGTTGCCGGCGGCGCTGACGATGAAGGTCGAGCGGCCCGCGTCCTGGTGGGCGTGGACCTCCTCCAGCATCTGCGGGTAGACGCGCGGCACGATCGCCGCCATCACCTCCGGCCCCATCCGCTCGATCGTTTTCGCCGAGACCCCGGTGATCAGCTCGCGGGCGACCCGCAGAACCTCGGTCGTCTTCTCGTCGGTGGTGCCGCGCAGGCGGTAGCGCAGGTGCTCGACCCCCCAGCCCCAGAGCTGGCGCCTGCTGACCACGCCGCCGCGCGCCGCGACCCTCGCGAACTGCATCCCGCTGGACCCCGCCATCAGGGTCTTGTCGAGATCGAAAAACGCGGCGGCTTTGCTCATCGGATTTCGCGCCTGGGGTACGGCGCGCGGCGTTACGCCGCGGCTACCTCGAGGACGATCGCGTCGCCCTGGCCACCGCCCGAGCAGATCGCGGCGACGCCGAGGCCACCGCCACGACGGCCGAGCTCGTGGACGAGCGCGCCGATGATGCGGGCGCCGGAGGCACCGATCGGGTGGCCGTAGGCGATCGCGCCGCCGTTGACGTTGACGTTGGTCTCGTCGATGCCGAGGATCCGCATTGAGCCGATCGCGACCGAGGCGAAGGCCTCGTTGATCTCCCAGAGGTCGACGTCATCGGGGGTCTTGCCGATCGCGGCCAGCGCCTTCAGCGCCGCGTTGCCGGGGGTCCGCGCCAGGTAGGCGAAGTCGTCGGCGACCATCGCGTAGGAGACGATCCTGGCGAGCGGCACGCGGCCTTCCTTCTGAGCCCACTCCTCGGAGGCGACGACGATCGCGCCGGCGCCGTCGTTGACGCCCGGGGCGTTTCCGGCGGTGTGGGTCGCGCCATCGCCGCCGATCGCCTTCAGCCCGGCCAACGCCTCGAGCGTGGTCCCCGGCCGCGGCGCCTCGTCGACCTCGACGGTCGTGTCGCCCTTGCGACCCTTGATCGTCACCGCGACGATCTCGTCGGCGATCCGTCCCGACTCGGTCGCCTCGCCCGCCAGCGTCTGCGAGCGGACCGCGAATTTGTCCATATCGGCGCGGGTGATCTCCATCTCGTTGGAGACCTCGCTCGCCTCGTTGATCATCTGTTTGCCGGTGAAGGCGTTGGTGAGGCCGTCGTGGGTCATCGCGTCGAGCGCCTGCACGTCGCCCATCCGGAAGCCGAAGCGCGCGTTCGGCAGCAGGTACGGCGCCTTGCTCATCGACTCCATGCCGCCGGTGACGGCGATGTCGAGGTCACCGACGCGGATCGCCTGGTCGGCGAGGCCGAGCGTGCGCATGCCCGAGGCGCAGACCTTGTTGACCGTCTCCGAGGGGACCTCCTTCGGGATGCCGCCCTTGATCTGGGCCTGGCGCGAGGGGATCTGGCCCTGGCCGGCCTGCAGGACCTGGCCGAAGATGACCTGCTGGACCTGCTCGGCGCCGACGCCGGAGCGCTCCAGCGCGGCCTCGATCGCGATGCCGCCGAGCTCCGGCGCTTCGAGCGAGGCGAGGGCGCCACCCATCTTGCCGACCGGGGTGCGCGCGGTACCAAGGATCACTGAGCTGGACATCTACGGGGCCTTTCTCCTATTTCCGGGGCCCGCGGGCGCGGGCGCCTCCTCCACGCGGGACGATACCGACCAGAGTCGCACTCCCCGCCTCATTAGACTCGCCGTCCCATGAACGTCGATGTGAGACATAAGTCACTGCAGGACGCCGACGCGGGACTCGTCGTCGTAGGCCTTTATGAGGGCGACTCGCTGCCCGATGAGGTGTCGGGCGCGCCAGGCGGCGGCGACGCCAAAGGCTCGTTCAAAGCGATGACCCGGCTCTACCCAGGCGGCCCGGAGCGGCTGCTGGTGGTCGGGCTCGGCGAGCGTGACGCCTTCGACGTGGAGAAGCTGCGCGTCCTCGCGGCGCTGGTCGTCGGCGAGGCGACGAAGCTCGAGGCCACCTCGCTGGCCTGGGCGGTGCCCGCCTACGAGGACGAGGCCGCGGCGGCCGAGGCGATCGTCACCGGCACGATCCTCGGCTCCTACCGCTTCACCGACTTCAAGGGCGACTCCAAGGAGGACGACGAGAAGCCGGCGCTCGAGTCCCTGACCGTGCTCGCGGGCGAGGAGCTCGCCGGGGCGGTCGAGACGGCGCGCGTCTACTCCGAGGCGGCCAACCGAGCCCGCGACCTGCAGGAGACTCCCGCCAACTCGATGCGGCCCGAGGATCTCGCCAAGCGGGCCGAGGCGATCGCCGCGGCCCAGGACGAGGTCACGGTCGAGGTCCTCGACGGCGACGCGATCCACGCCAAGGGCATGGGCGGCCTCGCCGCCGTCAGCCAGGGCGGCCCGGTCGACCCGCGCCTGATCGTGCTGCGCTACCAGGGTGGCGGCGACGGGCCGACGCTCGGCTTCGTCGGCAAGGGAGTGACCTTCGACACGGGTGGGATCTCGCTGAAGCCCGGTGCCGGAATGAGCGAGATGAAGTACGACATGTCGGCCGGCGCCGCGGTGCTCGAGGCGACGGCGGCGATCGCCGAACTCGGCCTGCCGGTGAACCTGATCTCCGTCGTCCCCGCCACCGAGAACATGCCTTCCGGCACCGCGGTCAAGCCCGGTGACGTGATCACCCAGTACAACGGCAAGACGGTCGAGGTGAACAACACCGACGCCGAGGGACGGCTGATCCTCGCCGACGCGCTCGCCTACGCGATCGAGCTCGGCGCCGAGCGTGTCGTCGACCTGGCGACGCTGACCGGCGCGGTGCTGATCGCGCTCGGCTCGACCTACGCGGCGGTCATCTCCAATGACGACGCGCTGGCGGCCGAGCTGTCGGCGGCGGGCGAGGAGAGCGGCGAGTTGGTCTGGCGCCTCCCCCTGCACCCCGAGTACAAGGCGATGATGAAGGGGACGGTCGCCGACCTCTCCAACCTCGCCTCCAAGCGCGAGGCGGGGACGATCACCGCCTCGGCCTTCCTCGAGGAATTCGTCGGCGAGACCCCGTGGGCGCACATCGACATCGCCGGGACCGCCTGGGACGTCAACCGCGCCTACACCGGCAAGGGCGGCAGCGGCTACGGCGTGAGGCTGCTCGTGCAGCTCGTCCGCGATCTCGCGGGCTGAGCGTCTGCATTTACCCCCGCTGAGGAGGGGTAAATGCAGACGGAGCTAACTAGGCGCCGAAGATCATCAGGGTTGAGGTGCCGGACGCCAGCAGCTTGCCGCTGTCCTCTGAGGTGAGGCGCGCTTCGGCCGTCGCCTGTTTGCGGCCGCGGTAGAGGACCTCGCCCTCGCAGAGGACGCGGCCGGTGTCGCGGGTGATCGGGCGCACGTACTTGACCTCGAGGCCGAGCGAGGTGTAGCCGACGCCGAGCGGCAGCGTCGTGTGGACGGCGCAGCCGAGCACCGAGTCGAGGATCGTCGCCGCGTAGCCGCCGTGGACGACCCCGATCGGGTTGTAGTGCTCCTCCCCGGGAACGCCGGCGAAGACGACGCGGCCCCCCTCGAGCTCGATCGGCCCCATGTTCATCGTGATCGCGATCGGCGGTGGCGGCAGTTCGCCCGCGATCAGGGCCCGCATGTAGTCGATCCCCGCAAGCTCGGCCCCGGCGGCGGCGGTCGCCACCGGGTCCGACCACTCCAGCGTCCGAGTGCGGGTGGTCGAAGCGGTCTCGCTCATCGGCGGCCCTGACGGGCGGGGGCGGTAGCACCGGCGCGGCGCGGCTCGCCGCCGCGGTAGTTGAGGTCGGCGGTGATCTCGTCCTGGCTGATCGCGATCCGCGGGCCGCGGTCGCGACGTCGTTGCTTTCTGGGGTTCAACTTCATCGTTCCCTCCGATCAGGGATACGTGGTCTTTGGCCGGCCCCGACGCTTTCTGTCGGAGCCATGGTTTTCTCATGCAACTTGCTTTCGGGACCCTAACCGAGACGGTTTTGTGATGCAACCGATGTGTGCGAAGATCACGTTCGTGCTCCGTCACGACTATCCGGGCCAGGCCTGCTCGCTGGCGAAATCGCTCGAGGTGATCGGCGAGCGCTGGTCGCTCCTGATCGTCCGCGACGTGATGAACGGCAACCGGCGCTTCTCCTCGATCCAGGCCTCCCTCGGCGTCGCCCGCAACGTCCTCTCGTCCCGTCTCCAGCGCCTCATCGACGAAGACATCCTCGAGCGCCGCGCCTACCAGGAAAGCCCGCCCCGCCACGAATACTTCCTCACCGAGAAGGGCCTCGACCTCTGGCCCACCCTCATGGCCCTGATGCACTGGGGCGACCGCCACTCGGCCGGCCCCGAGGGCCCACCCGTCCTCGTCGTCCACAAGGACTGCGGCGGCCCGGTCTCCGATCGCGGCGTCTGCGAATCCTGCGGCGCGACCCTCGACGCCCGCGACGCCCGAGGCCTCCCCGGCCCCGGCGCCGCAGCCCTCCCGCAAGATCACCCAGGGTTGTCCGCCCGCCGCTGATCTTCGGCAAGAGCGATGAGCTCTTCCGCCATCGACTTGTCCTTGGGTCGACCGGCGGCTCTCTTCATCCCGATCAGGTCATCGATCGACGCAACGCGGACGGGCACGTCCCAGAGCTCCTCGCGCAGGGCCGCCGCCCGCATCGTCTCGTAGTCCCGCATCCCGTCGGCGTGGCCGAGGATGTCGAAGGGCCCGACGTCGCTGTCGAAGGTGAAGTTCGATCCGGCCGCGAGGGTCCGCGCGTCGATTTGGAAGGGCAGGTCCGGCGGCGCGTTGCGCAAGGTCACGTTTAGCTCGACGAGCATTTCCGCAAGCCGCTCCAGGTTCCCGTCATCCCTGGCATAGAGAAGATCGAAGTCGAAGGTCAGAGACGCGGAGCCGTGAACTATCCCGGCGACCCCGCCGATGACGATGTAGTCGACGGCGTGGCGCTCGAGAGCTTCGAGCAGGGTGCGCAGCTTGAGTGAAGGCCCCAGGTCTGGATTGATCACGCTTTATCAAGGGCCTTACGACCCGCAATCTGCCCCTGTACTTCACGAATGACATCGGAAAATCCGAGACCGCGTTCGAGCCGCTGGGTCGGGGTGAACTCCAGGTTCTTGTGATTGAGCGACAGGTCAACCCCCCAGTCACGGGGGCGGGTCCCGAAGACGAAGTCCTCCTCCATCGCCTGGAAGAGGGCGGTCAGAGTCTTTATGGACGGTGAGGTCCTATCCCGCTCGATCCTCGCGATCGCGGACTGGGTGGTTCCTGCGCGAGTTGCCAGTTGCGTTTGGCTCAGGCGGTGGCGTAGACGGGCCTCGCGTAGTAGCTCGCCCGGAGTGCGGTCTTCGATCGGCCGCGGCTCGATGGCATCAGGTTTGGACTTGATAGTCCAAATATAGCGAATACGCGATAATCGCTTATCCGCTATATCAGCCCACGCGGTAGCGTTGGGCAACTGCAATCAAGGAGGGGCGGGAATGGCTACGGCGGCGGGAATCGGGGCGCGGGACAAGGTCTTTATCGGGGGCAAGTGGGTCGTGCCGGCGGGGGCGGATCCGCTGCCGGTGGTGAATTCGGCGACCGAGGAGACGATCGCGACGATTCCGGGCTGCACGCCGGTCGAGGTCGACCAAGCGGTCGAGGCGGCGCGGGGGGCGTTCGAGGGCTGGGCGGCGACGCCGCGGGCGGAGCGGGCCGAAGCGCTGGCCGCGATCGCGGCGGGGCTCGGGGAGCGCTCCGAGGAGCTGACCGCGACGATCACCGCCGAGCTGGGGATGCCGCTGAAGCTGACCCAGATGGTCCAGGTCGGGCTCGGGATCAACCACTTCGCGGCGATGCCGAAGGCGCTCGAGGAAGTGCGCTGGGAAGAGGAGGTCGGCAACTCCCGCGTGCTGCGCGAGCCGGTCGGCGTGGTCGGCGCGATCACCCCCTGGAACTACCCGCTGAACCAGATCGGCGCCAAGGTCGCGCCCGCCCTCGCGGCCGGCTGCACGGTGGTGATGAAGCCGAGCGAGATCGTGCCGCTGAACGCCTTCATCCTCGCCGAGGTGATCGAGTCGGTCGGCCTCCCGCCCGGCGTTTTCAACCTCGTCACCGGCATCGGCCCGGTCGTCGGCGAGGCGATCGCCGGCCACCCCGGCGTCGACTTCGTCTCCTTCACCGGCTCGACCCGGGCCGGGCGGCGCGTCTCCGAGCTCGCCGCGGCGACGGTCAAGCCGGTCGCGATGGAGCTCGGCGGAAAGTCGCCGAACGTCCTTCTCGAGGACGCCGACTTCGCCCGCGCGGTCCCCGACGGCGTCGCCAAGTGCTTCCTCAACTCGGGCCAGACCTGCAGCGCGCTGACCCGGATGCTGGTGCCGCGCGAGCGGCTTGCCGAGGTCGAGGAGCTGGCCAAGGTCGCCGCCGAGGCGTTCACCCCCGGCGACCCGTTCGCGCCCGGCACGCGCCTCGGCCCGCTCGTCTCCGAGACCCAGCGCGAACGCGTTCGCGACTACATCGCCAAAGGCGAGGCCGAGGGCGCCAAGCTGGTGACCGGCGGCACCGACGCGCCGGAGGGCCTCGACCGCGGCTACTTCGTCCGCCCCACCGTCTTCTCCGAGGTGACGCCGGAGATGACGATCGGGCGCGAGGAGATCTTCGGCCCGGTGCTGGTGATCCAGCCCTACGACGGCGAGGAGGACGCGGTGCGGATCGCCAACGCAACCGACTACGGCCTCGCCGGCGGCGTCTGGGCGGGCGACCAGGAGCGGGCGATCGCGGTCGCCCGGCGTCTGCGCACCGGCCAGATCGAGATCAACGGCGGCGCCTTCAACCCGGCTGCCCCGTTCGGCGGCTACGGCCAGTCCGGCCACGGCCGCGAGAACGGCCGCTTCGGGATCGAAGAGTTGCTTCAAACGAAGAGCCTCCAACTGTGACCTGAGGCCGCGCCTCAGGCTGGCAGGGTAAAACGGACTCGCGTTCCTGGGTCAGCGTCTTCGAGCCAGATGCGGCCGCCGTGGGCCTCGACTATGGCGCGGGAGATCGCCAGGCCGAGGCCGGCGCCGTCGCCGTCGCGGGCCGAGTCGCCGCGATAGAAGGCGTCGAAGACACGCTCGTTCTGGCCCGCCGGGACGCCCTCGCCGGAGTCGGCGACCTCGACCTCCACCCCAGACGGCCCGCCCTTCGCCCGCACCGTGACGCTGCCGTCGGCGGGGGTGTGGCGGATCGCGTTCTGGATCAGGTTGTAGAGGACGCGCTGGACCTTCTCGGCGTCGGCCTCGGCGACGACCTCCTCCCCGGGCAGCTCGGCGGCGAGGTGGACGCCGCGCTCCTCGGCCGAGGTGCGGAAGGCGGCGACGGTGTCGCCGATCAGGTCGCCGAGCTCGACCCGGCGCATCGTCCAGGAGATGTCACCGGCCTCGATCCGGGAGAGCTCGAAGAGGTCGTCGATCAGGTCGCTGAGGACGGCGACGTGGGTGCGGATCTCGCCCAGGTAGCGGTCGCGATCCTCGCCCGCGACGCCGTCGTCGACTGCCTCGACCAGCAGGCGCAGCGAGGCCAGCGGGGTGCGCAGGTCGTGCGAGGCGGCGGCGACGAGCCCTCGGCGCGCCTCCTCGACCTGACGCCGCATCCGCTCTTCCATCGACTGCCGGACCGCCAGGCCGGTGGCGACCGCCGCGGCGATCACCGCGACGACCACCGCGACCAGCTGGGTGAACCCCATCTGGTTGGGGATCGCTACCGCGGCGGCGCCCGCCAGGAAGGCGGCCGCCGCGATCAGCGAAGCGCGCGTCATTCCCCGGCTCACGAGTCGCGCCTCATGGCTGGAACCTGTAGCCGACGCCCCACACGGTCTCGATGAAGCGCGGCTCGGCGGGGTCGTCGTCAAGCTTCGCCCGCAACCGGCGGACGTGGACGGTGACGGTCGAGGTGTCGTCGAACCAAGGCTCGCCCCAGACCGACTCCATCAGCTGGTCGCGGGAGAAGACGCGGCCGGGGTTCTCGGCGAAGAACGCAAGCAGGTCGAACTCGCGCATCGTCAGCATGATCTCCTCGCCGTCGAGGAAGACACGGCGGCTGGCGGGCTCGACCCGCAGCGGGCCGTGGACGATCGGCGGCTGGTCCTCGGGTCGCGGCGGCGTGGTGCGACGCAGGACCGCCTCGACCCGCGCCACCAGCTCGGCAGGCGAGAAAGGCTTCACCACATAGTCGTCGGCGCCGTGGCGGAGGCCGACGAGGCGGTCGGACTCCTCCCCGCGCGCGGTCAGCAGGATCACCGCGATCGGCGGCCCCTCCCGTTCCTGCAGCCTTTCCATCACTTCGACCCCGTCGATCCCGGGCAGCATCACGTCGAGCACGACGAGGTCGGGCCGGTGCTCGGTGGCGGCGTCGAGCGCCCGGTAGCCGTCGGCCGCGGTGTAGGTCTCGAAGCCCGCGCGTTCCATGTAGCGGCCGACGATCTCGACGATCGTCGGCTCGTCGTCGACGACGAGCACCGTCGCGGTCTTCGCGCCGGGGGCCTCGCCCTGAGGCGACGTCTTATCCGAAGGTGAAGGCATATCCCTGTACGCCTTCTTCTGGGACGAGTTCGAGCGTGTGGTGTTCCACTTTCGGCAGTTCGACCAGGTTGTAGAGGCGTTCGTTGGTCACGGTGACGTAGCCATTGTGGACGTCGGAGCCGTCGTCGGCGGCGGCGATCGGCTTTCCGTCGAGCAGATCCTTCATACGCCGCGGTTTGCCAGGCGACCCTAGGACGAGGTAGACGCGGCGGGCGCCGAAGTTGAGGTCGAGCTTCGCGCCTTTGCCGGCGGTCACCGGCTGTTCGGTGATCTTCCATTCGCCGCCGTAGGAGAGTTCGTTTTCGCCCGGCGGCTGGAGGTTGAATTCGTGCGTGCCTTTGGTGATCAGGCCGTTGTTGAAGTTCTCCGCGCGACCCGAGCCGAGGTAGGACTCGGGCGTCGTCACTTCCGGTTCGGCGGCCATGCCGTGGGCGCCGGAGCGTTCCTTGCCGGGCGCGTCGCCGGCTTCGTCGAGCAGCTCGCGGATCACTTCTTCTTTCTTCCCGTAGCTGCCCTCGCCGAAGTCGGCGTAGCGGACCTGGCCCTTGGAGTCGACGTAGTACTCGGCCGGCCAGTACTCGTTCCCGTAGGCGGTCCAGGTCCCGTATTCGTTGTCCTGGACGACCGGGTATTCGATCCCGTCGGTCTTGATCGCTTCTTCGACGTTGTCGGCTTCGCGCTCGAACGGGAACTCGGGGGTGTGGACGCCGACGATTTCGAGGCCGTCCTTGTGGTAGCGCTTGTACCAGGCGTTCAGGTAAGGCAACGTGCGGATGCAGTTGATGCAGGTGTAGGTCCAGAAGTCGATCAGCACGACCTTGCCGCGCAGGCTCGACATCGTCAGCGGCTTGTCGCCGGGGGTGTTGAACCAGTCCTCGGTGTTCGTGAATTCCGGGGCCGTCCCGATGTCGTCGAGCGGCACGGTCGCTTCTTCCTTCGCCGTCAGCTTCGATTCCCGCGGTTCGCCTTCGAAGCCTTCGTTCGGCTTTTCGCCTTTGAGCGCGCGTTCCTGTTCGATCTTCCGCCGCGATTCGGATTCGAGCGCTTTCTGGCCGAGGCCGCCTTCGGTTCCTTCGTTTTTGATCGACGCGATCGCGTGCTGCGCCGAGCTGCTCTTTTCGATCCCTTCCGCGGGGTTGGTCAGCCACGAGGGCAGGTCGGCGGTGACGTTGGACTGGAACTTGGTGTCGAGGTTCTGCCACATCGCAAAAGCGACCAACACCATCACCAGGCCCATCGCCATCTGGAAGGCGCCGCTGCGGCGGGCGAGCGGCGCGGCCAGCTTGCGGCCGCCGATCATCAGCGCGTAGAGGACGATCGCCGAGCCGAGCGCGTAGGCGACGACGACGGCGAGCCGGCCGGCGTTGAAGGACTGCGAGGCGGAGATGGTGAGGACGCCGGCGAGGATCGGGCCGGCGCAGGGTGCGTAGAGAACACCGAGGCTGAAGCCGAGGCCGACGCCGCCCCAGAAACCGTCGCCGTTCTCGTCGGTCTTGACCCCGAGCCGGCTGCCGAGACTGGAGCCGTAGGCCTCGACCCGCGCGGCCAGCGGCGGGATCAGCAGGATGATGCCGAAGACGGCGAGGACGACGATCGCGATGTCGCGCAGAAGTTCGTTGGGGAGCCCGAGCGCCGAGATCACGTAGACGAGCGCGAAGAGGGCGAAGGTGAAGGAGACGACGAGGCCGGTCACGACTCCGAGCGGCCGGCGACGTCCCCCGGTCACCCCGGCCGAGAGCGCGATCGGCAGCACGGGCACTACACAAGGCGACACCGCGGTCGCGGCGCCGGCGACGAAGCCGAAGATGATGAGCAGGACCATTCGCTAGAAGCCTTCCACCACTTCCTTACGAATCGATAACGCCTCCCGGTTCACCGGGCCGCGGATCTAGCTGCGGGGCGGGATCGAGGTGATCGCGCCTTCGGCCGACTCGGCGACGACGGCGGCGCGGCCGACCTCTTCGCCGATGCCGAAGTGTTCGCACATCACCAGCTCGTGCTCGCGCAGCAGCGGGCGGGTCGGGTCGACGACCGGCGCCCGGCGCATGTGGGCGCCGTCGACCGCGGCCCAGACACCCACCCCGGGCGCGCCGGCGCAGACGTCGGCGGGCACCGCGACGATCCGGGCGCCGCGCCCGCGCCGCCCCTCGCCCGGCAGTTTCGCCACCACCCAGGAGGGCTCGTGCGAAGTCGAGTCGATGTAGACGCTCTGCACCTCGCCGACCGCCTCCGCCTCGAGGTCGGCCAGCGAGGTCCCGACCCAGCCGATCGCGTGCGGCAGCGGCAGCGGCTCAGACATCGGCCCGGCGCTCCAGGAGTTGGCTCGCCGCGGTCGCCGGGTCGAGCTCACGCCGCACCACCCGCTCCAGCAGCTCCGCCGTTCCCGGGTCCTCGGCCGCCCAGGCCTCCAGCTGCCGCCGCATCCGCGAGGTCGCGAGTCCGATCACCTCGCTGCGCAGGTTGCGGGCGCGGCGCTCGGCCAGCGTCCCTTTCTCCTCGATGAAGGCGCGATGCTCGTCGATCTTCTTCGCCAGCTCCTCGACCCCCTCGCCGCGCTCGGCCTCGGTGCGGAGCACCGGCACCGGCCACGCCCCCGGTTCGTGCGAGAGCCCCAGCACGCCGCGTACCTCGCGGACCATCGTTTCGGTCATCGGGTGGTCGGCCTTGTTGACGACGATGATGTCGGGGATCTCCATCACGCCCGCCTTCAGCGCCTGGATCGAGTCGCCGGAGCCCGGCATCAGCGCGAGGATGATCGTGTCGGCGTGGTCGACGATGTCGATCTCCGCCTGGCCGACGCCGACGGTCTCGATCAGGACGTCGTCTTTGCCCGCCGCGTCCATCACCAGCGCCACCTGCAGGGCCGCCTCCGAGAGGCCGCCGAGGGCGCCGCGCGAGGCCATCGAGCGGATGAAGACGCCGGGATCGAGGAAATGCTCGGAAAGTCGGATGCGGTCGCCGAGCAGGGCGCCGCGGGTGAACGGGCTCGAGGGGTCGATCGAGAGCACGGCGACTTCGCGGTCGGCCTTGCGCATCTCCCCGGTCAGCGCTCCGATAAGCGTCGACTTGCCGACCCCGGGCGGGCCGGTGAAGCCGATGATGCGGGCCTTGCCGGTCCGCGGGTAGACCTCGCGTACGAGATCCCAGCCCGCCGGGTCATCGGACTCGATCAGCGTGATCGCCCGCGCCAGGGCGCGCTTGTCGCCGGCGATCAGCCGCTCGGCGAGCGGTGCGTCTTTGGCAACGTCCGGCACGGGGGGCGTCAGTCTAGTGACGCGTCCGGTGACACGAAGACGGCACTAGAGTTGCCCCCGCGTGCTTCGCTTCCTCGCCCGTCACCGGATGCTCAACTGGCGCTACGGAAGGCTGCTCTGGCGCTACCTCTGGCGCCGCCTGCTGACCGCCTCCGGGCGGCGCTGGAAGACCGACGGTTTCGTCTTCTTCGGTCGCGCCCTGGAAATCGAGATCGCGGCGAAGGGGCGGGTCGAGTTCGGCCGCTTCGTCTGGATCGGCGACCGGACCAAGGTCCGCTGCCACGAGGGCCTGGTCGAGATCGGCTCGAAGACGGTGATGGGCCAGGAATGCACGATCACCGCCTACCAGCACATCCGGATCGGCGAGCAGTGCGTGATCGCCGACAAAGCGATGTTCATCGACTTCGACCACGGGGTCGTCGAGGTCGAGCGGCCGATCCGCCAACAGGGCATCTACAAGCGCGACGTCGAGGTCGGCTCGAACGTCTGGATCGGCTACGGGGCATGCGTCCTGCGTGGGGTCAGGGTCGGCGACAACTCGGTGATCGGGACCAACTCGGTGGTGACCAAGGACGTCCCCGCGAACGCGGTCGTCGGCGGGATCCCGGCGCGGGTGCTGCGGATGCGACAGGCGCCCGAGGAGCTGCACTGGGAGCGGCCGGTCGAACCGGACCCAGAGGCGGAGACGACGCTGCAGCCGCCGCGGCCCGACGATCCCGTCACCCCGGAAGAAGAACCGCTCGCCTAACTGTCGCCGGCCGCGTAGGGATGGCCCTCAGTGCTGGGCGCCGAGGCGGCGGACGCCGCGCTCGGTGACGGCCCAGATCTTGTCGCCGGTGGCGGTATAGAGCTCACCGGAGACGACGCCTTCGGAGCCAAGTTTGCGCAGCACGGCGGAAACGTCAGTCGTTTCGCGTTCGAGCGAGGTGGCGACCGCGATCGCGGTGCGGTCCTCGTCGATGCGGCCGTTCTGGGCGAGGACCGCGAGGATCGAGGCCTCCTCGGCGTTCAGTTCGCCGGTCGCCGGGTCGGAGGGAGCAGGGGGCTCGGCCTCGGTCGACGCGTTGATCGGAGTCTCGGCCTCCGCAGTGTCGACGGGATCGGGCAGCGGGTCGGTCGTCTCAGGATCGCTCGCGGGCGGCGGCACGTCGACCGCGGCGGGCGGTCCGAAATCGGGCTGCGTGCTCGGCCCGACCGGCGCCTCGAACTCGACCTCTCTCCCGCGCCGTTTACGACGGAGGACCGCGGCGCTGAAGACGGCACCGACCGCGAGGCCGCCGAGGACGAGGCTGCGGCGGGAATCGCTCAGCCGCTGGAACGGGCCGCGACGGGATTTGCGCTTCGGCTTCGAGAAGGGCATGAGCCGGAGGTTATCGGCCCGGGTATTCCGTTCCCGTTAACGATTTGAGCGGTGCAACAGGTCCTCCGGGATGTCAGCCTCGACTCGCAGGCGGATGACCCGGGGCCCACCGTCCCGTCCCGACACAAGCCGTTCGTGCATCTCTTCCAACGCTTGACACATAGCCGAGACGTAGTCCTGACCGGTCATCCTCGCCAGCTCGTCGACCAGGGCATTGATCCGCTCGTCAGTCGCTTGCAACGTCCGATTCATCTTGCATAAAGCCTACCGCGATGCAGCTTAAAACTCGCCAGACAAAACCTCTCCTGACGTTATCTTCCCGCGTGGCGCGGGAAGACGATCGTAAAGTGGTTTCGGAGGGCGTGGCGCTTCGCTTCGGCCAAAACCTCCGACGTTGCCGACAGCTCGCCGGCCTCTCGCAGGAGGAGCTGGGCGAACGGGCCTCGCTGCACCGGACCGAGATCGGCAAGCTGGAGAAAGGTGAGCGGCTGGCCCGGATCGACACGCTCGTCCGACTGGCGGGAGCGATGTCCATCCGTCCCGAAGAACTGATCGAGGGCATCCACTGGACGCCGGCCCAGGCGAAATACGGGACCTTCACCTTCGGCACCCCGCCGCGCACGGCGGACGACTAGGCCGGGCCCGCCTTGACGCCGACCAGGTCGGCGTAGACCTCGGCGGTCTGGGCGGCGATGTCGGTCCAGTCGAAGCGGCGGACGTGCTCGTGGGCTTCGGCGACCAGGCGGGCCTCGAGGTCGGGGTCGGAGAGGACGCGGATTGCGACCTCGGCGAGCGCCGCCGGGTCGCGGGGGCGGAAGCGGAGGCCGACGAGCTCGTGGGGAACGACCTCGCGGAGGCCGCCGGTGTCGGCGACGATCACCGGACAGCCCGAGGCCATCGCCTCCAGCGCGACCAGGCCGAAGGGCTCGTAGATCGAGGGCACCACGGTGAGGTCGGCGATGCCGTAAAGGCTGCGCAGCACGTCGTCGCCGATCCAGCCGAGGAAGGTGCCGTGCTCCATCAGGCCCAGCTCCTTCGCCTGCTTTCTCAGCTCCTCCTCGTGGGTGCCCGAGCCGGCGACGAGAAAGCGCGTCCCCGGCACCGCCGCGATCAGCCGCGGCATCGCCTCGAGGGCAAGCTGGAACCCCTTCTCATAGACCAGCCGCCCGATCAGCAGCACGAGCCGCTCCTCCGGCGCCGCGAACCCGGCCCGCAGGCGCGCCAGCTCCTCCGCCCCCGGCTGCGGCAGGTCGGCCGGGTCGATCCCGTTCGGGATCACCGTGATCTGCCCCGGCGCGACCGCGAAGATGTCGGCGATCTGCTCCTGCATATAGGCCGAGCAGGCGATCACCCGCTGCGAGCGGTTGGTGATCCAGCGCTCGACCCCGTGGATGTAGGCCTGCGGGTGGTCTTTGACCCAGCCCTGGTGGCGGCCGTACTCGGTGGCGTGGATCGTCGTCACGAGCGGCGCCTCGAAGCGTCGGGCGAGCTGATCGCAGGCGCCGGCGACCAGCCAGTCGTGGCCGTGGACGAGGTCGAAGTCGAAGGCTTCGCCGAGCTCCACCCCGGCTTCGAGCATGTCGGCGTTCATCTGGCCGACCCAGTTGACGAACTCGTCGAGGTCGGTCGGGTGGGCGGGCTCGCGGATGCGGTGGACCTCGACCCCCGCGGCGATTTCGTTGGCGAGCGCGTCCTCGCCGCCGCGGGTCAGCACGTGGACCTCGACGCCGAGCCCGACCAGCGCCTCCGAGAGCTTGCGCACGTGGCGCGCCAGGCCGCCCTCGATCAGCGGCGGGTACTCCCAGGAGGCAATCAGGACGCGGGTCACGGGCGGCGGGCCTCAGGGCTCCAGGAGGGGCGCGAGCGTCATGTCCGGGGCGAGCGAACGCATGCGCGGATCGGTGTCACCGTCGCATCCTACGGCCTCGTAGAGCGCCTCGGCATGATCGGTGGCGCGCTGCCAGGCGTAGTCGCCGGCCTGCCCGCGGCGGTCGAGGAAGGCCCAGTCGCTGGCCTGCGCGCCGAGCAGCTCGCGGGCCGCCCGCTCGGCGCGGGGCCCGCGGAGGCTGCGCCGCACCTCGTGGAGGAGGCGCAGCTCGAGCCGCCGCCCCGCCCAGGCGAGGTCGGCGACCGGCGGCGAGTCCCAGGTCGAGAAGTCCTTGTCCTCGCCCCAGCTGGCGCTGCGCAGGGGCCGTGCCTCGGGCTCGTGGTCTTCGAGCGCCCCTGGGACGGTCACCAGGCGCACGCCCGCCGCGGCGGCGCCGTCCAGTACCGCGGTCAGCCACTGCGGCCCCTCCGACCACCAGTGGCCGAGCAGCTCGGTGTCGATCGCGAAGACGATGAGGCCTGGTCCGCCGCGCTCGGCGGCGTAGCGGCGCAGGCGCTCGGCGATCGCGGTGAGGAACTCCCCGGCCTGTCGCCGCGCCGCGGCGGCGGCCTCGGCCGGGTCGTACTCCCCGCCGCCGACCCGCCAGAGCCGCATCCCGCGCAGCGATTTGCCGTCGAACTGGGCGTAGGCCGGGTCGGAGGGATAGCCGTCGAGCGCCCACAGCCAGGAGATCGCCTCCCAGTCGATCGACAGCGCCACCGGGCCGGCCTCGGTCGCCACCGGGCGGAGCGCCGCGAGCGGCTCCTCGTGGGCGCTCTGGTCGACGCAGAACCACTCGATGCCCTCGTGCGCCAGCGCCCACTCGAGCCCCGGCTCGTAGGCGCACTCGGGTAGCCAGAAGCCGCCGCCCCAGCCGAAGCGGCGGCGGTGCGAGCGGATCCCGGCGTCGAGCTGTAGCCGCAGGCCCGCCCGCGTCGCTAGCAGCGGCAGCAGCGCGTGCGTGGCGCTCGACGCCGCCAGCGCCACCCGCCCCTCCGCCGCCGCTCGCTGGAACGGCGCCAGCGGATCGCCGCCCGCCGCGTCGAGCAGCTCCAGCGCCCGCGAGTAGCGCTCGACCTCCGCCGCGCAGGCCGGCTTCAGCTCCTCGGAGACGTCGCGCAGGTCGGCTTCGGCGGAGCCGATCCGGTACTCGACCAGGAAGCGCCGCAGCCGCTCCCGCACACCCGCGTCCTCGAGCTGGTCGGCGAGGACCGGGGTCACGGTCATCGTCAGGTCGCGCGCCACCTCGAGCACCGGCAGGTAGGAGCGGACGACCGCGTCGAAGAGCCACTCCTCGCCGAACGGGTAGGTGCCGAAGCCCTCGACGTAGGGCATGTGCGAGTGGAGGACGATCGCCAGATCGCCGGCCGGCTCGACGGACCCCGCCGAGCCCGAGCCCTCAGGGCCGACAGACGGCAAGGAAGTCGAGCGCGCGGTCGAGGTCCCCGTCGCCGAGCCGGAAATCGGAGGCGGCGATCGCCGGCGTGAAGCGGTCGTAGAAGGGCTTGGTCAGCCCGAGGCGCTGGTGGACGTTGTCCCAGCCCGCCTTCAGCGCCCAGCCGTGCACGCGCAGCTTGCGCGCGTGATGAAGGCCGAGCAGCTCGACCCGGCCGAAGTGCGCCTCGCAGAGCGCCAGGAACTCCTCGGCGCGGTACTCCTTGATGTGCCAGGGGTTGTTGGACTTCTCCGCCCCCTCCGGCGCCAGCGTCAGCAGGTTCGGGGTCGTGACGTAGGCGACGCCGTCGGGCGCCAGCATGGACTTGAAGTGCTCGAGCACCGCGCCCGGGTCCTGCACGTGCTCGATCGTCTGCAGGAAGGTGACCGCGTCGCAGGGCTCGGCGAAGTGTTCGACCGCGTCGCGCTCGAAGCGCAGGTTCGGCCGCACGTAGCGCAGCCGCGCGTGCTCGTGCGCCTCCGGGTTGGCGTCGACGCCGACGACGCTCGCCGCACCCTCGCGCGCCAGCAGGTCCGCCCCGTACCCCTCGCCGCAGGCCATGTCGACGACCCGCAGCCCCTTGGTCCGCGCGGCGATCCATTCGTAGACCGCCAGGTGGCGCCGGAACCAGTAGTTCTCGGCGGGCACGTCGGGCAGCGTCCGCTCGCCGGTCAACGGCAGCGGCGGCACGCCGTCGGGCTGATTTGCCTGCAGGATCTCCTCGGCCACGGCCCCGCACCGTATTGCAGCGGACCCATAGAGTCCCGCCCGCATGCCAGCCTCACCGACGGCGACGCCGGAGCACATCAAGGACGTGAACACCCGCTACCACGACGCGGCGGCGCACGAGTACGACGCCAAGTGGGGGATCGATTTCGGCGGGATCGGGCAAGACCAGGTACGCGCGAAGCTGGTCAAGGCGCTTGGCGGCGGCGAGGTCGGGCGCTTCGACGACGCGCTCGAGATCGGCTCCGGGACCGGCTACTTCTCGCTCAACCTGATGCAGCAGGGGCTGATCGGGAGGCTGACCGCGACCGACATCTCGCCCGGGATGCTGGCCAAGCTGGCGAGCACCGCGGCGGGCCTGGGACTGGACGACGTCACCACCGTCGTCACCGAGGCCGAGACGCTGCCCTTCGACGACGAAAGCTTCGACCTCGTGCTCGGGCACGCGGTGCTCCACCACATCCCCGACCTCGACCGCGCCTTCGCCGAATTCAAACGCGTGCTGCGGCCGGGCGGGTCGATCGTCTTCGCCGGCGAGCCGTCGCGCTACGGCGACCGACTGGCGGCGCTGCCGAAGCGGACCGGGGTCTTCGTCGCGCCGGCCTGGCGGCAAGTCGTCGGAGCGCACGAGCGCCTCGTCGCCGAAGCCGACCAGTCCGAGGGCCACTCGCTGGAGGGCGAGGTCGACGTCCACGCCTTCGCCCCTGCCGACCTCCGCCGCCTCCTCGAGCGGGCGGGCTTCGACGACCGCAGGGTCGGTGGTGAGGAGCTGCTGGCCAACGCCTGGGGCTGGGGGCTCCGCACGGTCGAGTCGAGCGCCGAGCCCGACTCGGTCCCCTTCCGCTGGCGCACCTTCGCCTTCCGCAGCTACATCGCCCTCCAGAAGGTCGACACCCGCGTCCTCGAGCCCCACCTCCCCGCCGAGCTCTTCTACAACCTGCTGGTCAGCGCCCGCAAGCCCGCCTAGCGGTCGTCGGGGGCGCGGCGGACTTCGCCGGGGCGGCGGACGCGGAAGAGTTTGGTGCGGGCGTCGATGCCCTTCAGGCGGCGCTCGCCGGCGAAGGAGTATTCGAAGTCCTCCTCGCCCGCCGCCTCACGGGTCGGCGTGTCGACGAGGACACTGCCGGGGCGGGCGATTCCGGTGACCCGGCTCGCGAGGTTGACCGAGCGGCCGTAGAAGTCACCCGACTGGGGCAGCGTAGGGCCCGTGGCGATCCCGGCGCGCAGGATCGGGAAATCGTCGCCTTCGGCGGCTGCCGCGGCGACCAGGTCGAGCGCCGCGCCGACCAGCGGCCCGGTCTCGATCGAGACCAGCATCACCGCGTCGCCGATCGTCTTCACCAGCCGCACCGGCATCGTGACGACGCTGGTCGCCAGTTCCTCGAAGCGGCCGACGACCTCGCCCAGCTCCTCCGGCGCGATCTCCTCGCCGAGGCTGGTGAACTCGACCAGGTCGGCGAAGCAGATCGAGCGCTCGACCGCCCCGCCGATCTCCCCCGCCGCTAGGTCGGCGGCGGCGATCACGTCGCGTTTGACCTGCTCCAGCAGGTTGACGCGGAAGGCGTAGACGAGCGTCTCACCGACCAGTGGCAGCAGCGCGTCGGCGGTCTGAACAAGGCGGTTGGCGAGGTCGGCTTCGGTGTCACCGGGGTCGGTCAGGTTGCGGACGACGAGTTCGCGGTTGGCCTCGGCGATCCGTGACATCCCCATCCCGATCGTGCGCGCCGATTGCAGGATGCCCTCGGGCGGCAGGCCGGCGTCGATGATCGCTTTGGTCCGGACCGCCGCCTCCAGGTCGGCCGTCCCGCCGACCTTTTCGTCGTCGTCGCCGTAGGGCACGCCGAGCGCGGCACGGAAGCGACGCAACAGGTCGAGGTCGATGCCGGAGATCTCGGCGACTTCGCGGGCCGAGTAGCGCGGACCGTCCCCGGCGATCGCCCGCTCGACCGGCATGAGGGGCAGATGTCCGGCGGCGACGGCATCCCTCAGCTCCCCCAGCGAGACCCCTTCGCCGCTCAGCTGTTCGAGCAGCTTGAGCCGCGCCTCGCGCGCCCTGCCCTCGAGGCCGTCGAGGAGCCCCTCCGCCGCATAGTCGATGTCCGGCCCACCTGCCATCACCGCCGCATTCTGTCGCAGCGTGGTCGACCTTTCCCACCTCTCCGGCCGGCGCGGTCGACCTTTC
Source organism: Solirubrobacterales bacterium (assembly GCA_025964255.1). Taxonomy (GTDB): domain Bacteria; phylum Actinomycetota; class Thermoleophilia; order Solirubrobacterales; family 70-9; genus VAYN01. The sequence continues at coordinate 4,092 of JAOPZF010000235.1, read as the reverse complement.
CCACCGTATGCGCGGGTTTGATCGACCGCCGCCCGCGAGCCGCGGGTTAGGTCGACCGCGTTCAGGCGTAGGCGACGGCGCCGCCGCGGCGGGGGTCGCCGCCGCCGCTCAGGGTTCCGGTCGCCGGGTCGCGGGCGACGGCCTGGACGCCGCCGAAGTAGAGGTTGCGATCGGGGAGGCGGACGACGGGGACGTCGCGGGCCTCGATCCGCGCCAGGGCCTCCCCGTCGATCCCCGGCTCGGCTTGGACCGAGCCGGCCTCCGAGTGAAGGCGCGGAGCGTCGATCGCCTCCTGCGGGCCCATCCCCTGCTCGACCACCCGCACCACGGTCTGAAGGATCGCCGAGCGGATCCGGTTGGAGCCGGCGCTGCCGACCGCGAGGACGACCTCGCCGTCGCGGAGGACCACGGTCGGCGCCATCATCGACGGCACCCGCCGCCCCGCCGCGATCTTGTGGAAGCCGCCCGGGTTCAGGTCCTCCTCGCCGAGCATGTTGTTGAGGATCACCCCGGTCCCGGGGACGAGGACGCCGGACCCGGAGCCGTTCGAGCAGGTCACCGCCGCGCACATCCCGTTCGCGTCGATAACCGAGATGTGGGTGGTCGAGCCGAGCAGCGAGGCACGGTGCTCGTTGGCGGCGTCCATCGCCGCGACCAGCACCTCGGGATCGCTGGTCGGGCCGAGCCGCTCGAGCGTCTCGAGCGAGTGGGCGATCAGCGTCCCGCCCGCCGAGGGCAGCGGGTTGGTCAGGACCTCGGTGCCGCGGAAGGCCGCGTGGACCGGCTCGCGCTCGATCGCCGCGTAGGCCGCGAGATCGCCGCGTCCGAGCGTGCCGCCGCCCTCGATCACGAAGTCCGACAGCGCCGCCGCGACCTCGCCGCGGTAGAACGGCACGACTCCCTCGGCGGCAAAGCGTTCGAGCGCCACGGCGAGGTCCTCGAAGCGGAAGGTCTCCCCCGCGCGGAGGGTCCTCCCCTCCGGCGCGTAGAGCTCACGCGTCCCCGGCAGGCGGGCGTGGATCGGCTCGAGGATCTCGAGGATGTAGGCCTGCTGGTGGTTGACCGGGGAGCCCTCGCGGGCGAGTCGGATCGCCGGCGCCGCCAACTCGGCGAGCGGCATCGAGCCGAAGCGCCGCAGCGCCTCGACCAGCCCGGCGGGCGTTCCCGGCACCGCGCAGGAGACCGGGCCGACGTAGAACGTCTGCGAGGTGGTCGCGTCGAAGACGACCGTGACCGGCGCCAGCTCCGCCGTGCGCGGCGTGCCGTCGAGGCCCGGGGCGGCGACGAAGAAGTCGAGCAGCGTCGTCTCGCCGCGGTCGTGGACGATCATGTAGCCGCCCGCGCCGAGCCCGGTCAGCGGGCTCTCGACCGCGAACGAGGCGAGCACCGCCCCGGCCGCCGCGTCGACCGCGTTGCCGCCTTCGCGCAGCGCTGTCGCCCCGGCCGCGGCACTCTCAGGATGGCCCGCCGCGACGACGCCGGCCATCGCTCAGCCCTCGCGGCTCAGCCTGGAAGGAACTCCGGCACGTCAATGCCGAGAGTGTCGCCGCCGCTGCCGCGCCCGGTCTCGGGCGGGCGGCCGCGGCCCATGTCTTTGGTGCGGCGGATCGTCGGCTCGGCGGCGGGCGCACGGCGCGGAACCCCGCGGCCGTCGAAGCGGGTGGCGACGACGGTGACCCAGATCTGGTCGCCGAGCTCCTCGTCGACGTTGGCGCCGAAGATGATGTTGGCGTCGGGATGGGCGGCCTCGCCGACCACCTTGGCGGCCTCGGAGACCTCGACCAGCGAGAGGTCGGCGCCGCCGGTGATCGACAGGAGGATCGCTCGCGCGCCGTCCATCGAGGTCTCGAGCAGCGGCGAGGAGATCGCTTTCTCCGCGGCGAGGATCGCGCGGCCTTCGCCGTGCGCCATGCCGATCCCGAGCAGCGCCCGGCCGGCGTCGGACATGATCGTCCGCACGTCAGCGAAGTCGAGGTTGATCACGGCGGGCAGCGTCACCAGGTCGGAGATCCCCTGGACGCCTTGGCGCAGCACGTCATCGGCGACCTGGAAGGCCTCGACCATCGAGGTCTGCTGGTCGAGCACCTCGAGCAGGCGGTCGTTGGGAACGACGATCAGGGTGTCGACCTCGGCGGCCAACTCCTCGATGCCTTTGGCGGCCTGCGAGCCGCGCTTGTTGCCCTCGAAGGTGAACGGCTTGGTGACGATGCCTACGGTCAGCGCGCCGACCTCGCGGGCGAGGCGGGCGATCACCGGGGCGGCGCCGGTGCCGGTGCCGCCACCCGCGCCGGCGGCGACGAAGACCATGTCGGAGCCCTTCAGCAGGCGCTTGATTTTGTCCTGCTCCTCGAAGGCCGAGCGGTGGCCGACGGCAGCGTCGGCACCGGCGCCGAGACCGCGCGTCTGCTGGTCACCGATGTGCACGGTGACATCGGCGACGCAGAGCTGCAGCGACTGAAGATCGGTGTTGACGGCCATGAACTCGACCCCGGGGATACGGGCGTCGACCATCCGGTTGACGGCGTTGACGCCGGCCCCGCCGACGCCGATGACCTTGATCACCGGCTGATGCGGTTCGCCCGAGCCGGGAGCCTCATAGGCGGGCTCCTCACGGCCGTAGCGCGGGGTCTGGACGAAGTCTTCGCGCGCTTCCTGCGGACTGCGGGGGCGCGGCTCCTCGGCGAACACCCGTTTCAGGCGCTCGGGCGCGGGCTCGCTCGACTCCGGCGGCAGCTCTTCCTGGCGCGGCTCGGGCTTGCGGGCGGGCGCGGGCGGCTCGGGCTCACGGGCGACCGGCTCCTCGCGGCGCGGATCTACCTGGGGCTCGCTCGCGGCCGGCTCCTCGCGGCGCACGTAGGGCTCTTCGCGAGCGGGCGACGGCGGCTGCCCGGCGGGCGCCTCGGGGGCGCGCCGCGGCTCGTCCATCTCCTGGTCGAAGAAGGTGCTCGCATTGGTTGGCGCGGGGGCCGACGGTTCGACGGGCGCGGCGTCGGATTCGGCCTTGCGCGCCTCGGCCGGGTCCTCGCGCCCGTAGCGGGGGCCGCGCGGCGCCGGTGCCTCGGGCGGATCCTCCGGGGCGTCGGCCCCGGTCTCGCGGAACAGGTCCGAAAGCGGACCTTCACGCATCGATGCTCGTTTGTTACGCCGAGCCATTCGCCAGGACCTCCTTGGCCAGTTCCCGGTAGTAGCCTGCCGCGCTGCTCTCAGAATCGTACTTGAGCACGCTGGCTCCCTTGACGGGCGCCTCGGCGAATTTGATCGCCTTGCGGATCCGGGAACGGAAGACGAGGTCGCCGAAGTTCTCTTCGAGGATTTCCACCGCCTCCTTGGCGTGGAGCGTCCGCGTGTCCAGCATCGTCGGCAGGATGCCCTCGATGCGGACGTCGGGATTGAGGTTCTCCTGGATCATCCGAAGGGTGTTCTGCAGCTGGACCAGCCCGCGCATCGACAGATACTCGCACTGAACGGGGACGATCACTTTGTTTGCCGCGGTCAGCGCGTTGATCGTCAGCAGGCCGAGGCTCGGCGGCGTGTCGATGCAGACGTAGTCGTAGTCGGCGGCGACCTCTTTCAGCGCCTTCTGCAGGGTGCGCTCGCGGCCGATCTTGGTGCTCATCGCGATCTCGGCACCGGCCAGGTCGATCGAGGCGACGGCGATGTCGATCTCGCGCCGCACGATGATCTCCGAGATCGGCATGTCGTTGACGAGGACGTCGTAGAGGCTGTGCTCGACCTTGTCCGGGTCGATGCCCTGGGACATCGTCAGGTTGCCCTGCGGGTCGAGGTCGATGCAGAGGACCCGGTAGCCCTGCTCGGATAGGGCGACGGCAAGGTTCAGCGTGGTCGTCGTCTTCGCGACGCCGCCCTTCTGATTGGCGAAGGCGATGATGTCGGGCTGGTCGACCGGCACCTCGGGCTCGTCCGGCTCGGGCTTGAGGAAGTCGAGCCGCGTCGGCGCGATCAGGTCGATCGCCTTCATCCGCCCGTCCCCGGCCTCGTCGTCGTCATTGGCCGGAGCGGGAGAAGCGTTGACCGCAACCTCAGGCTGAGCGGGCGCCGGAGCGACCTGCGGCTCAGCGACGGGCGCCATCG
>JAOPZF010000181.1 GCA_025964255.1 Solirubrobacterales bacterium | reverse complement strand
ACGACGAGGAAGAGCGCTTCAACGAGCTCGAGGAGGAGCAGTACGCGGCGGCGGAGGAAACCGACGCGGAACTGGCGGCGACCGAATCGGAGGCGCCGGCGATGGTCGGCGCGCCGGCGACCGAGGGCCATCCCGAAAGCGCCACCGACTCAGGCCCTTATGTGAGCGAGGATGGCGCGGTGATGGGCCGCGACTTCGTCATCCCCGGGGTCGACCCGCGGGAGCACGACCCCTACCGCTTCCACACCGGTCGCAAGCGCGACCACGGCGGCGAGGACGCGATCGAGATCAAAGACCTGGTCAAAAAGTTCGGCCGCGCCCGCATCCTCAACGGCCTCAACCTCGGCCTGCCGGAGAATCAGGTCTCGATGGTCCTCGGGCCGTCCGGGACGGGCAAGAGCGTGCTGATCAAGCACATCGTCGGGCTGCTCTACCCAGACCACGGCGACGTCCTCGTGCACGGCGAATCGATCCCGAACATGACCGACGACGAACTCTTCGAGGTACGCAAAAAGTTCGGCCTGCTGTTCCAGGACGGCGCGCTGTTCGGCTCGATGAACATCTACGACAACGTCTGCTTCCCGCTGCGCCAGCACACCGACAAAAGCGAGGAGGAGATCGGCGAGATCGTCAACCGTCGGCTCAAGGAGGTTGGCCTCTCGGAGGCGACCTACAAGATGCCGAACGAGCTCTCCGGCGGGATGCGCAAGCGCGCCGGCTTCGCCCGGGCGCTGGTGCTCGAACCGGCGATCGTGATGTTCGACGAGCCCGATTCGGGCCTCGACCCGGTCCGCACGGCGCTGCTCTGCGAGCTGATCCGGGAGATCCACGCCGAGAACGGCGGCTGCTACCTGGTGATCAGCCACGACCTCAACACGGCGCGGCGGATCGCCGACTTCATCGCCGTGCTGTGGAGCGGCAAGATCGTCGAGTCGGGGCCGAAAGAAGAAGTCTTCGACTCGTCCAACCCGTTCGTCAATCAGTTCCTCCACGCGGACGTCAGCGGCCCGCTGTCGATGGATTAGCGCCGTGCCAGGCGACGCTCGCCCTCTCTGGCTGGATCTTGCCGCGCCCGGCGGCGTCCTCGACCGCTCGACGTGGCGCTGCCACGCCTTCGGGTCTGCGTCCTTGCCGACCACGACGATCTCTGCGCCAGAGCCGGGCAACCGCCACCTGGCACGGCGCTAGCGCCTGAGTGGCGGCTCGCCGCCCGTTCGGGGCGATCGCCGCGTGGTCGGTGCGCCATGCCCGTGCCGTACTCGTCGTCGCCGGCGTCATCGCGATCGCCGCGGCCGTCGCGGCGACCCAGGTCCACACCGACGCCGGGCTCTCGACCCTCGTCGGCAAGGGCGACCCCACCTATAAGGCGACGCAGCGAGTGCGGGCCGAGTTCGGCGAAGAACCGGTCGTCGTCCTGGTCAAGGAGAGCCTGCCGAAACTGCTGCTCGGCAAGGACCTGCTGCGCCTGACCCACCTCGAGGGCTGTCTCTCGGGCAAGGTGCCGAAGGGGGTGAAGCCGCTGCCGGGGGCCTGCGAAGAGCTTGCCGAAACGCGGCCGGTCTCCTTCCTCGCCGGGCCGGCGACCTTCCTCAACGAGTCGGTCGTGCAGATCGACGAACAGCTTGAACGGATGTCGAAGCAGATCGCGCCCGAACGCTTCCGCGAATTCCTGCTCGAGGTGGCGACCAAATACGGGATCACCTCGGTGCCCAGCATCACCAACGAAGAATTCGTCTCGACCGTCGTCTTCGACCTGGCCAGGGCGCGGGGCACGCCGAAGGCTCGGCTCGCCTACCTCTTCCCGAACGCTCACTCGGCCCAGATCGTCCTGCGGCTGAAGCCGGGGCTGAGCGAAGGCGAACGTCGCGATGCGATCGGGCTGATCAAGGAAGCGGTCGCCGAAACGACGCCGCGCAAAGCGTGCGCGGAAGACGGCAAAGCTGCCCCGTGCTTCGCCCTGCGCGGTGGCGAATACGTGGTCACCGGCGCGCCGGTCGTCGTCGACGGGATCGCCAGGGCGCTGAAGCACGCGCTGCTCCTCCTCTTCGGCGTGGCGATCGTGGTGATGGCGTTCGTCTTGCTGCTCGCCTTCCGCAGCCGCATGAGGTTGCTTCCGCTGGCACTCGCGCTGGCGTCGACGGCGCTCGTCTTCGGCCTGCTGGAGGTCGTCGGCGGCTCCCTGACGATGGCCGCCATCGCGGTGCTGCCGATCCTGATCGGCCTCGCCGTCGACTACGCGATCCAGTTCCAAGCGAGATTCGACGAGGTGCTCGCGACCGGCGCGACGGGAGAGGCGGCAGCCCGCACGGCAGCAAACCTCTCGGGCCCCACGATCGCCACGGCCTGTCTCGCCACCGCGGCCGGCTTCCTGGTCCTGCTCCTCTCGCCGACCCCGATGGTGAGGGGCTTCGGCATCTTGCTCGTGGTCGGGGTCCTCCTCGCATTCTTCCTGATGATGACCGCTGGCTTCGCGGCGCTCGCCCTCCGCCCCTCGGGCGGCTGGCGCCGTAGGGGGGACCATCCCGAGGAAGCTTTAGCTACCGGAGGGATGGTGGGCCCCTGCGGCGACAGGACCCGCCCGCCGGAGCGCGCCGGAACCCGCCCGTTGCAGCGGCTCGTCTCGTTCTCGATCGGCCGCCCTGTGCTGGTCCTCGCCGTGGGCGTAGCTCTTGCGGCGATCGGTTGGGGAGTCGGCACCCAGATCGAAACCGTCTCCGAAGTCCGCCAGCTCGCCCCCCACGGTCTCCCCGAGGTCAAGGACCTGAACACCTACGAGGCCGCGACCGGCACCACCGGGGACCTCGAAGTCCTGATCGAAGCGCCCGACCTCACCGACCCGGCGACGGTCGAATGGATGGCCGGCTTCAAGCGTCGTGTCCTGGCCGCCGACGAAGTCACCGCCGGGCCGGCGCTGTCGGACTTCCTCACCAAGGGCGAAGGCAAGGTGACCAAATCGGGGATCGAGGCGACGCTCGAAGCGCTCTCCTCCTACAGCCTTCGGCAGGTCGCCCCGCTCGACCCGAAGACCGGCAAGATCGGCCACCTGGCGCTGATCAGCTTCGGCATCAGCTCGCAGACCCTGGCCGAGCAACAGGCCCTCCTCAGCAGCGTCCGCGACCAGATCGGCAAGCGGCCGCCGGGGGTCGAGGTCCGCCTCGCGGGGCTGCCGGTGATCGCCGCCGAAGCCGCCTCCGAACTCTCCTCGAGCCGCTACTGGCTGGCGCTCGCCGGCCTCGGCGCCGTCGCCCTCGTCCTGCTCGCGCTGCGCCGCAGCTTCCGCCGCGCGTTGGTGCCGCTCCTGCCGACCGTGCTCGCCACCGGCTGGGCCTCGCTGCTGATCTGGGTCACCGGCATCCCGCTCAACCCGATGTCGGCGGCGCTCGGCGCGCTGACGATCGCGATCGCCACCGAGTTCGCGGTGATCCTCTCCGGACGCTTCGAACAGGAGCGTTCGATCGGCCTCGACGTCGCCGCCGCGCTCCGCCGCGCCTACGAGCGGACCGGCGCCGCCGTGCTCGCATCCGGCCTCACCGCGATCGCCGGCTTCGCCGTCCTGATCGCCTCCGACATCCGGATGCTGCGGGACTTCGGCGCGGTCACCGTGATCGACCTCGCCGCGGCGCTCCTCGGCGTCGTCGTGATCCTCCCGGCGACGCTGGTGATGGTCGAGCGCCGCTCTTCGGCGAAGGCACGTGGGCGCGCCGGTGACAGGGAGCCGGCGGTCGACGGGGAGCCCGCATGAGCAGCGTCAAGAGCGTCACCAACCGCTATTCGCTGCTCGTCGGCCTCGCCTTCCTCGTCTTGATCGCGGTGGCCACGATCCACACCCTGACCGGCGGCGGCGAACACATCCTCGGGCTCGAAGACGAGCCGGCGCGCTGGCCGATCCCCCAGTTCGCGGTCCCCGCCGCGGCGGGGACGACCCTGGAAGGCGACGCCAACGTTTACCAGGACGACTGCGGCAGCGCCTCGCTGCCTTGCCCGGAACACCCGCCGCGGGTCCCCGCCTGCCAGATCACGACCGCCGGAGCGATCCGCGTCTGCGACCTCTTCGACCGCCCGCTGGTGATCTCGTTCTGGTTCGGCACCGAAAACAACTGCGAGCGCGAGCAAAATGTGGTCAGCACGGTCGCCGAGCGTTACCGTGGTCAGGTGAACTTCTTGTCGCTCGACAGCCTCGATTCGTGGGGGTCGGCCCGGGAAGGGATACGTGCCCACGGCTGGCACATGCCGGTCGGCTTCGACAACGACGGCGCCGTCGCCGAGCTCTTCCAGATCGCTGCCTGCCCGACCTTCGCCTACGTCTATCCGGGGGGCACGTTGCAGAGTTCGAGCCTCGGCGAACTTGCCGTCGGGCCGCTCAGCCACCATGTGGGAGAACTTCTGAACGCGACGCGGGTGGCGGAAAGGGGCTGAATGTCATGGCAAGCGCCGAAGGGGCCAGGGCTGTTGGGATCGGTTGGGAGCCGGCGCCGACGCCGGCCTGGGTGGCGCCGCACTTAGAGGCCGAGTTTCCCGGCCTCTCGCTCGCCACGGTCGAGGTCGATGGCCGACCGGGACGCAGCCCGGAGCCGGTGCGCCACCGACTCCGCGACCTCTCCGACCGCCTCTTCGGCGCCGAGGCGATCCGCCTGCGCGGCCGGCCGATCCCCTGGGCCTACCGCGTCTTCTTCCGTCAGATCGGGCTCGACCCCGATCGCCACCGGACGCCGGTCGAGCAGCTCGTCCTCGACCGCCTCCAGGACGGCTGCTTCCGCAGCCGCGGGCTGCCCCTCGACGCGCTGACGATCGCGACGATCGAGACCGGCGTCGCGCTGCGGGTCTTCGACGCCGACCGGCTCGACGGGGAGCTCTGCATCCGCGACGCGGCGCCGGGCGAGTGGCTGCCGGGACGCTCGACCGAGCTGGCGACCGGGACGCTGACGATCGCCGACGCGAGCGGCCCGGTCGGCCTCCTTTTCGGGGCCACCGGAGCGGGCCGCGCGGTCGAGCGGGAGAGCCGCCGCTTCACGATCGCGGCGATCGGCGTGGGGGCGGTTCCGATGATCGCGGTCGAGGAGGCCCTCTGGATTGCCGCCTCGGCCCTCGAGGCGGCTTAGAATCTGACTATGCCGGGAGTGCTTGAGAGATCCGTAGTCGACGAGAAGCTCGCTCGCGCCGAGTTGCGCCGGCAGATCGGCAAGCTCGAGCGGGAGCTCGGGGGGCTGGTCGCCGATGGGCTGGGACGGGTCGTCGTCCCGCACCGGGTCGAGGCCGCGGGGCCTCCGCGGGTGCTCGGGCTGGGGGAGCTCGAGGAGGTGCGCGACGCGCTCGCCACACGGCTCTCCGACGCGCACCGCGCTCTCGCCGAGCGCACCGCCTTCGAGGGCGCCAACCGCGCCCTGCTCGAGGACCTGCTCACCGCCCCGGAGGAGCACCGCTGGGTCCGCGTGAGCCGCGCCGATATCGGCCTGCCCGGTTGCGGCCACTGGCACTCGCGCCCCGTACTCGGCCCGCTCGGGATGTTGATGGGCTGGTGGCGGGTCAAGGTCTCCTCGGGATGCCCGAGACCCGCGCGGCTCGCGGCCGCGTCCCGAAACCGGATGAGCGCCCCGAGGCTCCCTGGGGCAAAGCGCCGCTCGCCGAGCTGGCGATCCTCGCCGGGATCGTCTGCCTCGTCGTCGGGGTCCTAGGAACGCACTACACGCTGATCGGCGTCGGCGTCGCGCTCGCCGGACTCGGTGGCATGGAGGTGGCGATCCGCGAGCACTTCGCCGGCTGCCGCTCGCACACGACCCTGCTCGCCGGCTTCGTCTTCGTCGTCGTGGTCGCCGTCCTCTTCTACAAGGTCGGGATGGTGCTCGCCTACGCCCTGCCGATCGGGGCGGTCTGCTTCGCGGCCGCCTTCTATCTGGCCCGCCGCGCATTCCAGCGCGCCTCCGGAGGACTCAGCTTCCGGATCGGCGGAATGCGCGGCTAGGCGAGAGACGGTGGAATCTCCCCCGGCATGGTGGGCCGGGGAGATTCCACCGTCTTGTGGGCGGGACCGCCTGGGGGGCTGCTTAGGCGAGGACGCGAGCACCGCCGGTGCGGGCGGCGAGCTCGTCGGAGAGGATCGAGCGCTGGCGCGGGGTCAGCGTGCCCAGCTGCTTGTTCTCGTTCAGCGAGAGCGGGATCAGGAACTTGCGAGCGCGGGTGCGGCCCCAGCGTCGCTGGCTGGTGAGAAGCTCCGAGATGGTCATGCTCTCGGTCTGCCACGGGCAGTCGCGGACGACCTCCGCCGGGTCGAGGTCACCTCGGGCCACGGCACGCTTCAACTCGGCGCGAGCAAGTCGCACGGAGTTGGCGCGTTCTAGTGCCTGCATGTGCTGAGGCGGTTCTGGAGATGCGGTCGTCACTGGGTGTGCCGTCATGGCAGCGTCCACTGGACTCCTCCCTTCAAAAGGAATCGTTAACTGGGTCATCTCGCCGACGATCCACCGTCATTTCCCTGCCTTTGGACGGACTTGGAGTGGTGGTCCGGCGTCCCCTGGGGTGCTCGGCGGCGAGGAGACGAAGCTACGGCTTGGAGGTGCACGGCGTCAACCCGACGTCGGCGTATCGACGCCCGGGTCGCCCGCTAAGAGCAACAATTTCGGAGGGCGCGCAACCCGACCCCCATCCACCCGAGTCTGAAACTACCCACGACGGGGGATGTCAACCGATGGTTAAGGGTCGGTAACAGCTTCTTTAAACGCGGGGAAGGTCCGGAAAGCCCGCGATCGTCTTCTCGATGATCGCCAGCGCGCGGTCGAGTTGCTCCCGCGTGTGGGTCGCCATCAGGCTCGTCCGCAGCAGCGCGCCGGACGGCGGGACCGCCGGGTGGATCGCCACGTTGGTGTAGACGCCGGCGTCGTAGAGCGCCTTCCAGAGCAGCGTCGCCTGCCAGTCCTCGCCGACGATGACCGGCACGACAGGGGTGGTGGCGACGGTGCCGTCGGGCAGCGTCCCCGGCTCGATCACGCGGAGGCCGAGCGAGCGCAGCCCTTCGCGCAGGTACTCGGCGTTGCCGAGCAGGGCGGCGAAGAGATCCGGGCCCTCGCTGCGGATCACCCGCAGCGCCGCCAGCGCCGCGCCGACCGCGGCGGGCACCGCCGAGGCGCTGAAGATGAAGGCGCGGCTGGAGATGCGGAGGTACTCGATCACATCGGCGGGGCCGACGATGAATCCGCCGCAGGAGGCGAGGCTCTTGGAGAAGGTGCCCATCCGCAGGTCGACCTCGTCCTCCAGCCCGAAGAGCTCTGAGGCGCCCGCTCCGCGCGCTCCGAGGACGCCGGCGCCGTGCGCCTCGTCGACCATCAGGCGGGCGCCGTAGCGGCGACAGAGCTCGACGATCGCGGGCAGGTCGCAGACGTCGCCCTCCATCGAGAAGACACCATCGACGACGACCAGGACGCCGCCGCCGTCTCCGGCGGCGCGCTCGAGCATCTTCTCCAGTTTGTCCATCCGGTTGTGACGGAAGGGGCGCAGTTTGGCGCCGGAGATGCGGACGCCGTCGAGGATGGACGCGTGGTCGCCGCTGTCGCAGATCACCGTGTCCTGCGGGCCGAGGATCGTCCCGATCGCGCCGACGTTGGCCTGGTAGCCGGTGGTGAAGACGATCGCGTCGTCGGTCCCCATCCATTCGGCGAGCTCGCGCTCGAGGTCGAGGTGGAGCGGGGTGGTGCCGTTGAGCAGGCGCGAGCCGGTGACGCCGGTGCCGAAGGTCTCGAGCGCCTCGCGGGCGGCCTCCTTGACCCGCGGGTCCCCGGTCAGGCCGAGATAGTTGTTGGAGCCGAGCATGATCGTCTCGCGCCCTTCCATCTCGACCACCGGGCCGGCCTGCGAGGTGAGCAGGCGGAAGTAGGGGAGGAGGTCGTGCTCTTTGGCGGCTTCCAGCTGCTCGAGGCGGTCGTGGGTGCGCGCCTTCTCGAAGACGTCGATCGGGGCTTTGGCGGTCTCACTCATGTGGTCAAGTCTAGGTAGGAGGCGGATGGAAGCGGGGCAAACCCGCAGTTTGCGGGGTTGCCGGCCGTCGAGATCGGACCCGACCTAGGCCCTCGTTATCTTGGGTTCAGTGAGCGACCACCACCTTGATGGGGAAATCGTCGCCGAGGAAGACGCCGCCGCCGAGGACGCCGTCGACCCGGTCCGCAGGCTTCCCCAGTCGGCGCCCGCGGCCCCGTCCCCGGTGCTGCGCGGCGAGGTGAAGACCGCCGCGGTCGCCGTCGCCGGAGTTGCCGGCGGGGTTCTGGCCGGCGCCGCCACCGTCGCCGCCGTGCGCGTCGTCGGCTCCGCGGTCGGCTCTCGCGGCAGCGGCCCGCGCCTGCTGTCGCGTCGCCGCCGTCCCGGCAAGGTGATCGCCAGCCGCTCCTTCCTGGTCGACGTCCACCTGCTCGACCGTTAGAGCGCCGTGCCCGGCAACGCTCGCCCTCTCTGGCTGGCCCTCGCCGCGCCCGGCGGCGTCCTCGACCGCTCGACGTGGCGCTGCCACGCCTTCGGGTCT
>JAOPZF010000155.1 GCA_025964255.1 Solirubrobacterales bacterium | reverse complement strand
GTCTCGTGGCGGCCCGGGCAGGCTGTGGCCGCCACGAGACGCCCGGGACGTGAGGGTTCCGCCGGGAACTTCACAGGTCCACATCAGCCGGAAGCACGACTGTTCACTTGTCACCGCTATGGGGGGGACAAGTGAACAGTCGTCGTGGGGGCGTTGTGGAACCGTGACTTTCCACCCGTCCCTGTCACCTCTCCCGCACTCCCGGCCGTCTCGGCCACGGCCACAGCCTGCCCCGGGCCGTGGCCGAGACGGCCGCGGCCCTTGCTGCTTTGGGCGCCAGCTTCCCGGCGCCGCCCGGCTAGAGGTTCTCGATCTCGGCGGCTACTTCGCTTGCCGCGGCTTTCGCGTCGGCGAAGAGCATCGAGGTGTTGGGTTCGTAGAAGAGGTCGTTGTCGATGCCGGCGAAGCCGGTCGAGAGGGAGCGCTTGATGACGATGACCTCGTTGGCCTCGGAGACCTCGATGATCGGCATCCCGGCGATCGGCGAGTTGGGGTCGTTCTTCGCTGCCGGGTTGGTGACGTCGTTGGCACCGATCACCACCGCCACGTCGATGCGCGGCATTTCGGGGTTGATCTGGTCCATCTCTTTGAGCTGCTCGTAGGGCACGTCGGCCTCGGCGAGCAGGACATTCATGTGACCCGGCATACGGCCCGCGACCGGATGGATCGCGTAGTTGACCGTGACCCCGCGCTTCTCTAACTGATTGGCCATCTCCTTGACCGCGTGCTGGGCCTGGGCGACCGCGAGGCCGTAGCCCGGGACGATCACGACGGTGTCGGCGTAGGCGAGCTTGATCGCCGCGTCCTGGGCGCCGATCGAGGTGACCGGGCGTTGCTCACCACTGCCGGCGGTCGCCGCGGGAGCGCCGCCGAAGCCGGAGAAGAGGATGTTGGCGACCGAGCGGTTCATCGCCGTCGCCATCTCCATCGTCAGGATCGTTCCCGAGGAGCCGACCAGGGTGCCGGCGACGATCAGCGCGACGTTCTGCAGCGCGAAGCCGGCGGCCGCCGCGCTGAGCCCGGTAAAGGCGTTCAGCATCGAGATCACGACCGGCATGTCGGCGCCGCCGATCGGCAGCACGACCAGGTTGCCGAGGATCGCCGCGGCGATCAGGATCAGGATGAATAGGAACTTCGAAGGCGGTTCGTTGTTGATCGCGATGAACACCGCGAGGACTATCACGCCGACGCCGAGGATCGCGTTGATGAACTGCTGTCCCGGAACGCCGATCGGGCGCGTCGGGATCAGATCCTGGAGCTTGGCGAAGGCGATGTTCGAACCCCAGAAGGAGACCGAGCCGACGATCGCCGCGAACAGCGTCGGGATCAGGTCTTCGAGCGGCATCGCGCCGCCGATGTGGATCCCGTGGCGGAGCTCCGACCAGGCGATCAGGGCCACCGCGCCGCCGCCGACCCCGTTGTAGAGGGCGACCATCTGCGGCATCTCGGTCATCTTCACGCGGAGCGAGGCGTAGGCGCCGACCGCGGAGCCGATCGCCAGCCCGATCGCGATCAGGCCCCAGTTGCCCATCCCGTCGAGCAGCAGGGTGGTGACGACCGCGACCGCCATGCCGACCGCAGCGATCATGTTGCCGCGCTTGGCGGTCGACGGGTGCGTCCCCTGTTTCAGCCCGAGGATGAACAGCGAAAACGAAACGATGTAGAGAGCCGTGGCGACAGTGCCGCCCGGCGCGAGAACCGCGAGGGGGATCATTTACCGGCGCCGCCTTTGTCTTTGGCGTCAGCTTTCGGTTTCGGCTTTTTGGCGAACATGCCGAGCATCCGGTCGGTGACCAGAAAGCCGCCGACGATGTTGATCGCGCCGAAGGCGACGGCGATCGTGCCGATCACGTACTCCAGCCCGTCGCCGGCGTAACCGAGGACGATCAGGCCGCCGAGCATGACGATGCCGTGGATCGCGTTGGTTTGCGACATCAGCGGCGTGTGCAACGTCGTCGGCACCTTGGAAATCACCTCGAAGCCGACAAAGACGGCGAGGACGAAGATCGTGAACTCGGTCATGACGCTCATGCGGCATCCCTCCCTGCGGCGCGCTCATTCTTGATCTCGCCGGACTGGGTGATCAGCGCGGCGGCGAGGATGTCGTCCTCGAGGTTGACGTTGACCGTGCCCTCCTCGGTGATCATCAGGCCGAGCAGGTTCTCCAAGTTTTTCGCGTAGAGCTGCGAGGCGGGGACCGGCATCAGGCTCGGAAGGTTCCGCGGGCCGATGACTTTGACGCCGTTCTCGACCACCGTCTCGCCCGCCACGGTCAGCTCGACGTTGCCACCGGTCTCGGCGGCGAGGTCGACGATGACCGAGCCCGGCTGCATGTTGCGGACCGCCTCGGCGGTGAGCAGACGCGGCGCGGCGCGGCCCGGGATCGCGGCGGTGGTGACGATGATGTCCTGTTTTTTCGCGTTCTCGCCGAGTGCCTCGACGACCTGCGCGTTCTCCTCGTCGGTGAGCGGGCGCGCGTAGCCGCCCTCGCCCTCCGCGTCGGGGATGAAGTCGAGTTCCAGCGGGCGACCGCCGAGCGAGGCGATCTGCTCCCAGGCGGCGCGGCGGATGTCGAAACCGGTGACGATCGCGCCGAGGCGCTTCGCCGTGGCGTCCGCCTGCAGGCCGGCGACGCCGGCGCCGAGGACGAGGACTTTGGCGGGCGGCACGGTGCCGGCGGCCGTGGTCATCATCCCGAAGAAGCGGCCCGACTCGCGGGCGGCGATCAGCATCGCCGCGTAGCCGGACGCGGCGGCCTGTGAGGAGAGCGCGTCCATCGCCTGGGCGCGGGTCGTCCGCGGGATCGCCTCCATCGCGAAGGAGGTGACGCCTGAGGCGGCAAGAGCTTTGTTGGTATCGGCGTCGACCCAGGGGTTCAGGTGCGACACGTAGACCTGCGAGGAGCCGAGGCGGCCGATCTCCTCGGCGCTCGGGGCGCCGACCTTCAGCACCACGTCGGCGTTCCAGATCTGGTCGACCGGGGCGATCTCGGCACCCGCGTCGGTGTAGTGAGAATCTGGGTGCCCGGCGGCCTCGCCGGCGCCGGACTCGATGAGCACGTCGACCTTCTCGTTTTTTTTCTTCAACGAGCGGACGACATCAGGGACGAGCGCGACGCGACTCTCCCCAGCAGCGGTCTCTTTTGGGACTCCGATCTTCACAGCGGCGCGGAACCTTATGCGATCTGTCACTCGGGCGAGTTGACGCCGGCCATCAAGGCCAATCGCTCGAGCGTGTGAAGCTGCTGATCCCGCTCCAGATGGGCGGGTGAGACGATCAGACGATCCACACCGGCGGCGGCGAAGCGCTCCACCCGTTCGGCCACCTCGGCCTCGGTTCCGACCAGAGAGGTCGCGTGAACGATCTCGTCCGGGAGAGCCTCGAAGGCGCCGCCGCGGTCCCCGGCCTGGAAGAGCCGCTGGACCTCGTCGGCGACGTCGCCGAAGCCGAACCGGTGGGCCAGGTCGACGTAGAAGTTGGTCTTCCGCGACCCCATCCCCCCCAGATAGAGGAGCAGCCCGGCCTTGACCATGTTCCGCGCCGCCTCGAGGTCACCGTCGATCGCGCAGGCCAGCGAGGGCGATACCTCGAGATCGGCGCGCGTCCGCCCTGCCTCGGCGAAGCCCGCCTCGAGATGCTCTCCCCAGGTCTCTTCAAAGTGATCGACGGAGAAGAAGATCGGGATCCAGCCATCGGCGACTTCTGCCGTCATCTGCACCGATTTGCGCCCGATGGCGCCGACGAAGATGGGTACCTCGTTGCGCAGCGGATGGAAATTCAACTTCAGCGCCTTGCCCTCGGCGCCCTCCAACGGCAGGTCGTAGTGCGTCCCGTGGTGTTCGAGCGGGCCTTCGCGGGCCATGACCTTGCGGACCACCTCGATGTACTCGCGGGTCCGCCCCCACGGCTTCGCGTACGGAACGCCGTACCAGCCTTCGGAGACCTGTGGGCCGCTCGGCCCGAAGCCGAAGAGGAAGCGGCCGCCGGAGAGTTTGTCGATCGTCGCCCCGGCCATCGCCGCCGCCGCGGGCGGCCGTGCCGGGACCTGCATGATCGCCGCGCCCAGATTGATCGTCTTCGTCTGCCCCGCCAGCCAGGCGAGGACCGAGACGACGTCGGACCCGTAGGACTCCGCGACCCAGACCGACTCGTAGCCCAGGCGCTCGGCCGCGAGCACGGCTTCGAGGGCCTCCTCCCCCGCAGGCCCGATCCCCCAGTAGCCAAGGTTTACCCCCAACTTCAGCCCCATCATGTTCACCCTATTGAATAGGCCCGTGTCGTCCACCGACGGATTCGCGGACATGGGGCTCTCCAGCAAGGAGGCCCACGCCCGCCTGCGCAAGCTCGGCAACCCGCCGGAGACTTCCTCGCGCTCGACCTCGAGCATCATCGCGGGCAACGTCTTCACCCTCTTCAACGCGATCATCGGGGTCTTCTTCGTCTTCGACCTCGCGCTCGGGCTCTACGCCGACTCGCTCTTCGGCCTGGTCGCGATCATCAACTCCTACATCGGCATCCGCCAGGAGCTGAAGGCGAAGAAGACGCTCGACGAGGTCGCGGTGCTGGTGGCGCCGCGGGCGCGGGTGCTGCGCGACGGCAAAGAGGTCGAGTTGCTGTCCGACGAGGTCGTCCCCGGCGATCTCGTCGCCATCGGGCCGGGCGACCAGCTCGTCGCCGACGGTCGCGTCACCGCCAGCCGCGGGCTCACGCTGGACGAGTCGATGCTGACCGGCGAGGCCGACGGGATCCGCAAGGAGCGCGGCGACGAGGTGCTGTCGGCCTCCTTCGCGGTCTCCGGCTCCGGCCATTACGAGATCGAGGCGGTCCGCGAGAAGAGCTACGCGGGCCGGCTGGCGGGCGAGGCGAAAGCGTTCCGCCACCCGCTCTCGCCGCTGCAGGAGGAGGTGAACCGGGTGATCACCGTCTCTACCTACGCGATGATCCCGCTGGCGCTGCTCCTCATCATCAGCCTCAAGGTCCGCAACGTCGGCCTCCATTCCGCCGCCGAGACCGCGACCGCCGGCCTGGTGACGCTGATCCCCGAGGGCCTGGTGCTGCTGATGAGCGTCACCTTCGCGGTCGCGGCGGTTCGGCTGGCGAAACGCGACACGCTGATCCAGCAGATGAGCGCGACCGAGAGTCTCGCCTCCGTCGACACGATCTGCGTCGACAAGACCGGCACTCTGACCGAGGGCGAGCTACGGCTGAAGGACGTGATCTTCGCTGACGACGTCGACCCGGCGATGGGCGCCGCGGTGCTGGGACGCTTCGCGGCCAGCGCCGGCAACCGCAACCAGACCCTGGAGACGATCGCCGAGCGCTACCCCGGCGAGGCGGGTCA
>JAOPZF010000145.1 GCA_025964255.1 Solirubrobacterales bacterium | reverse complement strand
GGCGGCGGCGGGGTCGCGTCCAGGGGCACCGTACGGGCGGCCAGAGAGGGCGGCGGCGGGGGCGGGACCTTGCCCTTGCTTTCGGCCTTCTGCACAGCGCGCTGGTACTTGCGTCGCTCGACCGCGACGCGGCGCTCCTGACGCATCTGGTCGCGGGCTTCGCGCTGCTCGCGGCGCAGGCGATCGCGGCGCTCCTTGCGCGACTCGTCGGCGGGCGGCGGCGTGGCGCCCCCGGCAGCCGCAGCCGCCTCCCCTTCTTCGCTGCGGCGCTGCGTCACCAGGACCACCAGTAGGAGCAGGAGGATCGCGGCGGCGAGTGCGGCGACGAACCAGCCGGTGTGGTCGGAGATGTAGTTACTGACATCTGCCTCGAGCATAGGCGCATCCTGTCAGAGGAATCAACGGTGCCGCCCGAATCGGACGGCTGTTGGTCCGCGCCGTTCAGGCTCATCGCATGCGGCTTTTGAAATCCCGTTCGACTTCGCGCCGGACGTCCCGGTCGGCGAGCTCGCGGCGCCGGTCGCGCCCCTCCTTGCCCCGCGCCAAGGCGAGCTCGACCTTCGCCCGCGGCCCTTTGAAGTAGATCCGCACCGGCACCAAGGTCAGGCCTTTCTCGGCGGTTTTGCCGACCAGGCGCTCGATCTCGTCACGGTGCAACAGCAGTTTGCGCGGCCGATCAGGCGTGTGGGCGTCGACATCGGAGAACTCGTAGGGCGGGATGTGGAGCTTGCGCAGCCAGACCTCGCCGTCGTCGACGACCGCGTAGGAGTCGGTCATCTGCGCCTGTCCGCCACGCAGCGCCTTCACCTCGGAGCCGGTCAGGACGATCCCCGCCTCCATCGTTTCGACGAATTCGAATTTGTGCCGCGCGCGGCGGTTGGTGACGACGTCCCCCGAGGCCGCGGCGCGTTTCTTCCCCTTCTTGGCCATCACCCATTCTCACCAGAGCGGCGGCCGCGCGGCTTTTTGCCCTTGGAGGCGCGTTTGCCGCCCCGAGCGGGTTTGCCGCCGGCGGCCGGTTTCCCGCCACGACCCGGTTTGCCCGCGCGACCCGGTTTCCCACCGCCGCCGGTCAGCTCGAGGTCGACGCGTCCCCGTTCGCCCTCGACGCCGGTGACCTTCACCCGGACCGGGTCGCCGAGCCGCAGCGCCGTCGCCCCCTCGCCGGAGCCGATCATCGAGACCTCCTCGCGGTCGAGCTCGTAACGCCCGCCGGGCAGCGTCCGCGCCGGCAGCATCCCTTCGTAGACATCGCCGAGCTCGCCCTCGAAGGCGACGAACGCCCCCGCCCGGATCACCCCCGACACCTCGCCCTGGAATTCGGTATCGAGCCCGCGCTCGCCGAGCTCGGTTTCGAGCAGGTAGGCGGCGCAGATGTCGTCGGCGTCGCGCTCGATCTTCGCCGACTCCCGCTCCTGCGCGGAGCTGTAGGCGGAGACCTCGCGCGCCTCACCCAACGTCGGCGCCTCCTCCCCCTCGCCGAGCGCCGCCAGCAGCGCCCGGTGCACGAGCAGGTCGGGATAGCGCCGGATCGGCGAGGTGAAGTGCAGGTAGGCGTCGGAGGCGAGCCCGGCGTGGCCGCTATTCGTCTCGCTGTAGGCGGCCTGTTTCAGCGAGCGCAGGACCAGCGAGGTGTAGGCCGCCTGCCCGTGGCCGCGTCGCTGCGCCTCGCGCCGCGCCAGCCGGCTCGCGTCGGCCGCCATCTGCCCCGCCGAGCGCGGCGAGAGACCCTGCCCGAGCGGCGGGGTCGGCACCCCGAGCGCCCCCAGTTGCTCCAGCAGCCGTTCGATCCGCGGCGGGTCGGGCTGGGCGTGGACGCGGTAGACGGCGGGGACGCGGCGATCGACCAGGAACTCGGCGACGCGCTCGTTGGTGAGGATCATCAGCCGCTCGATCAGACGGTGGGCCTCGGTCTGCGGGACCCGGTGGGCGGCGACGACGTTCCCGTCGGCGTCGAACTCGAACTCCGGCTCGGCCGATTCGACGTCGAGGCTCGAGCCCTCGCGGTGCTCGCCTAGCGCGGCGGCGACGTCGCGGGCGGCCTCGAGCGGTTCGGCGACCTCGATCGGCGCCTCCTCCCGGCCGTCGAAGACGCGATCGAGCTGGTCGTAGTCGAGGCGCGCGTCGGAGCGGATGCGGCTGCGATAGAAGGTCGTGCGGGTCGGCCGCGCGTCGGCGTCGATCTCGATCTCGGCGGTGACGGCGAGCCGCTCGACCCCGGGTGAGAGCGAGCAGGCGCCGCTGGAGAGCGAGTGCGGCAGCATCGGCTCGACCGTCCCCGGAACGTAGGTCGAGTTGGCACGGTTGAGCGCCTCCATGTCAAGCGGCGAGCCGGGACGCACGTGGGCGGCGACGTCGGCGATGTGGACCCAGACGCGCCAGCCTTTTCCCTCGCGCTGGGCCGAGATGGCGTCGTCGAAGTCGCGCGCGGTGGCCGGGTCGACGGTGAAGGTGGCGAGCGCGGTGAGGTCGCGACGGGGAACGTCGCGGGCCTCGGCCTCCTCGGCGGCGCTCGCCGCTTCCTCCTCGACCAGGCCGCTGAAGCCGCGGAAGCCGAGTCGCTCGGCAAGCAGGTCGGCGACCGCGTCGCGCGCGTTGGCGGGACGATCACGACGGGAGAGGGTCCCGCCGCGGGCACCGGAACCGCCACCGCCGTCGCGCGATCCCGAACGTCGCCCACCGCCCCCGGAGCCACTTCCGCTCCGCGGCGTCGCGCCGGACCGCCGCCCTTTCCCGCGACCGCGCTCCTGGCGCGGGCTCAACCGGTGACCTGCGCGGCGACCGTTTCGAGCGCTTTCTGCCTGGCCTCGTCGACGGTCGTGCGCGGTTTGTCGACAACTTTCACTTCCGGGTGGATACCGCCGGTGCGCGCCAGGTTTTCCCCGTTCGGGGTGAAGAATTCGCCGACCGTCAGCTTCAGCGCGCCGCCGTTCTCGAGGTCGTGCTCTTCCTGGAAGACGCCCTTGCCGTAGGTCCGCGTCCCGACCACGGTCGCGCCGCCGTCCTCGTTCAGCGCTGCGGTGAGGATCTCGGCGGAGCTCGCCGTGTTGCGGTCGACCAGGACGTCGAAGGGCACGTTGACGATCTTGCCGGCGCTCGTCGTCTTCGTCGAGTCGCCCTTGGTGCGCGATTTCGTCGTCACCACGGTTTCGCCCTCGGGCAGGAAGAGCGAGGCAGTCGCGACCGCCTCGTCGAGCAGGCCGCCCGGGTTCTCGCGCAGGTCGAGGACGATCCCTTCGGCCCCTTCTTTATTCACCTTTTCGATCCCGTGCGCCAGCTGTTTCGAGGCGTTGGCGCTGAAGGAGAAGAGCCGCACGTAGCCGATCGTCTTGCCGTCGGTCTTGAAGGTGCGGCTGGACACGTTCGGCAGCTCGACCTCCGCCCGGGTCAGCGCTTTTTCGCTCACCTTGTGGGTCTTCGCGTCTTCGACGCCGACCGTGACTTCGCTGCCTTCCGGCCCCTTGATCTTGTTCGTCGCTTCGGCCGAGTCGAGCCCGGCGATCGATTTGCCTTCGACCGAGACGATCGTGTCCCCCGCTTCGATCCCGCCCTCTTCGGCGGGCGAGCCGTGGAAGACCTTGACCACGTGAAGTCCTTTTTTCGAGGAGACGACGCTCAGGCCGATCCCGGAGAAGCGGCCTTCGATCTGCTGGGTGAACCCTTCCAGGCTTTCCGGCGAGAAGTAGTCGCTGAAGCGGTCTTTGTGGCGTTTGCGCAGCTCGCGGACCATCCCCTGCAGGGACGCGTTGCCGAGCTCGGTGTTGCCAACCTTGCGGAAGTAGTTGTCCTTGATGATTTCCGAGGCTTCGGCGACCAGGCTGGTCGGTTCTTCGGTGAACGCTTCGCGGGCGAAGGTCGGCAGCTTCGACGGGTGGCCGCCGAGGTAGACCCCGAGGACGAGGAACGCGATCAGGGCGACGCCGAGGGCGATCGCACCGCGGACCCTCACGCGGCCCTCAGACCCGCAGGAAGCGGCGCAGCGTGATGCCCGAACCGATCGTCGAGACGACGATCGCGGCACCGAAGAGGATGGCGATCAGCGCCGGGAACGGGATCGAGCTGTTGTGTTGGGCGGACGCCAGCGCGTTGCTGCTGTTTTCGCTCAACGGGTCGACGATGGTGATCTTGCCGATCCACAGGATCAGTATGGCGAGAAGGCCTCCTACGAAACCGACCACGACCCCCTCGATCAGGAACGGCCAGCGGATGAACGAGCGGGTGGCGCCGACCAGGCGCATCACCTCGACCTCGCGTCGCCGGGTGAAGATCGAGAGCCTGATCGTGTTGCCGATCAGCAGCAGCGAGGCGGCGATCAGGAGCGCCATCAGCACGGTGAGGACGATCTTCAGCGCGCTCGTCACCTTGGCGATCTGCTGCTGGGACTGCTGGCGGGAGAAGGAGTTCGAGATCGCCGGGCTGATCGGGTTCGCCGCGGCGCCGCCGCTCGTCCCCATCACTTCCTTTTCGATCTGCCCGAGGTCGGAGGCGTCGTCGGCCTGGACCTGAAGGCTGGCGGGCAGCGGGTTGGTGTGCAGCTCTTCGACGATCGATTTGTCGCTCAGTTCGCTTCTCAGCGTTTTCAGCGCTTCCTGCTTGGAGATGTAGGCAACCGAGGCGACGCCCGGCACGGCTTCCACCGTTTCTTTCGCCGCGGTGACTTCGGCGTTGGTGGCGCTGCCGAACAGCGCGAACGAGACGTTCAGCTCGCTCTGCACTTCGTCGGACTTCGCCTGCGCGGTCTGGAAGACCGGGATCAGCACGCCGAGCAGGACCACGGTGAC
>JAOPZF010000075.1 GCA_025964255.1 Solirubrobacterales bacterium | reverse complement strand
GGATGTCCGAGACGACGACCGCCGGGTCGAGCCGCTCGATCAGCGGCAGCAGCGCCCGGGCCGCGTCGGCGGCGTGACGGCCGTCGTCGGTATCGGGCTCGGGCGGCGGGAAGGTGCGGTATTCCTCCGCTGCGGCGAAGCCAAGCCCGGCGCCCTCGACCGCGGCGCGGCGCTCCTCCCAGGTCTCGACCGTGACCTCGTTCCCGCGGCGCGCCAGCCCTCGTCCCAGCGAGATCGCCGGGAAGACATGACCGGGATCGCCGAAAGCCGCGACGAGGACGCGCACCCTAGGGGGCGCCGTCCGACTCGCCGCCGCGGGTGAAGACGATCTCCGGGATGTGGCAGTTGGGGGAGAGCTTCAGCAGGTAGCGGACGCCCTCGCCGATGTCGCTCGGCCGGATCATCTCCTCGGCCGGCACCGCCCCCTTGACGAAGTCGGTCATCGCGGTGTCGACGAAGGCGGGCGCGAACGCCGTGCAGGCGATCCCCTCTTTGCCGACCTCGCGCTCGGTGGCGACGCTGAAGTTCAACACCGCGGCCTTGGTCGCGCCGTAGATCGAGAGCCACGGCTGGCCGGATTTGCCGGCGATCGAGGCCATGTTGAGGATCAGGGCCTTGCGGTGCTCCTCGCCCGCCTTGCGCAGCATCGGCATCCCTTCGCGGGTGCCGAGGATGATCGAGCGCAGGTTCACCGCCAGCTGCATGTCGAGGAATTTCGTCTCGATCTCCGCCAGCGGCGCTCCGATCCCGACGCCGGCGTTGTTGACCAGCACGTCGAGGCGACCGAAGCGGGCCTCGTGCGCGGTGAAGATGCTCTTCAGCTCCGCCTCGTCGGAGACGTTCGCGGCGACGGTCTCGACCTCGTGGCCGGCCTCCCGCAGGTGCGCGACCGCGTCCTCCAATTTCTCCGGCCGGCGCGCCGAAAGCGTCAGCCCGTACCCCTCGCCTGCCAGCACCTCCGCGATCGCCAGGCCGATCCCACCGGACGCCCCCGTGATCAATGCTGCTCGCTCCGCCATGCTTCCTCCCTCCAGTCGACGACGCGGGCAGCCTACCTCTGAAAACATGGCGCCGATGCGCGCCCTCCGTTTCGCTCCGGGCCTCGCCTGCCTGCTCGCGTGCGGGTCGCTCGTGCTGGCGGGCTGCGGCGGGGGGTCGTCGATCTCCTCCCACGTCAATCAGAGCGCCGAGAGCGGCAAGAGTCGCCCGGCCCCACCAAAGAGCGCCTTCCCGGCGACCGATGGGCGCTCGCTGGAAAAATTCCTCGAAGAAGCGAAAGTCCTGCCGACCGTGAAGATCAACGCCTCCGCCGAAGCCTTCTACCCCGGGACCGAGCGCTACCCGTTTCTGGTCTCCGAAAAAGCCGTCGCGGGCAAGGAAGGCAAGGAGATCGCCGACGCCGAAGTGGCGATCTATTACGTCGAGGTGCCGAAAGTGAAACCGGGCCCGCAGGCGATTGGGGAACGGCCCGTCGTCGGCCCGTTCCCGGCGTCGATCGAATCGCTGGCGACGAAGCCCGAATTTCAGAGCAAGACGACCACCGAAGACCCCGATGTCGCGAGCGTCGTCTACTCGGCCCAGATCCCCTTCCCGAGCGAAGGCGAATACAAGATCGTCGCGCTGATCAAGGAAAAGGGCGGGTTGGCCGAGAAACCCCTGGCAAGCGTCCATGTGGGCGAATTCGAAAAGATCCCCACGCCCGGCGAGAAAGCGCCGCTGATCCAGACGCCGACGGCGAAGAGCGTCGGCGGCGACCTCGCGAAAATCTCGACGAGAGTGCCCCCGGACACGCAGAACAAGGTCAACTACGCGGACGTGCTGGGAAAGGAACCGATACTCCTCTTGTTTACGACCCCCAAGTTCTGCCAGAGTCGGGCCTGCGGGCCGGTAGTCGACGTGGCGGAGCAGGCCCAGCACGAATTCGAAGGCAAGGCGAATTTCATCCACATGGAGATCTACAACGACAACGACCCGTCTAAGGGGGTGCGTCCTCAGGTGCGCCGATTCCACCTGCCGACCGAACCGTGGCTGTTCGCGATCAACCGCGAAGGCGTGATCAGTGCGACGATCGAGGGCGCATTCGGGACCAATCTGATGCGCAAGACCGTCGATAGGGTGATCTCCGAATGAGCGACAAAACTGCCTCCGATGACGAGCTGCTCGCCACCTTCGCCGAGGAGGCGCGGCGTCGCTGCGACGTGATCTCGGCCGGCCTGGCAACGGCGACGACGGACTTCGAGACGATGCGGGCGGAAGCCCACGCGCTGCGCGGCACGGCCGGGGTGGTGGGGCTGCGGCGGCTGTCGGAGCTCGCCGGGCTGATGGAGTCCGACCTGGCCGAAGCGAAGAAGACCGGGACGATCCGCGGTGGCCGTGACCACCAGATCGCCGACGCGGCAAAGGCGCTCGCCGAGGGCGCCAAGGCGGCGGCGAAGGGCGAAGAAGAGCCGCCCGACGTCGGTCGCAGCCTCGCCCAGCTGTTCAGCGCCTAGCCCGCCCCGATCTCTATCGTCGTCCGTCCGTGCGCGCCACCCTGCTCGTCATCGCCGCCCTTGCCACCGGGCTCCTGCTCGCCGCCTGCGGCTCCTCCGGAGGCCAGACCGAAAGCGTGGGAGGTGGGACGATCACCGTGCCCGCCGACGTCCACGGCGTCTACCCCGAACTCGAAACGCTGCTCGCCCAGTTCCCCTACCAGCGCTGGTACACCAACTGCGTCGTCGCCCGGGTGAAGGAGGAACTGAGCCCGAAGGAAGCCGAAGCGCTGGAAGAACTGCCTGAATCCAGCCGCGCCGGGAAGGCGGAACAGATCATCGCGGCGGCCGGTCCCGCCTGCGAAAAATCGAGCAAGCGCCCGGTGATCGATCCCAACGCCTCCGAAAAGGAACTCGCCCTCTACCGCGCGGGCTTCGTCCAACCCATGCGGAAGGTCGCCGAAGCCCAAGGCTTCGAAGGCGCCCAGCTCGAATGCGTCAAACAAAACGTGGAAGAACTCCCCGGCGGCAAAGTCGTCGGCCTCGGAAACGGCACGCATCAGGTCCGCGAAGGCATACTGCTGTCAGTTCTCGCCCAGTGCGTGAAGGCTGAATAGTCCGGCACGATGGGGCGGGGCACCCCGCGGCGGTAGCTCAGTTGGTTAGAGCACGGGCTCATTATCCCACGGTCGTCGGTTCAAATCCGACCCGCCCCATCCGCCTGTAGAGCCAAAAAGAGGTCCCATATCGGGGCCTCTTTCCGTCTCAGATAGCGCAGATACGGCCCGTTTCGGCAGGGTTCGGGCACAGGATCAGGCGTCTGTGCCCAAATCCGAAAACGAACCCGGGCGGGCGTAGACGAGATATGCCTACCCAAAAAATACTCTTGGCTCCCCCTAATTTTGGGTAGTCGGAGTTTATGAGCACCAGCGAGATGACATTCCTCTACTTGAGGCCGGAGGTGATCGAATCTGTCATTGACGCCGTCGAAGTCGACGAAGCGCTCGCTCTCCTGACACTCATCCTGGGTTTGCCCCCCGACGGGGAGCTGCGGACGCCAGGCAGTCTCTCGGTCACAATCGCCGACATTCCGCCTGAGGTCGTCTGGCGGACGTTGGAGAGGCTGCTGCCCCAGTCGAGGCTGCATGGCCTCTTCCTCGTACCCGGAACGTGTCAGAGGACCTAAATCCCGACCCTCCAGAACGAGGCGGCCGATCAGGCACCGCAGCCACCACAGGTAGTAGAGGCGCGTCAGGGGCCACATGGCTCGGAGATCTCGGGCGGCCGGCACAGGACCAGCAGCCTCCGCGTCGAGCCGACCGCGTCGGCGGACAACCCGCGGATCAGCGGGTTGGTCGAGAGCTCCTGGGCCTCGATGCGGATCACGTCCGTCGCGGCCTTGGTCAGGATCATCTTCATGCTTCCCGCCCCCCGATGTCCCGGCCCGTCGACTCGATGAGGGCGGCGGGAAGTCGACCTGCCCGACGCCCTGGTGACCGAACTGTGGACGCTCGCGGCCACGTCGTCGATAACGTCGCCGGACGATCCGGTGTTCATCGGCAAACGGGGAACGGCGCAGACGCCGGCCAACGTCTCCCGTCGACTCAAGAGCGCCATCGCCGCCACCAACCCCAAGCGAGAAGGGATGGGGATCGCGCCGCTCAGCGAGCGCGTGACGCCCCACAGTCTCCGCAGGACGTTCGCCAGTCTGAGGTATGTCGTCGGCGACGACCCGATAACCGTCGGCGAGCAGGGTGGCTGGTCAGATCCGTCGTTCCCGATGAAGGTCTACGCTCGGGCGGTGAAGCGTCGAGAGAAGCTGGACGGCGCGGCGCTGGAGCAGTTCGACGCAGCCCTTCAATGGGCACAAATAGGCACAAAGCGCGAAACTGCCTCTGACGCAGGTGGGGAAATTCCCCAGCTGGTCGATGGCAAACGGCGGTCTAGAGCCGGTAACTAGACACACGCGGCGGTAGCTCAGTTGGTTAGAGCACGGGACTCATAATCCCTTGGTCGCTGGTTCGAGTCCAGCCCGCCGCATTGGAGGATCAGTGAACCAACCGATACAGACCGGAGTGACCGTCCTCGGGAACTTCTCGGTCGATTACGTCGACGACGGGCCGCCGACGGCCGGAGGGTGCCCGGTGTTCGCGGCGATGGCGCTGGAGGCGATGGGGCAGCCGGGGCGGGTTGTGGCGCGGCTGTCACGCGACGATCTGCCGTTGTTCCAGCCGGTCTTCGACCGTTACGGCGAGTTGATCGCGCCGCTCTGGACGCCGCGGACGAGCTCGTTCGCGCTGCGCTACCAAGACGGCGGGAGGCGGATGAACGTCAACTCGATCGGCGAGCCGTGGGCGGAGTCGGAGATCGGCGCGGCGGCGATCGGCACCGAGTGGGTCCACCTCGCGCCGCTCCTGCGCGGCGACTTCCCGCTCGAGTTCTTGGAGGCGCTGGTGGCGCGCGGCCATCGCATCTCCCTCGACGGCCAGGGATTGGTGCGGGTCCCGCAACTGGGCCGACTACATCTGGACGGCGAATTCGACCGCGGGCTGCTCGATCCGATCGAGGTGCTCAAGCTGAACCAAGAGGAGGCGGACGCGCTCGTCGGTGGCCCCTTCGACACACCGACCGCGACCCGACTCGGCATCGCCGAGATCCTCGTCACCTTCGGCGGCGGCGGGTGCGATCTCTACCTCGACGGCGACCGCAATCACATCCCGGCCCGGGCGGTCGCCGACGTCCAGACCACCGGCACGGGCGACGCCTTCATGGTCTCCTACCTCGCCGACCGGGCCGCCGGCGTGGCCCCGCTCGATGCGGCGGGGCGAGCGAGCGCGATGGTTGCCGACATCCTCGAGGAGCGACGGACCGCCGAACTCGCCGGTCAGTGAAAGATCAGGAAGGCGACGAGGATGAGCCCGAGGACGACGATCGCGACCAGCCAGGTGCGGGCGTAGGCGCCGATCATGTTGTATCCGCGGGGCTTGTGACCGCGGGCTTCGTCGAGATAGGCGGCGTTGACGGGTTCGGGGATTTCGATCTCGGCCGGGTCCTCGACCATCGTCTCGGCGATCAGGGTGCGAGCCGCGGCGGCGTCCTCCGAGCGGACGTAGATCCGGCGGGAGCTGCGGGTGAGGAGTCCCGTGCCGAGGGTCGGACCCTCGAACGACGTCTGCCGGGCGATGCTCTTGATCTTCGCTTCGCGGAGCAGGCCGCGGATCAGCGCCGCCTCCTCGCGGGTGTCGGCGAAGGCGATCTGGACGGGACCCTCGCCCGAGTCATCGCCCCTGTCGACGATATCCATCGTTAGAGCGTACGGCGGCGCGAGCACCTCATGGGGCGCCCGGTGTGGGAGGGCTATTCCGTGTCGGGCTGGAGACGCAGCTGACGCCGGGGGGCCGCGTAGGTGATGCGGAGGTTCAACTCGGGTGAGTCGGACGGCCAGGCTTCGTAGACGCCGGGCTGCTCGTCGAGCGGTCGGGAGGACGCGATCGCGACGATCGCATGCTCGGCGGTTTCCGCCGTGACTTCGTGAAGCTCTCGTTCTCGGTGGCGTCGCCGCTCCCACGCGGCCACCACGTAATTCCGCATGGGGGCGAGCATACCCAATCGACAGGATTCTTTAACTGACGTTTGGTCGGTTATTTTTCTTGCGCTCAGCTGGACTTCGGCTGATCTTCGTCTTCGCCGCCGCCCATTCCGAGGGCGATCGCGAGCATCAGCGAGCCGAGCACAAGGATCACGCAACCGATCGCCACGAAGGCCTCGGTGGCGAAACCGAGGAGCCCGACGAGCATGAGGACGAGCGCGACAGCGATGGCGATGCTGCGACGCATCGGCCGATCTTATGGGTCGGCGCTCGCCGGCCGTTGCTCCGGCGCGGGCGCCTGCACGATCGCGGCCGGATCGCGAGGTCGTCCTACGGCGGTGCGATAAGTCGATGATGAAGCCGATCGCCGCATGGCTGCTGAGGTTGGCCGCGCTGGCGGTCGTCGTCGCGATCGCCGTGGGCTCCTTCTCCGGCGGGACGGTGCGCTCCCCGAACGCGATGGCCACCACCGGGAAGGCGGACGGTGGCAAGATCCAGGACGCGGCCGTGGAGGAAGGGAAAGGCGGAGCGAAGTCCGGCGCCGGCATCACCTTCGCCGCCGTCGGCGACACGATGCTCGGCAACTCACCCGAGCTGCCGTCGGATCCAGGGTCCTACCTCGACCCCGTGAAGGGGCAGCTGCAGGGCGACGTCGTCTTCGGCAACCTCGAGGGCACGCTCACCGACGTCTCCGACTCGCCCAAGTGCGGCGGCGCTCCCTCCGGCGACTGTTACGCCTTCCGCACGCCGCCGAGCTACGCACATGACCTCGCCGCCGCCGGCTTCACGGTGATGAACGACGCCAACAACCACTCCTACGACTTCGGTCAGGAGGGCCTGGAACAGACGATCGCCGCGCTGCACAAGGCCGGGATCGCCCAGGACGGGTTGCCGGGCGAGATCACCGTGGTCAAGTCGGGAGGGGAGAAGGTCGCCTTCCTCGGCTTCGCTCCCTACGCGACCACCGCCTCGCTGCTCGACCTGCCCGCCGCCCGGGCGCTGATCCGGAAGGCGAGAAGGCGCGCCCAGATCGTCGTCGTCGCGATCCACGCGGGCGCCGAGGGGACGGGCGCGCAGCACCTGACCGGCGGCGAGGAGGAATACCTCGGCGAGGACCGCGGCGACCCGGAGGCGTTCGCCAAGATGGCGGTGCGCGCCGGCGCCGACCTGGTGCTCGGCTCGGGCCCGCACGTCCTGCGCGCGATGGAGATCTACCGCGGCCGGCTGATCGCCTACAGCCTCGGCAACTTCAGTGGCTTCCACAACTTCGCCACCGAAGGCGTCCTCGGCGCCTCGGCCGTCCTCCACGTCACCCTCGACCCCGACGGCGCCTTCCGCTCCGGCCGGATCGCCTCGGTGCGGCTGATCGAAGCCGGCCGGCCGGTCCCAGATCCAAGCGGCGAAGGCGCCCGGATCATCGCCCAGCTCTCGCGCGAAGACCTCGGCGGCGCCGCGGTGAAGGTCGGCGGCAGCGGCCGGATCCTCGGGACGGTCGGGGGCGGCTGAGGACCCGGCCGGAAAAGCTGGCGCCCGAAGGGGACGCGGCCGTCTCGTCCACGGCCCTGGCAGGCTGTGGCCGTGGCCGTGACGGCCGGGAGTGCGGAGAGTGCCCGGGAGCGTTCGCCTTATTCCTCGAACTGCGCGCGTCCCGGGACGAAGAGTCATGGAAGGTCACGGTTTGTCCCTTCTTCTTCAGGCGTCGGAATCGGGCGTTCGTCGCTTGTAGCCGTATAGGGGTACAAGCGACGAACGCAC
>JAOPZF010000068.1 GCA_025964255.1 Solirubrobacterales bacterium | reverse complement strand
CTCGATTCGCCGATGAAGCCGAAGACGAACGGCGAGTTCGGGCGGTCGTAGACGTCGTCGGGCGTGCCGACCTGCTCGATCTTGCCCTGGCTCATCACGACCAGCCGGTCGGCGAGCTCCAGCGCCTCTTCCTGGTCATGCGTCACGAACACCGTGGTGTGGCCGGTGCGGTCGTGGATCTCGCGCAACCATTTGCGCAGTTCCTTGCGGACCTGCGCGTCGAGCGCCCCGAACGGCTCGTCCAGCAGCAGCACCTCCGGCTCGACGGCGAGCGCCCGTGCCAGCGCCATGCGCTGACGCTGACCGCCGGACAGCTGCGCGGGCAGCCGGTCGGCGAACTGCTCGAGGTGCACGAGCTCGAGCAGCTCGGTGACCCGCGCCCGGATCTCGTCCTTCGGGCGCTTGCGCACCTCGAGCCCGAACGCCACGTTGCGGAACACGCTCAGGTGCTTGAAGGCGGCGTAGTGCTGGAAGACGAAGCCGACTTCGCGTTTCTGGGTGGGCTTCTTCGACACGTCCTCGCCGTCGATCACCACCCGACCGGCGTCGAGCGTCTCCAGGCCCGCGATCGCCCGCAGGAGCGTCGACTTGCCACTTCCGGAGGGCCCGAGCAGCGCGGTCAGCGAACCGTCCGGGACCTCTATCGATACGTCGTCAAGCGCCTGAAAGTCCCCGAAGCTCTTGTTAGCTCCCTCGACTGAGATACCCATCAGGACGCCTCCTTTCGTTTGAGCAGGTTCATCGCCATCAGCACCACCAAGGCAAGGAGGGCCAACAGCACGGCGGCGCCAAAAGCGCCCGGGAGGTTGAAGTTCTCGTAGTTCTTCTCGACGAAGAGGGGAAGCGTCTGGGTTTCCCCGGAGATGTTTCCGGAGACGACCGAGACGGCGCCAAACTCGCCAAGCACGCGGGCGGTACAGAGGACGACGCCGTAGGCGACGCCCCAGCGGATCGCCGGCAGGGTGACCCGCCAGAAGGTCTGCCATCCGTTGGCCCCGAGCGTCTCCGCCGCCTGCTCCTGTTCGGTGCCGATCTCCTGCAGCACCGGCACCGTCTCGCGGACCACGAAGGGCACCGAGACGAAGATGCAGGCGAGGATGATGCCGGGGGTCGAGAAGAGGATCTTGATCCCGGCTTCGGCGAGCCCCGGTTCGAACCATCCCTGTTTGCCGTAGAGGAGGAAGAGCGAGAGGCCGATGACGATGGGGCTGATCGCGAAGGGCAGGTTGATCACCGCGTCGATCACCCAGTTGCCCTTCCACTTATGGCGGACCAGGAGCAGCGAGCAGATCACGCCGAAGACGGTGTTCAGCGGCACCGCGATCACCACCGTCAGCAGGGTCAGCTTCAGCGCGTGGAGGCCGTCGCTGGAGGTGATCGCTTCCCACGGCGGCGCCAGGCCTTCTTCGAAGGTCTTGTAGAAGAGCAGGACCAGGGGGGCGACGAGCAGAACGGCGATGTAGCCAAGGCCGAGTACGCGCAGGCCCCAACGGCTCGACCGGTTGTCGTTGACGGAGCTATTCACGTTGGTCGTCCTCCTCGCGCGGCGGCGGCGGTTGAGTGCCGGGGGCGCCCGTGTCGAGGTCCTCGCCGCCGAAGCTGCCGGGCGGACGGGCTGACGGGTCTTCGGCGGCGCCGGCAATGCCGCCACCGCTCATCGGGATCGTGAACCCGCCGGCCCCGGCGCCCTGGGCACGTTCGTGGCGGGTGCCCCAGCGCTGGATCAAGGTGATCAGCAGCAGGCAGACCAGGGCCATCAGCAGGAGGACGATCGAGATCGCCGCGGCGCCCGATTCGTTGCCCTGTTCGATCTGCTGCCCGATCAGGATCGAGGCGACGGTGGTGTCTTTTTTGCCGCCCGCGAAGAGCAGCACCGAGCCGTACTCGCCGAGCGCCCGGGCGAACGCGAGGGCGACGCCGGCGGCGAGGCCGGGGAGGAGGTTCGGGAAGATGATGCGGCGGAAGACGGTGAGGCCGCCGGCGCCGAGCGAGGCCGCCGCCTCCTCCATGTCGCGGTCCATCTCGATCAGCAGCGGCTGTACCGCGCGGACGACGAAGGGGAGGGTGACGAAGCAGAGCGCGACGACGATCGCCGCGCGGGTCAGCGCAATGTCGATCCCGACCGGTGAGTTTTTACCCCAGAGCTGGATCAGGATCAGGCTGGCGACGATCGTCGGCAGCGCGAAGGGGAGGTCGATGATTGCGTTGAGGATCGACTTGCCGGGGAAGTTGTCCCGGACCAGGAGCCAGGCGACGATCGTGCCGAAGACGGCGTTGATCGCGACGACGATCAGCGAGCAGACGAGGATCAGCTCGAGCGAGCTCTTCGCTCCGGGCGAGCTGACCTGATCCCAGAAGTGGCCGAGCCCTTCGCTGAGCGATTTGTCGAGCAGCGCCGCGAGCGGCAGCAGCACGATGATGCTCAGCCAGAGGACGACGACCCCTCGGCCGAGGCCCGCGCCCACCCCGGGCAGGCGGAAGTGCCTTGCCCGGGGGGGTGCGACTGGACTATTCGCGGCGTGGGCCTCCATCGATCAACCGGAGGTCGTCGGGTATCCGAGTTCTTCCTCGATCTTGGCGACCGAGCCGTTTTCTTCGTCGAAGAACTCTTCCTTGACTTTGCTCCACCCGCCGAATTTGGCGATGTCGAACAGGCCTTTTTCCGGTTCCGGGAACTCTTTCGGGTCGACCAGTTTCGGGTTCACCGGCCGGTAGCCGTTTTCAGCCCAGAGTTCCTGCGCTTCTTCTTCCCAGAGCCATTTGAGGAATTCTTCGGCCTGCGGCTCAGGCGCTTCTGCGGTGACCGCGATCGGGGTTTCGATCGAGATCGTGTACGGCGGGATGACGTATTCGACTTCTTCGCCTTCTTTTTCCGCCTTGATCGCTTCGTTCTCATAGGTGAGGAGCACGTTGCCCTCGCCCTGCGAGAAGGCCGAGAAGGCGTCGCGACCGCTGCCCGGCTGGGCGGTGGTCTTTTCGAGCACCTTCTTGACGTCTTCCAGCGCTTCGGCTTCGGAGGCGCCTTCTTCGATCGCCGACCCGTAGACGGCCATGATGTTCCAACGCGCCGAGCCGGAGCTGAACGGGTTCGGCGTGATCACTTCGGCTTCTTCGCTTTCCTCCAGGTCTTTGAAGGATTTGATGCCGAGGGGGTTGCCCTTTTCGACAAGGATCACGACGACGGATTTCGTGGCGATGCCCTTGTACTTGTTCTGATTCCAGTTTTTGGCGACGAGTTCGCCTTCTTCGACCAGGCGTTCCATGTCGCTGCCGGTCGAGAAGTGGACGATCGAGGCCGGCTGGCCTGCCGCGACCGCGCGACTCTGGTCACCGGAGGCGCCGAAGGAGTCGCTGAAGCTGACGCCGTTGCCCTCTGGGGTTTTTTCGAAGGCCGGCTGGAGGGCTTCGGTGTAGACCGATTCCGGGGTCGAGTAACCGACCACGCTGAGCTTGGCGCCTCCCGAGGAGCCTCCGCTCGATTCTTCGCTGGTGGAGCCGGAGCTGCTGCTGCTGCCTCCGCCGCAGCCGGCGACGACCAATGCGACAACGAGAGTGAGGGCGGCCGCCAGGGCTACCGTCACGCCGCGCCGCCGGGTGGTGCGAGCGTTCCGCATCTAGGTTGTTCCTTCCCTTTTCGACTAACTAGGTAAACAATGGAAGGGCAGCACCGTACCACAAAGTTGAGCGACAAGGTAGAGAAACCCGATCACGCGAGAGGGTTTCCCTTCCGCCCTCCGGCGGGTTAGGGTCGGGCGCATGGAGGCGGGGGTCTCAAGGACGCCGGACGAGCGGCTGCGCGGGCTGCCCGATTTCCCGTTCGAGTCTTCTTACGAGGAGGTCGACGGGCTGCGGCTCGCCTACCTCGACGAGGGCGAGGGCCCGCCCGTCGTCTTCTTCCACGGCGAGCCGACCTGGTCGTTCCTCTGGCGCAAGGTGATCCCGCCGGTCGCGGCCGCGGGCTTCCGCTGCATCGCTCCCGACTACGCCGGCTTCGGCCGCTCCGACAAGCCGACCGACGTCGGCTTCTACACCTACGACCGGCACATCGAGCTGATGACCGAGCTGCTCGGCCGGCTCGAGTTGAGCGGCGCGACCGCGGTCGTCCATGACTGGGGCGGGCCGATCGGCCTCCGGCTGGCGGTCGAACACCCCGAGTGGTTCGAGCGCCTGGTGGTGATGGAGACCGGCCCGTTCACCGGCCACCAACGGATGAGCGACGCCTGGCTCGCGTTCCGGGACTTCGTGCGGAACGCCGAGGAGGTCCCGGTCGGGATGCTGGTCCGGGGCGGCTGCAAGCACGATCCGGGCGACGAGGTGATCGCCGCCTACGAGGCTCCTTATGTAGACGCGGAGTCGAAGGCCGGCGCCCGCGCCTTCCCGCTGATCCTGCCGACCGAGCCCGACGCGCCCGGCGCGGCCGAGGGCAAAAGCGTCGCCGACGCCCTGCGCGAGGACGACCGCCCGACCCTGGTCCTCTGGGCCGAGGACGACCCGGTCCTCCCGTTCGCGGTCGGCGAGCGTGTCTCCGAGCAGCTGAACTTCCCCGCACCGATCCCGATCCCGGACGCCTCCCACTTCCTCCAGGAGGACGCGGGCCCCGAGATTGGCGCGATCATCGCGGAGTGGTTGCGGACCTGATCCCGCGGGAGCGGGCGACGAGGGTGACCATGTCGTGGTGGGTGCGGTCGCGGAGCAGCTCGACGCGGCGCGGCGGGCCCGAGCCTTCGACCCAGGTGACGGTCCCCGGCCAGTAGGAGTTCGGCGGCTCGCCTGGGTTGTGGAGCGGGGTCGAGAAGACCCAGTTGCCGGTGTTGTGGAGCTCGCCGCCGCCGGGCAGGCGCCAAGGGCCTTCCTCGGGGCGAGGGCCGCCGCGGTGGGTGTGGCCGGTGATCACGTGGCCGGCGTCTACGCCGAGCCGTCGCGCCATCTCGGTCCCGCCCGCGACGCCGCTGCGGAAGATCGCCGCGCCGCTGATGTCGGCGTCGAAGTCGGCGCGCAGGAGGCGGTTGACGCCTGCGACGGCGAGCGGGAAGG
The DNA here is from genome assembly GCA_025964255.1 of Solirubrobacterales bacterium. Lineage (GTDB taxonomy): Bacteria > Actinomycetota > Thermoleophilia > Solirubrobacterales > 70-9 > VAYN01. Next base: position 9,115 of record JAOPZF010000068.1, on the reverse strand, counting down.
CGGCGCGGACGGCGCGCACTTTGGCGCGGCGCGCGCGGGTGCGGTCGGGGCGCTCGCCGGCGAGGAGTTCCCAGGCGGCTTCCGAGGGGCCGCGGTCGCGAGGGCGCGGGCGGCGGCGCATCGACTGCGCGGCGCCGAAGGAGAGGCCGTAGATGGGGCGGAGGAGGCGCTCGTAATCGGCGGGCGTCGCCTCGTCCGGGAGTTCGCCGGCGAGCCGTCGGATCAAGGCGACGGCGACGCACTCGGCGCGCGGCAGGGTGAGATGGACGTCCATGTAGTTGCCGTGGGTGGCGTAGACGTCGTCGCGCAGCCAGATCCCGGGGTAGGCGACGCGCAGGCGGGCCGGGGCGAGGGCGGCGGCGATCGCCGCGGTCGGGCCGGGGGAGGGGTCGGCGGTGGAGTCGAGGGCGAGGGGCGCGCCGGCCATCGAGAGCCCGTCGAGGAGCGGCTCGGCGAGGCGCGCGTCGTGGTTGCCGGGGACGAGGACGACCTCGACGTCGCCGACTGCCGCGCCGATCTCGGCGAGTGCCGGCAGCGCCAGGTCGAGCGCCGCCCCGAGCGGCCGTTCGCGTAGCTCGATCACGTCACCGAGCAGCACGAGGCGGTCGGCGCCGCGCAGCTCCTCGAGCAGGACGTCACGGATCCCGCGGTCGCGGAGCACGTCGGTGCCGCCGGCGGTGCCGAGGTGCAGGTCGGAGACGATCGCTGTCTTCATGTCTGAGCTTCTACCGAAAACCTCTCTTGGCCAGCCGGCCAGGCGTCGCTAAACTGCCGTCGATGTATTCATTTGGTGAAGAGCAGATTGCGGCGGCGAACGGGATCGAGCTCTGTCACCAGGAGATGGGCGAGCCCGACGGCGAGCCGCTGGTCCTCGTGATGGGGTTGGCGACGCAGATGATCGCCTGGTTCGACGGCTTCTGCAGTCTGCTCGCCGACCGCGGCTTCCGCGTCATCCGCTTCGACAACCGCGACATCGGCCGCTCCAGCCACCTTGATTACCTCGGGATGCCGAGCCGGGCCGACATGCTGCTCGGGCGCCGCTCGAGCGCGCCGTACCTGCTCAGCGACATGGCCAAGGACACGGTCGGGCTGCTCGACCACCTCGAGCTCGATCAGGCCCACGTGGTCGGCGCCTCGATGGGCGGGATGATCGTCCAGCAGATGGCGATCAGCCATTCGCACCGGCTGCGTTCGATGACCTCGATCATGTCGACGACCGGCAGCCGCCGCAGCGGGCAGCCGAGCCTCAAGGCCTTCGGCCTGATGCTGGGCAACCCACCGTCGAAGCGCGACGAAGTGATCTCGCGCGCGGTGAAGACCTTCAAGGTGATCGGCTCGCCCGGTTTCCCCTTCGAAGAAGACGTCGTCCGTGAGATGGCGGCGACCTCCTACGACCGCGGCCACTCGGCCTCGGGAGTGGCGCGCCAGCTGATGGCGATCCTCGCCTCCGGCGACCGGACCCAGGGGCTGCACCACGTCCAGATCCCGAGCCTCGTCATCCACGGCACCCGCGACCCGCTGGTCAAACCGTCCGGCGGACGGGCGACCGCGAAGGCGATCCCTGGCGCGCGGCTGATGATGATCGACGGCATGGGCCACGACCTGCCCCGCGACCTGTGGCCGACCTTCGCCGAAGCGATCGACACCAACGCCGCGCGCGCCGACCGCTTCACGGTCCCCGCGCCCGCCGCGGCACCAGCGCGCACCTCGGAGCCTCAGCGCGCGCCGAATCTCAGCACCAACCCGGCGACCGCCGAACACGCTCGTCCGGCCTAGCGCCGCCCGCCCAGGGATCCGACCCCACTTCGGGGTCGGAGTAGTGCGGCTGAATGGAGTCGAACCATCACGGGCGTTAGCCCACACGGACCTGAACCGTGCGCGTCTACCAGTTCCGCCACAGCCGCGAGACCGTCCAATCTACAGACCCGAGCCCCGATCCCGCTCTGTGACCCCTGACCGCATTCTCCCCGCACGGCCCGCTAAACTGCTCGAACCTTGCCGCTATCGTCCAGGGGACTAGGACGCCGGATTCTCAGTCCGGAAACCGGGGTTCGAATCCCCGTAGCGGTACTCCAGATGTAGAGCGAAATGACCGCCCCCGAGGCGGTCTTTTTCGTTCTCGGGTCAAGGTCTGGGTCAAGGGATGCATTTCCGATGAGGCGAGGTCGTCTAGCTGATGGCACGGAGAGAAGAAGGCGATTTCGTCTCTAGGCCCAGTGCTTTGCGGCCACCACGACACCAAAGAACTAGTCGAAGCTGAGGCCGTGGCTGGATCGGCTAGCTGTCCCTCTTTTTGGGACCTCGGCGGGCGATTGCCGCTCGCCGCATGATCAGAGAACAGCTATCAGGAGAGCGGTCAAGGCAATCGCGGTGGCAGTGGCGGTTGCCAAGGCCGTCACCTTCGCCCAAGCCAGGGAGTCTCTGGCGGCATCGCGTTGCAGTTCGGCCACTCGCACTTGGATGGCTGCCTTGATCTGCTCGTGGGCGACGGAGCCGACCTGGGGTCCGGTCATCTCGTCAAGCAGTTCCTCGACGGTTTTGCCTTCGACGCGGTTGGGCATCGCAAACGGCTGGATCTAGAGGTGGACGCCCCAGCCGCCGAAGGACTCTGAGGCGTGATTGGTCGCCTCCAGACTCCGCAGGGCATCTGCCGTTTCGCCCGGTTTGAGCCCGGTTTCCTCGGCGAGTTCCTCCAAGGTCATCGTGCGGTTGGGGTCTTTGGCGAGACAGGCTTGGACCCGCTGGGCGTTTTGACTGAGGTTTTCCAGTGGCTCTTGCATGCCGCGATTATGTCTTCTGTCCCGGCGGAGCAAGCAACGGGTACGTCCGTGTTCCTCCTTGATACTCTGCGCGGCGATGGCGACTGATCTATATGTCGATGGGCAGCGCTGGCGCGTTGTGTCAAGCCCTGTCTCGACCAACCTCTTGCAGCGGCTTCGGGACGACTTCGGCTCGGTCAACACCATCTTTGGCCTGGAGGTTCTTGACGAGTACGGGAATCAAGGCGTCATGCGCCTTGACCCTTCGCGCCTCGCCTCGATCGCCATTGTCGATGTGCCGGACTGAGCCGGTGGTGGGATCGCGGAACGAGGCTGGCGCCTAATGGCCGCCGAGCCAGAGCAGTTCGATGCCTACGCGGAGGCACGCATTGCCCTTAAGCAGGTCGGGGCGATGGAGCTGTCTTATTCGCCCGGGGATTCGGAGGAGATGAATCGCGTGGCGCTTGTCCGAGCGACCGAAGCATCGGCCCTCGCAGCTCTGGCGGTCGCCGATGCGACTCGCGCCATGCAGGATGAAATGCGAGAGCTTCGCGCGGTTGTTTACGACCTTGCCAAGAGAGCGTCTTAACTCTGTCGGCTCGCCGGACCCCGATCGATCTGTATTCGCCGCAAGAGACTCACTCGAAGCGCGCCAGTGTTTTTGAAATCCCGTGACCGCCTAAAGCCCGATATCGCTCAAGCCGTGCTGGAATGCGCTTGGGTTGATGTCGAGTCCGAGGCCGAACGGACGCGGGCGCTCGACGCCAAGCTGACGGGGATCGCCTCTTTGGCGGGCCTCGCTTTGTCTATCGGTGCGTCCGTTGGGGCGACCGTCGTTGTTTCAGGCAAGCTGGGACTCGGTTTTGCAATTGCCGTTGGGGCCGTTCTGAGTCTCGCGGCGATGCTGCTGCTGGCCGCCGCGATCATCGCGCTCAAGGCCCTCTCGCCGATGGGATTCGAGGGTATCTCCTTAGAGGCCGCCAAAGAACGGGTCACCGATCAGCGTCTCAGCGGCGACCCTGCTAATGAGATAGCCAATCTGGCGGCGACCTACAGCAAGAAAATCCTTCCCCAGGCCCGGAAGTCGAACGGCATCAAGGTGAAGCGTGTTCGCTACGCATATTGGTTCGTCGGAGCTGGCCTGCTCGGCCTTGTCTGCGGGCTCATTTTGACGTCCGTGGCGGCGGTAGCATGAGGGTTCTGTGATGGGGTCGTCAGCCTTAGAAGATCTTCTTGCGAGCCAAGCGCTCCTTGAGGACCCGCGAGATGGGGAGGAGACGGAACACCTCGAACGGGGAGGCGGCAAACTCAATGCCTCGGCGCCTCGCCTCGCAGCTAATGACCCTCGTGAAGGTGAGCCAACCGAACCTCTCGAAAAGGGCGGCGGCATAGTCGGCAACTTTGTGTCCCCGCTTTCGGCTGTCGGACCTCGTGACGGGGAGGACACCGAACCGATCGAAGAGAACGACTGGTAACCGCTGCCCTAGCGGGCCGATCCCACCGCTCGCTTTCGTTCGTCGTCGGAGATTCGAGCCAGTCGATATTCGCCTCGTGCGATCCTTTCAAATCGAGGCTGCTGCGATCGCATGTCTGCCGAGAGGCAGGCTTTGACCGTCCGGTAGCTGACGGCTCGACCTAGATTCCGCTCGACAGCCCGATGAATCGTGGTCGTGTGCATCAGCTCATCGGCTTTAGCGAGAACTTCGCTGATGGATTTTGGAACGTCTCCGATTCTGTGCGCCACTTCCGACCGGCGTGGCGGGTCGCTCGGCGCGTCGGCCAGGATTCGCCGCCGCAGCCGTTCTAACTTCGCGAGCTGTGACGCTGTGCCGGGGTTTGAAAATGCTCCCAGCAGGTGTACTCCAGATGTAGAGCGAAACGACCGCCCCCGAGGCGGTCTTTTTCGTTCTCGGGTCAAGGTCTGGGTCAGGCGCTCAGCGCCGGGGTCAGGTCGCCGGCCGAAACGTCGCTCGGCACCGGCATGGTGATGCGCAATCCACCGCTCTCGTCGAGGAGGTGCTTGGGACGGACCAGCGTGACTCCTACCAGCCTGCCCTCGGCATCAAAACGCAGCGCGTGCCCCTCGGGTGTCTCGTCGAAGTCGACCGCGGTAGACGGGTCTCCGATGTGGAGATACAGCACGTCGGCGTCGGAGTCGTAATCGACTCGATCAAAGGTGATGTCAGCGATCGTCACGCTCATGGCTTCCTTCGCCGTTCGAATGCAGTGAGGATACGCCCGCCGTCTGCCAGGTCGAAGATCACGACTACCTTGAGCCAGCGACCCAGGGTGGCCGGCGATGATGTGCGACCAGCGCTCGTCGTCCAGCGAGATCTCGGCCTCTTCGGGTCACGGGTCGAGCGCATGTCAGGCATCGCGTGGGTCGAACATGCCGGCGACTTGGTCAAGTTGATCTTCCTTGGAGCGGACGCGAGGGTATCTGCGAGAACTGGCGACGCACGGGCGGATCCCGAGGAGCGGGCGGTGCCGCGGGCGGGAAGTGCGACATTGGTTCTGTCCGAATTCCGAAGATCGGCCTGGAGTCTCTCGTCAGGCTGGAAGAGAGCTGCTGATGCCTGCGCCGAAACCCATGTTGAAAACCGAGATCGAGCGGCGGGAGGAAATGGCCCTTGTGGATCTCGCGGCCACCGCCCGTTACCACGCCTCCCGTCTGCCGAGCACGTCGAAATGGCACGCCACGTTCGTCAACCTCGCTACGCGGCTCGAACCTGCACCGCAGGACGAGGAAGCCTGACCTCGCCGGGCCATCGAGCCAATACCTAGAAGTAGGCTGATTGATCGACAAGCCTTGTCTGGCGTGTTAGCTTCGCTGGGTACGCCGGGATAAGGGCCTGGCGACTCTTTGGGAGGGGAGCTTCATGAAGTGGACTCGGATTTTGGCCGTGATCGGCGTGGTCGCGGTCTGCCTTGCCTTCGCGGCGCAGGCGATGGCGACGAAGTACGTAGCACTGGGGGATTCGTATTCGTCGGGGACCGGGACGCGGACCTTCTTTGAACCGACTTGCCAGCGGTCCGTCTACGCGTACCCGTACCTGCTGCACGAAGCGCACCCGACGTGGGAATTCGTCGACGCGGCGTGTTCCGGGGCGACGACCTCGACGCTGCTCAGCTCGCAGGTCTCGAGCGTCACCTCGACGACGAACTGGGTGACGTACACGATCGGTGGCAACGACGCCGGCTTCTCGAGCGTGATCACCGAATGCGCGCTGCCGTCGTGGGTCTCGGACTGCAACGGGGCGATCAACGGAGCCCAGAGCATCATCAAAAACACCCTGCCGGGCAGGCTCGACGAAGTGAACAACGCGATCAAGACCCGGGCGCCGAGCGCGAAAGTGATCGTGCTCGACTACCCGCACCTGTTCAACGGCGAAGACTGCAACGCCCTGACCTTCTTCAGCCCGGCCGAGGAGACCCGGCTGAACGAAACGGCCGACCAGATGAAGAACGTGATCAGCGCGGCGGCAACGCGGGCGGGGGCGAACTTCACCTTCCGAGACGTGATCCCGGCCTTCATCGGTCACGCGGTGTGTGACGGTGGCGGCGGCTCCTCGACCGAGTGGATCAACGGCCTCTCCAGTCCGACGAGCGAAAGCTACCACCCGAAGGTTCAGGGTCACGCGAGCGGTTACTACCCCGCGGTGCACGGTGTGACCGGCTGATTCGAACGAGGATGAGCGGGGGGCTGGAGGCTGGCCCCCCGCTCATCTCGTCCGTGATCTGTTTGAGGAAGTAGTTGGTGCGGCTCGCTCAGGTGAGCAGCCAGCGGATGTTCTTGACCTCGAACTCGCCGGCGACGGCGACGGCGTCTTCGAGTTCGACCTCGGCCCACCTCACCTGCTCGGCACTGAGTTCGTCGGGGTCGAGGGCGTAGGCGGCCTGCACCGCGGTCAGCTTTTCGAGGGCGGCGACGAACCGCTCCCAGGCGGCCCGCTCGGCGGACTCGGTCGGTGAGATCGGCTCCTCGAGATCACGCTCGTCCTCGGCCCGCGGCGCGTTTTGGACCAGCAGGTGGTCGGGGGAGCGACGCGACCCCACCCGGCCGCGCCGCCCGAAGGCCCCGATCAGCGCGACGCCCAACCCGAAGCCGAGGCGGGTGAGCGTGCGCGTCGTGGGATCGAACAGACCCATACCCCGAGCGTTACCGAAGTCGGCTCGGTCCAATAGACCCTCCCGCCAGAGAGTTGCGAGGAAACAACCCGATTACGAGGGTGGGGATTGCCCTACCTCGCGGATGTAGTCTCATTCGATGAGGCGGCTGTTTTCACAGCTGGGCTTTCGACTCGCCGCCGCCAGTGGGGTGCTGGCGATCGTCATCGGCGCGACGTTCGGGCTTCTCCTGGTCGCCATCGACGAAGTGCGAAAGACGAGCCGTCTCGCCGACCATTCGCGGCTGGCGTTGACCGCCGCCGACGAGGTCGGCGAGCTGGTGCTTGAGCTCGAGACGGGGTCGCGCGGCTTCGTGATCACGAAACAGGAGCGATTCCTCGGACCGTGGAGGCTCGCCTTGGCGCGGCTTCCCGCTCAGACCCAGACGCTCGAACGGCTCGCCGGCGGCCCCGAACAGACGACGCGCGCCCGCCGGATCGCCGACGAAGCGACGTCTTACATCCGCGATTACTCGATCCCGCTGGTCGGGACGGTCCGCCGCGGAGATCCTGGCGCCTCGAGCGTCGCGGTGACCGCCTCGGGGAGCCGCCGCGTCGATGCGATCCGCGCCCGCCTCGACGGCTTCGCGGCGGCCGAACGCGCCCGGCTTGATGGGCGGCAGGATCAGAGCGACTCCGACGTCCAGCGGGCGATCGCGCTCGGGATCGTCGGCCTGGTCGGCTCCTTCGCCCTGATCGCCGCCTTCGCGGCCTACCTGCTGCGGTCGGTGGCCCGGCCCGTGAGGCGCACCGCCACGATGGCGGGCCGCGTCGCCGAGGGCGACTTCTCGGCACGGCTGCCCGAGAAGGGGGTGGGGGAGATCGGTGACCTCGAGCGCTCCTTCAACGTGATGGCCGGCTCACTCGGGCGCAGTCGGGACGACCTCGATCGGCTGCTGCTCGAACAGGGAGCGCTGCGGCGGGTCGCGACGCTGGTCGCCGAGGGCGCCGAGCCGGCGCGCATCTTCGAGACCGTGACCCGCGAGGTCGGCCTGCTGTCCGGGGCGGACCTGGCGCGGATGGAGCGCTACGAGTCCGACACGGCGGTAACCGCGATCGCGGCGTGGAGCCGTGACCAGGCGCCTGAGCTGGCGACCGGCCGGCGATTCGAGCTGCTCGGTCCCAGCGTCGCCGCGGGTGTGCTTGAGCAGCCCGGCCCGGTGCGCGTCGACAGCTTCGTCGGCGCCGGCGGGTCGATCGCCGAGGAGGCGCGGGCGCTGGGGATTCGCTCCTCGGTCGGCTGCCCGGTGATCGTCGAAGGCCGCCTGTGGGGAGTGATCGCCGCCTCGTCCAAGCGCGGGCGGGCCTTCCCACCGGAGACCGAGTCACAGATCGGCGAGTTCACCGACCTCGTCGCCACCGCGATCGCCAACGCCGACAGTCGCGAGGAGCTGATCGCCTCGCGGGCGCGGATCGTCGCCGCCGCCGACGATGCCCGCCGACGGATCCGCCGCGATCTCCACGACGGCGGCCAGCAGCGACTGGTCCACGCGCTGATCACGCTGAAGCTGGCGCGCCGCTCGCTTGGGGACTCCGGCGCGAAGACCGAGGAGCTGATCGACGAGGCCCTCGAACACACCGAAGGCGCCGTCGCTGCGCTCCGTGAGCTCTCGCACGGGATCCTTCCCGGTGTCCTCACCCGCGGCGGGTTGCGGGCCGGTGTGGGAGCGGTGGTCGCGCGGATGCCGCTGCCGGTCGACGTCGACATCGATGAGGAGCGGTTCCCGCCCAGCGTGGAGGCGACCGCCTACTTCGTCGTCAGCGAGGCGCTGACCAACGTCGTCAAGCACTCCGGCGCCGAGCGGGCGGAGGTCGTCGCCCGGGCGAGCGAGGGCGTCCTTCGGGTCGAGATCCGCGATGACGGGGTGGGCGGCGCGGCGCTCGGCGGCGGCACCGGGCTGGTGGGACTACGCGATCGCGTCGATGCCCTGGCGGGGACGCTCGCGATCGAGAGCCCGGCCGGCGACGGCACCCGGATCGTGCTCACTCTGCCGCTGCCGGGCCCTAGCGACGCGGCTCGCTGAGGTAGGTGAGGACCGCGAGGACACGGCGATGCTCGGCCGCCCCGGGGTGAGTTCGAGTTTCTGGAAGATGCCGGTCACATGCTTCTCGACCGCGGCCTGGGTGACGACCAGCGACTCGGCGATCCCGCGGTTGGACTTGCCTTCCGCCATCGCCGCGAGGACATCG